>UQVA01000021.1 GCA_900544405.1 uncultured Eubacteriales bacterium
TTGCTTGAACAATTTTTACTTCAAAATATTGTCTAACTTTTGGGGGTCACTTCACTTTACGAAGGGACTTTTTTCTGATACAATAAAACGCACACTTTGGAAAGGGGTAGTTTCATGTTACCTGCCATCGCACTCTTTGCGCTGACCTACATCCTCATGCTGACGTTCAGCAAATACCGACCCTACATCGCCTTAGGCTCCGCCTTCATCTTCATCGTCACAGGAATGCTGCCGGTGAACGAAATCTTCGGTGCCATCGATTTCAACGTCCTGCTGATGATCGCCGGGACCATGGGCCTGGTGGCCCTGTTTATTGAAAGCAAAATGCCGGAGCTGCTGGCGGACCTCATTATGGAAAAGGTCCCCAACGTCATGTGGGCCGCCGTGGCACTGTCCCTGTTCTCCGGGGTCATTTCCGCCTTTGTGGACAACGTGGCCACCGTTCTGATGGTCGCCCCCGTGGCCATGCAGATCTGCAAGAAGCTGAAAACCAACCCGGTGCCCTTCATCATCGGTATCGCCGTGTCCTCCAATCTGCAGGGCGCCGCCACGCTGGTGGGCGACACCACCGCCATCATGCTGGGTTCCTACGCCAACATGAGCTTCCTGGACTTTTTCTGGTACAAGGGCCGCCCCAGCATTTTCTTTGCGGTGGAATTGGGAGCCATTCTCTCCGCCTTTATTCTGGCCTTTCTGTTCCGGAAGGAAAAAGGGGCCATCCCCAAGGGGACCCGGACTCAGGTCACGGACTATGTGCCCACCATTCTCCTGTCCGGCACGGTGGCACTGCTGATTCTGGCCTCCTTCCTTCCGAGCAAACCGGAGATCACCAACGGCCTCATCTGCTGCGCCTTGCTGGTCATTGGCCTTGTGTACAGTGCCATCCGGAAAAAGAGCCTGAAGGCCATTGTGGAACCCATCCGGGCTATTGATTTTGAGACCATCGGTCTGCTGACGGGTCTGTTTCTGGTCATCGGCGGCGTGAAGAATATGGGCGTTATCGACGCTGCGGCGGATCTGCTGGCCAAGGTCGGCGGGAACAACGTGTTCCTTATTTACACGGTCATCGTCTGGGCCTCGGTGCTGATCTCCGCCTTTATCGATAACATTCCCTATGTGGCCACCATGCTGCCCGTGGTCCAAGGGCTGGCCCTGAAGTTGGGCATCGATCCCACACCGTTGTACTTTGGGCTACTGTCCGGGGCAACTCTGGGCGGCAACCTGACCCCAATCGGTGCTTCCGCCAACATCACCGGCATCGGCATCCTGCGGAAAGAGGGCTACGAGGTGAAGAACTCCGACTTCTTCAAAATCGGTATTCCCTTCACCCTGGCGGCCATCATCCCGGCCTACATTTACATTTGGCTGATTTACGGCGTCTAAAAAAGCACCCGCTGACCGGATTCTCCGGTCAGCGGGTATCGTTATGCAAAAAAGCCGGCGGCATAGTAAACGCCATTATCCGAGGTCAATGCCACGCCGTAGCGGGTGTAGGCCTCGCTCAGGATCGTCTCGTCGCCGCAGAGGGTCAGGAACAGATCCACCATTTCCCCGTCCGTCAGGGCCGGATCCAGAGCGACCACGGTGCAGCCTACCGGCGATGCACCAGTGGATAAGTAATGCTGAATGGCCATGGCAGCTTCGCTGCACAGCGTATCGTCCAGCGTCAGCGCAGGCAATCCGGCAGCGGACCGGCGGCCATCCACGCCGTAGACCAGTGCATAGAACAGTGTGTCCTCTCTGGGCGGCTCCGTGGGAGCCGTTGTCGGCTCGGTGGTGGGTTCCGGCTCCGTGGGGGCCGTTGTCGGTTCCGTGGTAGGCACTGGCTCCGTGGGAGCCGTGGTGGGGGCTGTTGTCGGTGCAGGCTCCGTGGCCGGAGGCTCTGTTTCCGGGGGCCGGGTAGCAGGCGGTTCCGTCCGGTCCGGCTCACTGGGAGCCGTGGTGGGCTTGGACGACACCGGCGGCAAGGTGGGAACCGTGGTTGGCGTGGGTTTGGTGGTAGGGCCGGACACGGTAGACGCCGGGGCCGTGGTCGAATCCGTAGTCTGCGTGGGGATGTTCACATAAGTGACCCGGTCACACCCGCTCAGCAGGAGACCACCCAAAAGTATTCCAATGATCCAGCGTTTCACGGCTATCCGCCCCTTTCACTTATATTACGCCCATCATACCGATGATTCGCCCTTTTGTCAAGCAATATCTTGTAAAATCGCTCTTTTAACGGAAAAAGCCGCCTGCCGGAGACTCGGCAGACGGCTTTTTGTTCACAAAACCACGCATTTTTCGGCAATGGCCGCTTTCAACTCCTGTGCCGGGACGCTTTCCATGGCGCAGCTGTGCTTGTTCGCCAGGGCCGCCAGCAGTCCGGCGGATTCGCCCATGGCCATGCAGGTGGCCTGGACCCGCAGGGTGGCAAAGGCCTCCCGGTCGGCGCTGACGCACCGTCCTGCCGTTGCTAGATTGAAAAAATCCCTCGGAATCAGCGCCGTATGGGGAATGTAGGCGGGTTTTTCCAGTGGGATGAGCCGCTGGCCGTTGCCGCCGGGAATGTGAATATCCATAGGGTGGGCGCACCGGGCCACGGGACACTCCGGCACCTTGCCGGACAGCAGGTCCGACCCGGTGACGGTCTCCAGGCCCACAATGCGGCGGCTCTCCCGGATGCCCGCATGGACCGCAGAGGACACCACGGAGGCATTGCGGAACTCCGGGAATTTCTCTTTCAGCAGGTCCAGAATCACGAACACATCCCGGCGCATTCTCAGCTCCGCCCGGTTGTAGGAGGCCCGGTCCGTGGCATCCGCCGCCGCACGGGTCACATTCACCGCCAGGGCATCCCCCAGCAGCACCGTATTGAACCAGGGGCCGCCGAACTGGTCCAGCTTTCCCTCGTCCACGCAGGACTGCAGATAGTCATGGATGACGGCGTTGCAGGAAGCCCCGGATTTGCCGTCGTGATGGATGCAGTTTTTCAACAGGGGCGTGGTCACATCCACACCGGTCAGCAGGAAGCACAAGGACATGGGCTGCTCCTGACCGTCGCCGGGGAGCATAGGAACCCCCGCCAGATAGCAAAGGGCCCCGTCGCCGGAGGCGTCGATAAAATCATCTCCCGTGAGCCGCTCCTCTCCGGACTTGCCCTGAAAAGCAATGCCGGTAATGCGGTTTTCCTCCACCGTACAGCCGGTCAGGCGACAGTTGGTGTAGAGGTCTACACCGGCCTCCTGGGCCAACTCCTGGTAGACCAACTTCAGGTACTCCGGATGATAGGACACATGACCCTTGGGGTATTCCACCTTTGCAGCCCCCCGGGCCAGCAGCCGCTCTACCACTTCCCAGCCGATGCCGCCCACCACCTGCCGCTCCTTATGAAAAAAACCGCTGATGGGAAGCACCAGACCGCCGGTGGCCGTGCCGCCTAAAAATCCGTTTTCTTCCAGCAGGGCCGTGGTGCAGCCCTGTCGGGCAGCAGAGACTGCCGCCGCCACACCGGCGGGCCCGCCGCCGATAACGATCACTTCATAGTGCATAGGTCCTCCTCCAGGGCCCCAAAGGGTACGGCGAACAGACTGCCCACGCAGGTATTGCAGAGAATTTCTCCCTGATAGACCCCCAGGCACTCGATCTCCTGACCGTAGAAGGCGGCGCTCCAGTCGGTGCGCTCCACCTCCAGGGTCTTTTTCTCCAGGTCAAAGACCTGGAGGGCCACGGGATAATCCGCCTTGGGACAGCCGTAGGTGTAATAAATGCGATTCTTGAAAAGCATCCCGCCCTGAGTGAAGGGCACATCGGACTCCACGCTGAACTGGTCCAAAATGTCCGCCGCCGTCAGCTTCACCAGACCGCCCTGGCTGACATCCGGCAGGGCAAACTTGGTGATGATGTAGGCATTATGCTCCCCCTCCGGGGTGCAGCCCCGTTTGGTCCGGTAGCGAGCAGAGAAAATGTACAGATACCCCTTGTCCGTGTCCACGAAGAAGGCCGGACAGCCCCAGCAGGGGTTCACGAAGGGAGCCTTGACTTCTGTCTCCGGGGAATAGGTGATGGTCTGGACCAATTCTGCATGATACCGGCCCTCGGCGTCCTTGGTAATGTCCTCCACGGCGCAGCGGTAATAATAACCGTCGGCATCATAGCCGATGCCCGTGCCCGCCGTCACATAAAGAAGGGGGATCGGGTTGCCGTTCCGGTGCAAATTGCCGAACATGCAGGAATTGGCGTGGTTCAGATAATTCCGGTCCGGCGTTCCCTCATTGCAGGAACCCAGTGGGAAGAAATCAATGGGGTAAGACTGCTTGTTCCGCAGGTCATAGACGCCGCAGTAGCCCTTGTCATAGAGGATAAATGCCTTGTCGCCGTAAATATCCATGCCCTGAGCGGAGCGCAGGGGCCGGTGGAAGGTCATATAATGGCGGATTCCGGCGCTTTCCCGCATATTGGGGGCCACGGTCTCGGAAACATACTTTGCCATAGCCTTTCCCAGATTTACCTGGGAATCCGGATCCAGGTGAATCCCGTCGGCAGGGCCGGGGTGGGCGTAGTCCGCCGCATTCAGGAAGTAGCAGCCCTGCTCCTTGGCGATCTTGCTGTACACATCCTTGAACCGATGGCTCAGGGCCCGGCCAATATCGCCCCGGAACTTGGCATACACGCCGGTGCGGCCCTTGGGGTCCGAGGGGACCACCTCCGTGGGGGCCATCAGCAGGATTTTCGGACAGACCCCCTCCCGGCCGTACTCCGGATGCTGCCGGATGATGCCGATGAGCCGCAAAATGCCCGTGGGCAGGTCGTCCTCCGTGATGGTCTTGTTGCGGACCAGGTCGTTGGTGCCCAACAGGATGCATACCAGGTCCAGCGGCGCATTTTCCGCCAGAGAATGAACCATGGTGGTCTCGCCGTTGCGGCCGTAAGCGCTGGGATCGTCGTAAATGGTGGAGCGGCCGTTGAAGCCGCCTTCGATTACGTGATAGCCTTCGCCCAGAGCCTTGCCCATGACCGCAGGCCAGCGGTGGTCGGCGTCATACCGACCTCCCGTAGGCTCGCTGTCGGACCAGCGGCCGATGCAGCCGTAAGTGTTGGAATCACCGTAGCATAGGATCCTCATATCCATGGTATTCTTTCCTTTCTAGGGGGTCAGTCCCAGTTTTTCAGCAGGTACTCCTCTGCCTCGGCGCTCCACAGGCCGTGGTTGGCATCGCACAGGTCTGCCAGCACGCCGAACCGGGCGTCCTCCGCCGCCTTGGACCGGAAATCATCGATAGCGGTCAGGGGCATATGGATGTGGGTGTAAATGAGCTTCTTGCCGCCGGGGATCTTCGGCAGATTCAGGGTGGTCTCCGCAGCGCAGTCCAGGCCGCCGATGTGGGTGACCATGACCGCCGGATCCAGGCGGCCCGCTTCGGTAAGCTTCAGGGACTCGATGAGGTCGTCGGTGTTGCCGCCGGTGGTGCCCATCACATGGGTGGAGTTATAGTGCACATCGTAGAAATTCATCTTAGCGGAGAACTGCTTGTCGGTAGGACCGGCAAAGAAGTTCAGGCAGCCGTCCCGGCCCAGAATGGCACTGGAAAGCTCCAGCACGGCGCCCACGGGGGCGAAGCAGAACACATCGTCAAAGCCCTTTCCGCCGTTGAGTTCTTTCAGAGTCGCCGCCGCATCCGGCAGGTCCTTGGTGTTCACGATGTCCAGCCGGATGCCCGCTTCCTTGGCCTTGTGGTCAAAGAGCCGGTGGGCCCGCTGGAGCCGCTCGTCGTTGATGTCCGTGACCACGATGTTTCCGGGGCGGCGGTCGCAGCACAGTGCATAGGCCAGTGCGCCCAGGCCCATGGGACCCACGCCTGCCAGCAGGGCCAGGCTGCCGCCCTCCTTGATGCCCATTTCGTGATGATAATCGCCCATCTTGGTATGGTAGCAGGCATGGAAGGCGCCGATGCAGCAGCTCATAGGCTCGGCCAGGGAGGCCTCAAAGAAGGCCTTGCCCTTGTACTCCATCAGGCAGTTCAGCTCCATGACCTCGGCGGGGATGATGCAGTAAGTGGCGTCGCCGCCAAAGAACTCATAGGAATATCCGGGGCTCCACATGGTGCCCTTGTAGTTCAGGGCGGGCTGCTGGGCGAAACGCATACCGGGCTTGAACTTGTCCTGATGGTTCTTGCCGACCTTTTCGATGATACCGGCGAACTCATGGCCCATGATGGCGGGATGCTCCGCCACGTCCGGGTGGACCCGCTTATGCTCGGTGCCCAGGATGGCGCATTTGTAAGTGGACATACACACGGAGTCGGAAATGACCTTCACGAGAATTTCGTCATCACCGATCTCCGGCAGTTCAAAGGTATCCAGGCGAAGGTCGCCTGCGCCGTGCAAACGGACTGCTTGTGCTTTCATAATTCATACCTCCTCAAGGATGACTTGATAATACAACTTTTCAATAACTTCCGGTTCCGGGGGCTGGGTGCCGGTACACATGACGCTGGCGGCCCCCATGGCGATGGCCAGCTTGGCCCGCTGGTCGGCTTTCAGGCCCTTTTCCTGGCCGTAAGCCAGGGCTGCCACCATGGAATCCCCTGCTCCAACGGTGCTCTGGACCGGGACCTTCAGGCCAGGACTATGGAATACCCGGTCCCTGCCGATGAACAAGGCCCCGTCGCCGCCCATGGAGACAACCACTTCTTTTACGCCCAGGTTCATGAGCTTCCGGGCGGCTTCCAGAATATCCTCCCGGGTCTCCAGGGTCTTTCCGGCCCAGCGGCCCAGCTCTTCCTGATTGGGCTTCGCAAGATCGGGCGCTGCCTGCACGCCGGACAGGAATGCTTCCCCGTCCGCATCCAGATAGACACTGGCACCCTGGTCCCGGTAGCGGCGGACCAGGTCCCGATAAATGCCGGTGTCCACGCTCTTGGGAATGCTGCCGGAGATCACCAGCAGGTCCCCTTCCCCAACGGTCCGGTCCAGCAGGTCCACCAGCTCCTCCAGCTGCCGCCGTCCGATGGCGGGGCCGGGCTCGTTGATGTCCGTGTTCTCTCCCTGCTCCGGATCGACAATTTTCAAATTGGTGCGGGTGTCGCCCTCCACGCCCACGGTCAAGGGCGTGATGCCCATGGCTTTCAGGGCCTCCATGGCGTGCTTTCCGGTGCTGCCGCCCCAAAGCGCCACACTCAGGCTGGCACAGCCCAGCTTTTTCAGGCACTTGGAGACGTTTACGCCCTTGCCGCCTACGTCGGTGCGTAGGGTCTGGATCCGGTTCACGGCTCCCGCACGGAAGCCGGGGATCACCACCGTCTTATCGATGGCCGGATTCAGCGTCAGCGTCACGATCATTGGTTTTCCTCCTGTTCTTATTCCGCCTTCGGGCGGAACTGATACTGATACCTGTGTAAAATCTGTGATTTTACACAGGCCTTTTGAAGCATCCAAGAGTTGCGCAAAGCGCAGTTGATGCTTCAAAAGTCGTCTCATACGAAATCTACGCCGCTGCGGCGGCTATGAAAACAGCAATGTTTTCATCAGATTTCAGTATGACATTATTCTAGCACAGCCAAGGGCTGCTTGCAAGAGTGTCCCGTAAACTTTGTAGGTACATTTACTTTCTTCTTCGGACATATAACCCATCCAGAATGGGCTTCAATGGGCCGAAGCAGGTATTTGTCATGGTTATGTATGCTTCATACAGGAATTCGTAGGGCCGGGCGGGGTCCGGGGTGTAATTCCGGGTATCGGCGCACTGCATTTTTTCGATGGCCTCCTGCAACGTCCAGCGGCCCGCCGCCACGGCGGCCAGAATGGCGCTGCCCAGAGCCGGAGCCTGGGTGCAGGTGCTGACCTCCACCGGACGGCCCAGCACGTCGGCGTAAAGCTGGTCGAAAAAGGCGTTTTTGCCGGGGATGCCGCCGCAGAGAATAATTCGTTCAATAGGCAGGCCCGCCTGCTGATGCACTTCCAGAATGTGCCTGGCCCCGAAGGCCGTAGCTTCCAGTAAAGCCCGGTAAATATGGGCCGGTTTGGTCTGCAAGTTCAGGCCCAGAATAAGCCCAGAAAGCCGGGGGTCTGCCAAGGGCGACCGGTTGCCGTTGAACCAATCCAGAGCCAGCAGCCCCGTTTCGCCGGGGGCCAACTTTGCGGCTTCATCGGTAAGATAGCTATGGAGATTTTTCCCGGCGGCTTGGGCTTTTTTCCGTTCTTCTTCGGGAACGCAGTTGTCAACAAACCACTGGAAGGTGTCCCCCACGCTGCACTGGCCGGAGGCGTAGCCCCAGATACCCGGATAGAACGTATCCGGCAGGCATGCGGTAACGCCTTTCACGTCCACCCGCTTCTCGCCGGGGACCAGAATGCCCGTAGAGGTTCCCACCACCAGCAGAGCCGTTCCTACTTGAGCACCCACCGCAGGCAGGGCCGCATAAGCGTCCATCTGAGGAGCCGACAGGGCGATTCCCGCCGGGAGGCCCAGCTTCTCCGCCCATTCTGGGCAGAGACGGCCCACACAGGTGCCGGGGTAGCCCCGTTTTGCCTCCGGATACCGGTCCATAAACTTCTCTTTCGGCAAATTTCGCAGTTTCGGGGCAATGGCGGCGTAAAAATCCCCGTCCGGGTAGCCGTCCTTGCACCAGAAGTTCTTTCCGGCGGCGATGGACAGGCTGAAACAGGGGGTCCCCGCCAGAATGGAGGTTACATAATCTCCCGCTTCCACAAAGGCCGCCGTTCTGGCGAAAACCTCCGGGTCCTTGTGATATACTTCGATGGCCTTGGGCAGCAGGCATTCCTGAGAAATGGTCCCGCCGTACCAGCCGGGGTAAGGCCGGTGCTGCTCGGCGCAAATCTCATTAAGAAGCCTTGCCTCCGGGGCATCCGCATGATGCTTCCACAGCTTACACCAGGCGTGAATTCGTCCGGCGAAGGCCGGGTCGGAGCGGAGGGGACGGAAATGCTCGTCCACCGGGACCATGGTGCTGGCGGTGAAGTCAACGGCCATGCCGATGATGTCCACGTCCCCGGCTGCTTTCATTGCCTGGGGAACGATTCGGGCGAGAACGTCCGTATAGTCCTCCGGGTCCTGCAAAAAACAATCGGGCTCCAAAGGCGTTCCGTCCGGGAGGTTCCCGGACAATATCCCGTGCGGATATTCTGCGGCAGCCTCTCCCAGGATCGCCCCGGAGTCCGTATCCACCACCACCGCCCGGGCCGACAAGGACCCGAAATCCACGCCGATGGTGCAAAGCTTTCGTTCACTCATAATAAATCTCTTCCTCTCCGGCGGAGCGGCTGGGATGCCGGTTCTTCCAGCTTTCCGGGTCAAAGGTCCGGCAAAGCACCCGTGCCTGAACGTACAGGCAGGCAATGGCCACGAAGATGCCCATGATACGGGCCAGGTACAGCGCCGCCGTCAGCAGCACCCAGCAGACGAGAATTTCCAGCGCCCCGGCGGGCTTCTTGGCCATCCAGCCCAGGCCGTTGCGCAGGGCCTGCTTCCGGGTCACTTCGTAGCGGCCCATGCCGCCGAACAGGTACGGCCCGTAGGCCAGGAACAGCACCGTGAAGGCGATGGTCGTGCCACGCAGGACGCTGATGAACAGAGAGGGTTCATGATCGAATGCAAAAAGCACCCACCAGTCCCCTACCAGCACCGCCCCGGCCAGGGCATAGCCCAGGCCAAGGGGTGCGGTCAGTCGGAAATTTTCCTTGAAGGAGTTGAAGAAGTAGCGCAGTGTCCCGGAGCAGCGGTCCTCCGCAATAGCCATCATGGTGGCATACATGGCCGTCAGCGCCGGTCCGAGCGTAACGACCGGAAGGGCGCAGAGGATGCCCAGCACTGTCACCACCGCCGCATCGAAGGCGTGGGACAGGGTCAGCAGAATGGGGCTGTCGGGATTGATACGCATAGGGGTCCTTCTTTCTTGAGAGGGCGCTTGCTCAGCCCTTCACGCCGGAGGTCGCAATGCCCTCCACGAAGTAGCGCTGGCAGAACATGAAGATAATGACAACGGGGATAATGGCGCAGGTAGAGGCGGCCATGGTCAGGTCGGTACGGGCAGCCTCGTCCATCATGGTCCACTGGACCACCTGAGCCACGGTGTACAGATTCTTCTTCACCAGGAAGACCAGCGGGGCCATGTACTCGTTCCAGCAGGACACGAAGGACAGCACGCACTGGGAAACCAGGGCAGCCTTGGTCAGGGGCAGCAAAATCTGGGCGAAAATACGGGGATGCCCGGCACCGTCGATTTTGGCGGCCTCCATCAGGTCATTGGGCAGGCCCATGTAGAACTGGCGCAGCATGAACACGGCGCCGGGGGCAAACCAGTTGGGCAGAATAATGGCCCAACGGGAGTTGTACAGCCCCAGCTCCTTGAAGAGCATGAACCGGGGGATCAGGGTCACTTCGGTGGGGATCATCATGGTGGACAGGAAGATCATGAAGATGACGCCCCGGCCTTTGAAGTCGATCTTTGCGAAGGCGTACGCCGCCAGGGAGGCAAAGAACAGCTTGAATACGATGGAGAAGAAGGTGATGTAGATACTGTTCAGGTAGCCCTGAGCCATGGTCACTTCGCTGTCGGACCAGACTTCCTTGTAGTTGTCCCACCGGGGCACCTCGGGCAGCCAGTGGAAATCCTGCTGGAACACTTCCGCAGGGGTTTTCAGGGAGGAGGAGATCATCCACAGCAGCGGCAGCAGGAACGTCACGCCGATGGCTATAAAGATCAGGGTCTTGAGGATCTTTACAAGCTCCTCATGTCTGCGATAACCGGTTTTCATGTGTTTCTTCCTCCTCTCTTAATAGTGGACCCACTTCTTCTGACCCACAAAGTTGATGCCCGTGACCACCATGATGATAGCGAACAGCACCATAGACATGGCCGAAGCCGGACCGAACTCATACTTGGAGAAGGCAGTGGTGTAAATTTCCAGCACCACGGAGCGGTTGGAATTGATGGCCGTACCCATGGTGAACACGTTGACGGAACCGAAGATCTTGAACACGGCCATGGTACGGGTAATGATCAGGTAGAAAATGGTGGGGGAGATCATGGGCAGGGTGATGCTCCAGAACTGCCGGAAGCTGCCTGCACCGTCCAGCTTGGCAGCCTCGTACAGGCTCACCGGCACATTCTGCATGGCGGCGGTGAACAGAATCAGCTGATAGCCGATGGAAGCCCACACGGACAGCAGGATGATGGGCACCTTGGAAAACCGGGGGTCCATGGCCCACTTGATGGGCTGGGAGAGAATATGCAGATTGAGAAGGATATTATTGATGATGCCGTCCTCCCGGAACAGGAACTTAAAAACGGTACCGACAGCCACAATGGAGCTGATATAGGGAATGAAGAACGCCATCCGCAGGAATTTCTTGCCGTAGATGCGCCCGTTCATGCAATAAGCAAAGACAAGAGAAAGAATAATGGACAAAGGAACGATGGTGATAACGTAAACAAAGGTATTGCCCAGGGAGGTCACGAACTTCTTATCCTGGAAGATTTCGAGGAAATTCTGGAGACCCACAAATTTCAGGGTGTCCCAGCCCTTGAAGTAGCTCACCTGAGCAAAGGACAGGAACAGAGCAATAAAGAACGGGAGCGCCGTCAGAATCAGAAAGGCGATCATGGTGGGGGCGATAAAGGCCCAGCCTGCCAGGTTTTCCTTGCGCTTAACACGGTTGACCGGTTTTTTCATAGGGATCATATACCTCTTTTCCTAATAGGGTGTCAGAAGGGAGCAAATGGCTCCCTTCCGGGGTCCCGGCGAGCCGGGACCCCGCCGCGCAAGCGGATGGGAGCGTTTTTTGTGAAATTAGCCAGCCTTGTTGATGGCCTCGTTGGCCACCTCGGCAGCCTGCTTCAGAGCATCGGCAGCGCTCAGATCGCCGTTCAGAGCGTTCATGACCGGCTCCTTCATGGCAGCGACCACGTCGGAGTAAGCAGTCAGGTTGGTCTCGGCGTAAGCGGGCAGGTCGGAACGGCCCACCACACGGTTGTAGGAGTCCACGTCGATCCACTTCTTGGCTTCCTCTTCGGAACCGTAGATGATTTCAACGGCGGAACCGACCTCGGTACCCTTCCACATGGGCTGGTGACCAGCAGCCACCAGGTACTTCACGCCGTAGGTGGAGTACCACTTCAGGAAGGCCCAGGCGGCATCCTCGTCCTGGCAGTTGGTAGCGATACCGGCATGAGAGAAGGGAGACACACCGGCCATGTAGTTGGTCTGGCCCTTTTCCTCAACGGGATAGGGAGCAAAACCGGTGATCCAGTTCACATCGGGATAGGTCTTGGTGTCGTGCAGGAAGCGAGTCACGTTGGTGATGATGGTGGAAGCGGTCTTGCCCTGGCAGAAGGTCATCTGAGCCTGCTGGTTATCGGCACGGTACACGGCCTTGGGGAACCAGATCTTGTCCACCAGCTCAGCCTGCAGCTCCCGCTCGAAGCCCTTGACGGAGCGGGGATCGTCGTAAGAGGAGGTCTTGCCGTCCACAGAGTAGTACATGTCTCCGCCGGTCTGCTGCACGTAGGGATACAGGAAGTACTGGATGGAGTGGTAGTCGGAGCCGCCGTAGACTTCCACGGTGCCGTCAGCGGCAACCTTGGTCATCTTCTTGCAGGCGTCCAGGTACTCGTCCCAGGTCCACTCGGTGGGCAGCTCGCCCAGGCCGGCCTCATTCCAGGCGGTCATGTTGATGGCGATGTAGTTGGACAGGCCGCCGCAGGGGAAGGTGTAGATGCGGCCGTCGTACTTGTAGCAATCGAAGCCCCACTGCTCCACCAGGTCGATGCCCTCGGCCTCCACCTTATCGGTGATGTCCTCGAACAGGCCGTTGGCCCAGCGCTGATAAGTGCCGTTCAGGCCGAAGGAGGCCAGCACGTCCACTTCGCCGCCCATGATGGCGGTGTTCACGGCCAGGTTGCCGTCGGAGTTGTTGTTGTAGGTGTTCAGGTTGACCTCGATGTTGGGGTAGGTCTTGTTGAACTCAGCGATCATGGCGTCCATGCCGGCCGGGCCCTTGAAGGGGATCCAGAAGTTCACCTTGCCGGACATGTTGGTATCCTTCTCCAGGATCCAGTCGGTGCTGACGGCACCGGGGGTCGCAGGCTCCGTAGCGGCGGGCTCGGTAGCCGGGGTGGTGTCGGCGGGCTTGGTGTCCGCAGGCTTGGTGCCCTCAGTGGTGCTGGGGGTCGTGGTGGCGTCCGCAGGGGTCTTGCTGCAAGCGGACAGCAGGGATACTGCCATCAGGATTGCAAGCACGAGCGCAAGCGTCTTTTTCATGATGTTTCCTCCGATTTTTTAATATTTTACAGGAAATTTTCCTGTAATTTACTGTTTTGGACCGGTCCAAAAGACCTGAAAAATTTTTACCGGACGTCCGGCAGGTATGCGCCCTCCGCCCGGAGGGTCCGCTGCAAGGCGGCAATATCAATGTTCCTCGGCTCCACGCCGGTCCGCACCGCCTGAGCGGCTGCACAGCCCGCTGCCTGGCCCATGGCCATGGAGGGGGGCATCACCCGGATGGCGCCCGCCGCCGTGGAATCGGCACTGACGCAGCGGCCCGCCAGAAGCAGTCCGTCCACGCCCACCGGCACCAGGCTCCGGTAAGGAACGCCGTAATAGTCGCCCTTGATGGGAATGTACTCATTGCTGGTGGGGCCGAACCGCCCGTGGACATCCACGGAGTTGGAGGCAACCAGGATGGAATCCTCCGGGACCTTGGCATCCAGCAGGTCGTCGGCGGTGAGCCGGTATTCGCCCCGGATGTGGCGGCTCTCCCGGATGCCCACATAGGAGCCGGAAGCGGTCAGTTGGGCATTCTCGCAGCCGGGAACGTACTTTTTCAGGAAGCGGAAAATCTCCTCCACCTGCTTCCGGCCTTCCATTTCGGCCTTGGTGAGGCTTTCGTTGTCGGTGCTGTCCACGCCCATGAGCCGGGAGGTGTTCACGCACCATTCGTCGCTTTTCGGCATCCGGAAGAAGCCGATGCTCACCCGCTGCAGGTCCCAGTCGCCGTTGGCCCTGGCTTCCGCCACCCGCCAATGGAAGGACCGGTAGTTCACACCGTTTTTCCGGTAGAAATTATCTTTGTTGGCCTGAATGTCGGCCTCGACTTTTTCGGCGTCCACGCCGTTCACATGGAAGAACATGGTGGCCGGCTGCATGAGCTTCAGTTCTTCGTTGCCCATTTCGTAGGGGACCCCGCAGCGCTCGGCCACGTCGCCGTCGCCGGTGCAGTCGATGAACACCTTGCCCCGGACGGTCTCGATGCCGCTCTTGGAAGCCACCGTCACAGCGGTCAGTTTTCCCTTTTCCACAATGGGTGTCAGGAAGGTGGTGTGGTAAAGGACCTTTACCCCGGCTTCCTGAAGCATTTCGTCCATGATGAGCTTCAGGCCCTCCGGCTCGAAGGGGGTCACATGGTCGTGGCCCACCACGATCCAGGAGGTGAAGGCCGTTCCGGCCCGGACCTGGGAGGGGTGAATGGCGTAGCCCCGTGCCACCATCCGGTTGACGATCTCCTCAAAAAGGCCCCGGATGATCATATTCTCGCCCCGCTGATCGTAGCAGGTCATAAACGGTCCCACCAAGCCCTGGGTTGCCATGCCACCGCAGGCCCCTGCCTGCTCCAGCAGCAGGGTGCTTGCCCCTGCCCGGGCCGCCGCAATGGCGGCGCACATACCGGCAGGTCCGCCGCCGACGACGACCACATCTGCCGAGAACCGCTCTTTGATTTCCTGTATCTCCATGCTTCCTCCTCAAAAACACGCAATCATCTGGCCCGGACGCTGTCCCGGTAGACCATATAAGGATGGGTCAGGTGATGTTCAATTTCTTTTTCCGGGTCCCGGATGCGGGCCATCAGACATTTGGCCGCCTGGAACCCCATGTCCTCCTTGCGGATATTCACACTGGTCAGCGCCGGGATGCAATAGCCGCAAAGGGAAGAATCTTCATAGGCAATGACGGAAATATCTTCCGGTATCCGCACGCCTTGCTTGTATAAATAATTCATGGCACCGATGACGATCTGGCCGTTGGCTCCTACGATCGCATCGGGCCGGTTCCCGGCCTCCCAGAACTTGGCGAAGGCTGCATAAGCGCTCTTCCCGTCGTTGTCCACCGCATCGATGTCCCAATCGGGCTGATAGGGCAGCCGGAACTCCTCCATGCACTTCCGGTAGGCTTCGGAACGCCTCGTATGGGAGGACAGGTTCCGGGGCGCGTTCAGAAGGCAGATTTTCCGGTGGCCGGTGCGGAGCAATTCCCGCAGGGCCAATTCCGTGCCCTCCTCCGGGTCACACCAGATGGAGTCCACGCTTTCCTCGTACACGCTGACGCCCAGCATTGCAAAGGGAATACCGGTCTTTTTCATGTTCTCGATGAGCTGAGGGCTGTACGGGGTGCCCACGATGAAGGCCCCGTCCACCCGCTTCTCCCGGATAATGCGGGGCAGCTCATCAGGTGCGGCAATGGAGCAGAATTTCTCGGTGACAACACCGTAATTGGTAGCCGCCAGAGCCGCCATGATGCCGTTGGTGATGTTGTAGTTGCACAGGCCCACCCGCTGGTCGTTATCATAGGAAATGCGGGTGGAGATCTGGGGGTGATACTGCATAATGATCACGCCCAGGTTGTTGGTAGCCTTGGCGCTGAGGCCCCGGGCGTTGCAGTTGGGCACATAGCCCATCTGGGCAATGACCCGCTCCACCAGCTGCCGGGTGTCGTCTTTTACCAGGGGGCTTTTATTGATGACCAGTGAGACCGTAGACCGGGAGACCCCGGCTCGTTTCGCCACATCAATAATCGTCGCCACGCCCATCACCTCTTTTGGACCGTTCCAATAATTTCGGGGTAAAAAAGAGGACCTCGTTCTCTCTGACGCTCTTCCTCCTCCCGACACGGCTAGTATAGCCCAAATGCTGCCGGTTTGTCAATGGGCAAAGGGTCATTTTACGGGAATTTTAATGCACAAAAAACAGGGTCAATTTTTGTCTATTATTCATAATTTGCAACTTTTTTCGCTCGTTTTCATCATTTGCCCAGGAGAAAGGAAAGTTTTAACAATTTATGGACAAGTCTTTCCAAAATTGAGAACGGCTCAAAAAATTGGACCGTTCAAAATGGTATTATCTTCTTGTTTTTCCGGAATTTTACGCAGATTTTACAAAGAATAATCCGATATTTTTTCACGCTTCCCGGCTGCACGCCAACGTTCCCGGGAAATGCAGAAAATTCCCTCTTGACCTAAAGCCAAGTTCAGGGTGTATAATAACTTTGATTCTATATTCGGAAGGAGTTCCCTCCATGGAGAAAATCAAAAAGAACTTTGGCTTCGGCTGTATGCGCCTGCCCATGCAGGGTGAGGAAGTGGACCTGAACGAGATGAAGCGGATGGTAGATGCGTTTCTGGCCGCCGGCTTCAATTATTTCGACACTGCCCACGGCTATCTGCAGGGCAAGAGCGAGCAGGCCCTGAAGACCGCCCTGACCGACCGCTACCCCCGGGAAAGCTACGTCCTGACGGACAAACTTACCAACGTGTATTTCAAGAGCGAAGCGGACATCCGTCCCTTCTTTGAAAGCCAGTTGGAAACCCTGGGCGTAGACTATCTGGACTTTTACCTGATGCACGCCCAGAGCAAGGAAATTTTCGCCCATTTCAAGAAGTGCCACGCCTACGAAACAGCCTTCGCCCTGAAAGCGGAGGGAAAAATTCGCCATGTAGGCATCTCCTTCCACGATACGCCCGAGGTTCTGGAGCAGATTCTCACGGAATACCCGGAAATCGAAATCGTGCAGATTCAATTCAATTATGTAGACTATGAAAACCCCACCGTCCAGAGTCGTCAATGCTACGAGGTCTGTCGGAAGCACAACAAGCCCGTCATCGTCATGGAACCGGTGAAGGGCGGTAATCTGGTGAACCTGCCGGAGGAAGCAAAGGCCGTGCTGGAGGGTCTCCACAACGGCTCCCCCGCCAGCTACGCCATCCGATTCGCCGCAGGCTTCCCCGGTATCCGAATGGTCCTCTCCGGCATGAGCAACATGGCCCAGATGGAAGATAACCTCAGCTACATGAAGGATTTCAAACCCCTGAACGAGCAGGAAATGGCCGCCGTCAACAAGGTCCAGGAGATTTTCCACAAGATGCACCTGATCCCCTGCACCGCCTGCCGGTACTGCGTAGAGGGCTGCCCCAAGCACATCTCCATCCCGGATCTGTTCGCCGCAATGAACGTCAAAGTGGTCTACCACGACTGGAATGCCGATCGGCACTATACCCTGCACACCGCCAACGGCGGAAAAGCCTCTGACTGCGTGAAATGCGGCAAGTGCGAGGCCATCTGCCCTCAGCACCTGCCCATCCGGGAATTGTTGGTGAAGGTCGCCGAGAATTTCGAGACAAAATAAGGATATTCCCCCGGCAAACGCAGAAATGCCCCCGCTGCAGACGCAGCAGGGGCATTTTTCGGTAGTTTATTTGGTATAGTAGGGGTCCAGCCACCAGCAGAAATCGTTCCGGGTCAGCATATCTCTGCTCCGTTTCTCTCCGTTGGGGTAGAAGAATACAAACTCGCCGCCGTAGAAATTCACGTTGTACGAATCCGCCACTCGGGTGATATCTGTCAGGAAGTTTCGGTAGACATAATGTTGATCATATTTCCCCCGGCTCCGAAAAAGAGCGTTATGTAATGCATTGCCATAGCTATACCAAGTACAGTCCTCCGTTTGACAGTCCTTCATGTACTGATCGTAGCTTACATAATTTCCGCCATTTTTCGCTGCATAGAAAGCCTGAGGAGTGACCGTCTCTCCGTCCAGGTTCAGGCAGGGAATCGTCCAATAATCCAGCAGATCCTGTTCAGAATTCCAATCAGCGATACAATATTGCACTTCCACATTCGAGATCACGCTTATAGAACCGACAGCGCCATAGACAAATTTCCCATCTCTCCGGGCACGGGGCAGGTCGTCCAGCATCAGGTCCACCGTGCCGTCCGGCAGATAGAGCCGGTAAATGCCGTCGTGTTCCTCATCCACGCCATCCAGAAAATAAACGCATTGGTCGAGAAAGTCGCCATCCTGGAGCCGCCCATCCGGGCTTTCCCGTAGGACCTCATATTCCCCGCTGGGGTACATCATGACCAGCTTCGTTCCGTCCTCGGTAACGGCCATGAACCGCTCTCCATCGCCGGAGGGATAATCAGTGGGTTCCGGGAACATCAACGTGGCCGTCTTGGTCTTTTTGTCAAAATAATAGGGGCAGCCCTCGGTACCGGCCTCAAATTCACCGGATTCTACCTCCTCCGGCCGGACGCTACTGACGTACCAGGGAACCTCAAAGGGGAGACGGTCCCAGGTGTAGCCATTTTCTGTCTCGATTACTTTGGTCGCCGCAACGTGTGAGAAATAGGTGTCGTGGTCCTCCACAACTGGTTCGGTGGGCGCCGTGGTAGGCGGCTGCGTGGCCACAGTGGTCGGAGCCGTGGTAGGTGCCGTGGTGGGCTTGGCGGTGGGGGCAGTAGTCATAGACGGGGCCGTCGTTTCCGCCGGGGCCGCCGCACATCCGGCCAGCAGCGCCGCCAACAAGAGCAGGGCAATCAGCTTTTTCATGGGTCGTTCCTCCTTTATGTTTTGGGATACTAAAGCTATCATACTCAGAAAAATCTTCCATGTCAATATGATTTTATAAATTCGTCGTTCTACACAATCCGCATGAAGAAATCTTGTTTTTTCGAGTTCCGAACTGGCTATTTTGACGAAGTAGGAAGCCCGGACCTTCCAGAAAAGCCTCCCCTTGGAGGAAGGCGGCTCACGCTTGCATGAGACGGATGGGGGCGGGACGCAGTATCGATTTTGTGTCTAGGGGGTGGCGTGCCCCAATGCGCCGAATTCTATACGCAGAAACAAAGTGGCGTAAGCCTCCCCTGTGTAGGGGGAGCCATTGGCTGGTGCGTTGTCGGCAGCCCCTACCGCCCCTCACCCGGTCCGGCTTGAGCCGGACCACCTTCCAGGCTATTTTGCGCCACGCCGGAAGTCGGCACGTCCTGGGAAAGGCTCCCCAGGAAAGCATCCGCCCCGTCGGTTCGACCATTTTCCGTTGCTATTTTCAGGAAAAGTCCATAGAATAGAGTACCGGAACGAAGTTCAGCAGAGGTGATTCCTTTTGGTTATCCTTTTTGCGGTCTGCTATCTGATTCTCCTGAGCGGCAAATGGCAGCGGTAAACGAAAAAAGAGCATCTGCAGCGCAGATGCTCTTTTTTGGAGGTACCGCCCAGATTTGAACTGGGGAATGAAGGTTTTGCAGACCTTTGCCTTACCACTTGGCCACGGTACCATTCTTTGATTATGAAAGAAGGAACGCAATACGGCGTTCCTATCTTCTTTGTTGGAGCGGGTGACGAGGCTCGAACTCGCTACCTCCACCTTGGCAAGGTGGCGCTCTACCGGATGAGCTACACCCGCATCTCTGGTGCCTCCGGTCGGAATCGAACCAACGACACGCGGATTTTCAGTCCGCTGCTCTACCTACTGAGCTACAGAGGCATATTGAGCAGAGCTTCCGCTCTGCTCGATGCGTGAAAAATATGGCGACCCGGAACGGACTCGAACCGTCGACCTCCAGCGTGACAGGCTGGCGTGCTAACCGACTGCACCACCGGGCCAAATGAGATGGTGGGAACAACAGGGCTCGAACCTGTGACCCCATGCTTGTAAGGCATGTGCTCTCCCAGCTGAGCTATGCTCCCTTCGTGTCGCTTTTGCGTTGCTCACCTCAGCGACGGGATTCATTATACACGCTCGCCCCCGTTTTGTCAACCCCTTTTTTCGCAAAAATCCATCTTTTTTTCGCAGGACGTTTTGTGTTCCAAAGCTGTCCGTCCGCTTGACATGTTTCCCGGAAAATGTTATACTGGACACCTATGGAGAGTTGTCCGAGCGGTTTAAGGAGCCAGTCTTGAAAACTGGTGATGGGGAGACCCACCGTGAGTTCGAATCTCACACTCTCCGCCATAATGCCACCGTAATTTTGATAGAATTACGGTGGCATTTTTCTATGTCCGAAAACCGCTTGAAATAAGGCTTTTCGGCTGTTTCAGCGCATAAGTGAACCCCGCTGCAGAGCAATTCTGCGGCGGGGTTTTGTGCTTTATATGGGTTTTGTGGCTTTTTTGTCGTTGCAATCGTTAAACAGCTGGGGTAATCGTTGAATTATTGGAGTATTCGTTAAACTACCGAGGTAATCGTTAAACAGCCGAGTTCTGATAATACTCCTTATGAGAAAATCGGCGATGAAGTACGGTCGCTAGCGGATGAGGTGCCATTCAACATCCCCGATTCGTGGGAATGAGTGCAGCTGAGAACGGTTATTGAGCAACAATCCAGGCAAGATATGACACCCGACAAATATAATGACAGTGGGAAGGGCATTCCGTATATTACAGGTCCCTGCTGCGGCAGGGGTTTATAAATATTACATGAGTGGGTACCGCCATGCCCTGCTTGCCAAGTATGTTTTCGGTATCTTCATTTGTAACTTTTCTTTGAAATCCATTGACAGTGGCGAACACAAAGAGTATAATTATGACTGAAAGAACAAAAGCGGTCAAAATGTTTTGGGGGTTATCACTTGGCGTTTACAGAACAGAAAAATGAAATGATCCGCAAGGATTTATTAGACGAAGCGTTGCGTTGTGCTGTGACCGTTGGGATTCGGAAAACATCGGTGGAGCAGCTGACGGAGGCCGTTGGGATTTCCAAGGGGTCATTTTACAAATTCTTTGAATCCAAGGAGCTGCTGTTTTTCGCTGTACTGGAGGATATCCATACCGAGTGCTTCGCGGCAGCGCAGAAGTCCTTACAGGAGAACGCAACCCTGCTTCCTGCCGACCGCGCGGCAGCGGCGATCCTGGCTGCCTGCCGTTGGCTCTCCAAGACAAAAGCTTTTGTGTTCATCGAAAATGACGCAGATTTTCTTCTGCACCGGCTGCCGGAGGAAGTGAAAACCGCCCACTACCACGATGACGAGACACACATCCGTACCCTGCTGGAGATGGGCGGCTTGCAGCCCAAGGGCGGTATGGCGCTGGCTGCCGCCACAGTGCGGGGCTTGATTTTAACCATCTCCCATCAGGAGCAGATTGGGGCGCTTTACCCGCAGGTGCTGGAAACGCTGGTGCGGGGCGCCTGCCGGGAGCTATTTGCATAAGCGGAAAAGCCGCAGTGATGCGGCTTTTCAAAAGGGATACAGTTAGCTTGCTCTAACTCACTTGCGTCATCTGTGTGAGTTAGAGGAGTTTAACATCTCGTTGTGAGGGCGAAATCATGAGAAACAGTCAAAATTTCTGGGATAAAAACGCCGGGCGGTACGACCGCTTCATGCGAAAGGATGCCGCAGCTTATGAGCAGATGTACGAGCTGCTGCGCCCCGTGGTGCGGCACAAAACCGTGCTGGAGCTGGCCACAGGCACGGGAGTGATCGCCAAAAACATTGTAAACAGTGCCGCTCATATAGAGGCCACAGACGCTTCGCCGGAGATGATTGCAGAAGCGAAGCGGGACAACCGATCCGCCAAGCTGCATTTCTCCGTGCAGGATATGTTCCACCTGCCTTATGCCGACGAAAGCTTTGACGTGGTCATCGTGGCCAATGCGCTGCATATCGTGCCGGAGCCGGAGAAGGCATTGGCTGAAATTCGGCGTGTGCTGAAGGACGACGGCGTGTTGGTTGCGCCGACCTTTACCCACGCGGACAACTCCTTTTTGGGGAAGGTCAAAGCATTTTTCATGAAGCTGGCGGGCTTTCCGCTGCACAGCAAATGGACGAGTGCAGATTATCTTTCGTTCCTGCGGGAAAACGGCTGGATGGCGCGGAAAAGCACCGTGCTGAAAGCGTCCTTCCCACTGACCTACGCAGAGTGTGTGAAATCGGAGGGATGAACCATGCAGATATTGGAACACGGGCAGGAACATGAGCGGACGCTGCTGTTTTTCCCCTGCACGGCAGAGCCTGTATGGGCCTTTGCCGACACAATCGCGCAGCTTTCTCAGAGATGGCATGTTTTTCAGGTGGTGTATGACGGCCATCAGCCGGAGTACCCCGGGGACTTCACCTCGGTTGAGCAGACTGTGGATGAGGTGATTTCTTATCTGAAATCCCGCAGCGTCTCCCGTCTGGACGGGGCCTATGGCTGCTCCATGGGCGGTGCCTGCCTGACCCGTATGCTGGCATTGGGGGAAATGCCCATCAGCCGAGCCATCATCGACAGCGGGATCACGCCCTATCAGCTGCCCTACCCGGTGCGAAAGCTGCTGCTTTGGCGGGATATTGTGTCCTTTAAAATGGCGGCGAACAATAGAAAAATTCTGGAAGCGGCTTTTCCACCGGAACGGTTCACCCCCGCAGGGCACGACCCCAAAAAGGAGTACGATGCCATGGAAGCCTATCTCAAAACCTTTTCCGATCGGACGATCCGCAATATATTCTGGTCCGCCAACAACTACGCGCTTCCGAAGTGCCCCGCAAAAACCGGCACGAAGCTCACCTACTGGTACGGCGATGACGAAAAGAAGGATCGCAGGCGGGATATCCGGTTCATCAAGCGCTATTTTCCTAAGGCGCGCATCCATGGCATCCCCAAGATGGCCCATGCGGAGCTGGTGATGGTGCACCCGGAAAAATTCTGCCGGTATGCGGAAAAATTTCTGACTTTGCAAACGGAGGAAGCATGACATGAAAGAAAAAATCAGACTCTCCGGCGTGCCGGAGACCATGCTGCAGACCGTTTATGCCAGGGCGAAGGAGAGCCGGGGGCGCGGCGCGATTCACGATGCAAAAGCGGAAGAAATCATCGAGAAACTGGACTACGATTTTTCCCTTGCCGACAAGGACACAGCCATGCACAGCGGCGTCATTGCCCGCACCATCGTGCTGGACCGGCTGACAAAAGCGTGGCTTGGGACGCACCCCGGCGGGGTGGTGGTCAACATCGCCTGCGGGCTGGATACCCGCTGCTATCGGATGTCAAGTTATGCGCATTGGTATAACCTCGACCTGCCGGAGACGATGGCGGTGCGGGAAAAGCTTCTGCCGGAAAGCGGCACGATTTCGCAGATTGCCATGTCCGCCATGGAAGATTGGGGCAGCGAAATCAGCGAGCAGAATGTGCAGGTGCTGATCGTCATCGAGGGACTGACCATGTACCTGAACGCAAAAGATGTGCAGCAAATTTTCGCAGTGATTTCCAGCCGTTTTTCCCAAGCCACTATATTTGTGGAAACCATGAATCCTGCGATGGTGCGGCACTTCAAGGAGAAATCCATTGACGCAAGCAACGCAAAATTCAACTGGGGAATCAAGAATGGGAAAGCACTTGCCGGACTGCTGCCGGATTTTCGCTTTGAGGAGGAACACAGCTTAACCGAGGGTATGGCGGCATTTGCGCCAGTTTACAAGCTGCTGGACAGGCTGCCCGCCGTGCGGAATATTTCCAATAAGATCATCGTTCTGGAAAAGGAGTGACGAAGGATGTCGTTTTTCGAAAACACCCGCAAGCCTGTGGGGCTTGGCGGGAAGCTCATGGTGAACATGATGAATCTGGGTCACAGCCCTGTGGCGCGGTGGGGGCTTCAATTTCTGAATAGTCCACATTGCACAGGGCGGGCATGATGTCCGTAAGACCGTGCCGGATGGCGAACTTCGCCGCCGGACACGACGTAAATTCATAATAGATGGGCTTATCTTTATCGTAAGGCGCAACCGACATCTCGTAATCGTGCCATTTGTCGCAGCCGCTTTTCGCACGAACAAACGCCTTGTACATCAGCTTCCTCCAGAACGGCTTGTTGCAGTCCACAATTTTCAGCTTGCGGAAAGTTGGCAGGATCAGATTTTCCTCCATCTCTTCAATTTCGCGGAACGATGTGACGGCTTTGCAGACAACATAATAGCTCATGATAGCGATGCAGTCATAGGTGCCGCCTACGCCGTTGTGGAAATTCTTTTTGCCGCCCAGATCGGTGCGCCAGTCGGAGAGAAAGTCGATGTACTGCCGCTGCACCTTTTCCCATACTGTCTCCCGCTCTGCTTCCGGATAGTGCAGGGCGATTTTCGCCCGTATCTCTTTCTTGCAAGGCTTTGAATACAGCACATGGCTTTTGCGGTCGAATAGAAGCTCGTTGTCCTTCATCTAATTGCCTCCCTCCTTGTTTTTTCTTGCGCGCATGGGACTGTCTCCGGTTTAACCAGCTTTTCGGCAGACGAACCACGCCATGCTTTTCAGGTTTCCCATGTCCACATCCGTATACATTCCATCCAGCCGTGCTTTCAGACTGGAAACCGTCTCATAGGGCGGTGTGAAAAACCCTGTCTTTTCATAAACATGCCGGACAAACCAATCCGTCCGCCTATGCCCGCCCTTCACATAAAAGCAGCCGCAGAATGTCCCGCCGGGTCTCAAAACCCGGAAAACCTCCCGATAAGCGGCTTCCTTGTCCGGAAAAGCATGAAAGCCGTTCAGCGACAAAACGATGTCGAAAGTATCGTCTGCATAGGGAAGCGCCCCCACATCGCCCTGCCGGAGGGTTACATTTTTCAGGTGCAGACGGTCAGCCTTTTCCTGTGCCTGCCCCATCATATCCGCCGAGTAATCGAGGCAGGTGATGTCCGCCTCCTGCATAGCCCGGTAAACCGGCATGGTCAGAACACCGGTTCCCACCGGCACTTCCAGCAGCTTGCCGGAGAAATGCTCCGGAATCCCGGACATTGCCTTTTCCAAATAGGCGTCGTTTTCCGCCTTGTTCATTGCCCACACCAAGCGGCACACCGCTTTCCCGCTCAGAGTAGAGCAGGTGATCATGCCGTCATAAAAACTGTTGCCGCCCGTCATTCGATACGCACTGCGAATGGCTTCTTTTCGTTCCATGGTTCTTCCCTCTGTGTTTCAATCCTCACGCGCCCGTTTCCAGTCTTATCTCTTCAAAAAATCCACGATCTTTGCGAAGTCCTCCTTCGCTTCCTTGAAGATCGGCAGCATACAGTAGCAATGCACCATCTTCGGGCGGGCGGACACCGTATAGGGGACATTGGCCCGTTTGCAGGCTTCCTCAAAGTCCGGCAAAGCACCGTAGAGCACCTCGTCGGCAGAATAGAAGAAGTGGATATCGCCTACGCCGGTAAAATCTCCCCGGGAGCCGGAGAGCATATAGTTCGGCACATTCTCGCAGCCATGCCGCATGAACTTTTCCACCGTCACCATAAAGGCATAGTCGATGGAAACGTCCCATTTATTGAGCGCCTGCATCCGCGCCTTTTCCGCATCGTTCCACGGCACCTCGCCGGGGGATACGGCGACGATATGCCTCGGCTGCGGCAGCGGCTCGGGCTGCGCGTTGTTGTGCGCCGCAATGCCAAGCGCCAGCGCACCGCCGGAGGAAAAACCACAGGTGTTGGCATTTCCGCCGCCGTACAGTGTAATCATTTTTCGATAACATTCGTACACCATCGCGTATGTTTCAGTAATGCAGTGCTCCATGCAGAGCGGGTAAAACGGAAACCACACATCACAGCCGGTCTCGCGGCAGAGCTTGCGCATCACAGGCAGGTCGCCCTTATCGGGGCCGATCACCATGCCGCCGCCAAAGAAATAGAGAATCGCGCGCTCGGACGGCTTCGGATGCTCTCGCACGATCAGGCAGGGAAAGCCGTTCACTGTAATTGTTTCATAATACGCCTTGTGGTCAGTGGGCGTAAAAACGCCACGATGCCGGTTCTGCTTTTCAATTTCCTTTCGCAGTGCATCCTCCGGCAGGGCGAACGCCTTTTTCGCGCCGGAGAGTTTGTATGCGCCGCGCAGGAAAGATGCAAAGATACTCATGATTTAGCCCCCTCATTTCCGCGCCGTAATGCAGAGCCAGCTTTTCTTTTTGCGTATCTTCACATCGTGAAAGCCTGCCTGCTCCAGATACGTCTTCAGCTCAGCATCCTTGTAGATGGTCATGCCGCCGATGATCTCCGTCCACTTCTTGTCCTTGTCCGTATCGCCGTTGCTTTCGTTGCAGATGAGTAATGTCCCGCCGACCTTCAGCACCCGGTAAACCTCCCGGAAGCACCGCGGCAGATCGGGCCAGAAATAGACGGTCTCAAAGGCCGTGACCGCATCAAACCAGTCATCTGCGAATATCATATCCGCCACGCTGCCTTGCAGGACGGCGCAGCGGCCCTCCGCTATGGCGGCCTCGTTGACTTTTTTGGATTTCTCCACACTGACGGGGGAATAGTCAATGCCCTTGACAATACCCTCCGGGCATTTTTTCAGAAGTCTCTTGATGTTCGCCCCTCCGCCACAGCCGCAGTCCAGCACCTTGGCATCCGGTGCGGCATTCAGAAATTGAAGCCCCCACCGGGCCACGGCGCTGTGCCCGACATTCATCATGGCGACCATGATTTTCCCGCCAAGCCCCACAGGCTTTCTGGTGTTCTCAAAAAATGACATCTTATCACACCTCCGATTTCACGCATTCCGCATAGGTCAGCGGGAAGGATGCCTTCAGAACAGCGCTTTTCCGCACCGTCCAGCCATTCTGCCGCAGAAAAGTCAGATATTCCTCGCTCGTCCACCTGCTGTGGAGAGGAAAGCCCGCCAGCTTCATAAAAAACGCTCTCGCCTTGCCGGGAAACGAATTTTCAGAGTGGGTGAAGGTCGGCGCAATCAGCACGCCGTCGTCCTTCAGCACTCGGCGGATCTCGGCAAGGGCCTTCTCCGGCTGCGGCACGATATGCAGCGCATTGGACACGATTACCACATTGAAGGACTCCTCCGCGTAGGGCAGGCAGAACATATCCTGCACGGAAAAGTGCAGCTTGGCAGAGCGGTTATCCCGCTTTGCTTCAAGAATCATCTCCGCGGAGGCGTCCGTCGCCTCGATGTGCGCCGCCGCGTTTACGATGTGTTTTGCAATCAATCCCGTGCCGGTAGCAAGCTCCAGCACCGTCTTGTGCCGCACGACCGGCCGGATCAGCTCATACATCTCGTCATACGCCGCCCGATCCTTTCGCATAAAGCGGTCGTAACGTCCGGCATTTTTGTCCCAGAAATTCTTGTGTTCCTGCATCGCTATCATTCCTTTCAATGTTAGATTAACCTAACCAATGCGTGCATTCGAGAGGTTAGATGACGCTAACCGTTGTGTCTTGGAAAAGCCGCATTTCTGCGGCCTTTCGGCTTATTCAAATAGCTCCCTGCAAGCGCCGTACACCAGCGTTTCCAGCACCTGCGGGTACAATTCTCCGATTTGCTCCTTGTGTGAGACGGTCAGAATCAGTCCGCGTACTGTCGCGGCGGCAAGTGACGCCCCCTGTTTAGGAACAAGGTCATATTTTTCCAGAAGCTGACGAATGTGCGTCTCGTCGTCGTGGTAATGCACATTTTTGACATCCTCCGGCAGTCTCTGCAAAAGCAGCTTTGCATCGTTTTCAATGAAAACCATGTCGCCGGTATCGGACAGCCGCCGGCAGACGGCAAGGACCGCCTTTGCCGCGCGCTCCGACGGCTGCAAGCCGTTAGATTCACGCAGCGCGCGGTCAGCTACTCCGTAAAGCTCGGAGTGAATGCTCTCCAAAACCGCGAAGAAAAGCATTTCCTTGGATTCGTAGAATTTATAGAACGAGCCCTTCGCAATGCCGACCGCCTTTGTCAGCTGATCCACGGAGGTTTTCTTCATCCCCAGCGTGACAGCACAATGTCTCGTTTCCTTCAGCAACGCCTTGCGGAGCTGCTCAGTCTCGTAATCGGTAAAAGCCAAGGTCGCACCCTCCCTGAAATATGACCGTTTCGGTTCTTCTGGTCATATTATACCGCGCTTTTTTCTGGTTTGCAAGGGGTGTAGAGAAAAACATACGCATTTTAACAAAAAATTATTTTCCCTTAACACATTATTCCATGAAGGCGCTCCTCTTACTTTGGCAAAGTACTGCACCCCCCTAAAATCAAAAATGCACCCCCCTCCAAACCGTAATTGCACCCCCTTAACGGGTTTCTATCAAAATTAGAGTCATTTGCCATAAGTCCACCGTAATTTTGATAGAATTACGGTGGACTTTTTCTATGCCAAAAAACCGCTTGAAATCAAGGTTTTCACCATTCCAGAGCATAAACGATCCCCGCCACAGAGCGATTCTGCGGCGGGGTTTTGTGCTTTATATGGGTTTTGTGGCTTTTTTGTCGTTGCAATCGTTAAACAGCTGAGGGTAATCGTTGAATTATAGGTGCAATCGTTAAATGATTGTTTTTCAATCTTAGAGATTTAACAATTGTAGGTTGAATTTAGTATTCTCAATATAATGCTTATACATATTCAGACCTCCTTGCCTGTTGCCTTAAAATATACTGTGTTGTCCACGGCTTCCAACCATTCATTGGAGGTTTCATCCCCCGGAACCTCTACCGCCAGATGAGAGAACCAGCTATCCGGTGCAGCGCCGTGCCAGTGCTTTACACCCACAGGGATATTCACCACATCGCCGGGGCGCAGCTCCTGTGCCGGTTTGCCCCATTCCTGATAGTAACCTCGTCCGGCCACGCAGACAAGAATCTGTCCGCCGCCGTTTTTCGCATGATGAATGTGCCAGCTGTTGCGGCAGCTGGGTTCAAAGGTCACGTTGTAAATGCCGACCTGCTGCGTAGAAAGAGGTGCGAGATAGCTTTGCCCGATAAAATATTTCGCAAAGTCATTATTGGGTGCGCCGATGGGAAAGACCATTTCATTCTGATGCTTGGCTTTTGCGTCGGCAGCATCGTCCTCCGCCCAAACCTCCTTTGCCATACGGAAGGCCGCCCACGCCTTGGGCCAGCCCGCATAAAATGCCGCATGGGTCAGGATCTCTGCGATCTCACACCGGGTAATGCCGTTGTTTTTTGCCGCCGTCAGGTGATACCGAAACGAGGCGTCCGTCAGTCCCTGCGCCATCAGCACCACCACTGTTACAATGCTGCGGTCCCGCAGGGAAAGCTTGTCTTCCCGGCTCCACACCTGCCCGAACAGCACATCATCATTCAATTCCGCAAATTTAGGAGCAAATTCCCCCAAAGCCTCTCTGCCTGCCGTTTGTTTAACTGCCATGGCTCACACCTCCTTGCCCATCTGATAAGCTTGCTCCAGCGCAATATGACCTGCGATCTCTCCCACGCCGTTTACGCCGCCTACAAACACTGTGCCAACCAGCGTGCAGCAGGGGAAGCAGTCTACCCAACCCTGCACAGCTTTTTCTGTGCCCGCAAAGGTTTCCGGTGCTTCCTCTGCCGCTGTTGCCAGCAAGTAGGCTTTCGTAAAGGCGTAGTCCGTATCGAACAATGGGTTGGCACGATCCAGCATAGTCTTGAGCTGACCGCTGACGCAGTAATAGTAGACGGGTGTTGCGAACACCAGCACATTTGCATCGTGCATTTTGGTGGCAATTTCCACGGCATCGTCTTTGATGACGCAGTGCCCCAACTTCAGGCAGGCAAGACAGCCCTTGCAGAAGCCAACTTGCTTTTCCCGCAGGTATATGGTTTCTACCTGATTACCTGCCTCCCGTGCGCCCTTGGCAAATGCTGCCGCCAGCGTTTCAGAGTTGCCGCCCCTGCGAGGGCTTGAAGAAAGAATCAACACTTTTTTACTCATCATAAAACACTCCTTGCACTTCGGTTTCTTTTGTGTTATTATAATGATAACACCTAAACCTAACTTCAGGTCAAGATGTTTTTTGAAAATTTTCGGAGAATTTTTATGTATTCGATCGGACAGGTGGCGGAGATGTTCGGAATGCCCATCTCTACGCTGCGCTATTATGACAAACAAGGACTTTTTCCGAATATGGAACGGGTATCCGGTATCCGTAAGTTCAGTGGAACCGAGATTGAGGCGCTTCGGGTTATTGAGTGCCTGAAAAAGGCAGGAATGGAGATTCGGGATATCAAGCAGTTCATGGATTGGTGTAAAGAGGGTCCTGCCACATATCCGCAGCGAAAGGAATTGTTTGAAACGCAGAAGGCGCATATGGAGGAGGAGATCACACGGATGAGCCGCACTCTGGATATGCTGAAATTCAAATGCTGGTACTATGAACAGGCAATCCGAGACGGAAATAAGGAAAAACTCGCCGCCATGATTCCCGATGAGTTGCCGAAGGACATCCGTGCAATCTACGACAGCTCCCACGAAAAATAACACTCTCCTGCACCTGCATGGTAATTGAAGGGCAGCACAAGAATGTATTGCACCACCCCTAAAGCTGTGGTTGCACCCCCACAAATCGAGAACTGCCCCCCTCCAAACCGTAATTGCACCCCCTTGACGGGTTTCTATCAAAATTAGAGTCATTTGCCAGAAAGAAACGGCAATGCTCGCCAGAGAATTGCCGTTTCTTTTTGTTCTCTTCTCTTTTCTCTCTTCCCTCTTCTCTCGAATTGCCGTTTCCAGATAAGAGAGAAAAGTGAACAGAGAAAAGAAGCGGTATCCGCTTTGCGGATGATTGGAATTTCACAGGCAGCGCAAAGCGGCATCTCCCCCGAGATGCCGCTTTCCCATCCCTGCCGCATTGCTTCCGGGATGATGCAGATCCTGTCTTGACAAATCCCGGATTTTCGGGTATGCTATTCTCCGCCTGGGGATGCCTGTCTCCCCGGGCAATTACAGAAAAGAAAGAGAGATACCCCATGAATCCTTTAAACGTATTCCAACAGCTCGGCGCGTTCAGCGTCATCGGCGGTGTTCTGGCCGTCATTGCCACGATTCTGGCCTATGTGTTCATCGTCCCTGAAAAATGTCGTGAGAAGCTCAATGCTTTTGGCAAGTTTCTGCACGATACCTGCAATTTCAAGTACCTGATTGTGGAGAAGATCCTGCAGGCTCTGTACATTTTCTTTACGGCCGACATGATCATCCTCGGTTTCTTCATGCTTTTTGCCGCACCGAAGGACTTCTATGGCGACCGCCACTGGCTGGGCGGCTACGGGATCATGATCATGATCCTGGGCCCCATTGTGATCCGGCTTGTGTATGAGCTGCTGATGATGGCGGTCCTGCTGCTGAAGAACGTGATCTCCATCAACAACAAGCTCCGCAATCAGAACGGAGGCAAGGCGCAGGACGGCATTTTCGCAGCTCCGGATATGAGCGCGCTGCGCCAGCAGCTTCGCTCGAAAGCCGTGCGTCCCCAGGGTCCTCAAAATCCGTCTGCGCCCAACTTCTGCAGCAAGTGCGGTTCGCCGTTGAACGAAGACGGCAAGTGTCCCAACTGTGACAACAGTCAGGACGAGGCTTAAATACAGTAATCAAAGCGGCATCTCTTTTGAGATGCCGCTTTGATTATTTCCGTACGTATCGGATCATTTCGTAGGCAATGCCGTTTTCCTCTCCCCGCTGCAATGTTTCGACGGCGGTCCAGTTCGGGTCGGCATCCAGATTCGGGAAAAACGTATCCGACACGGGGGCTGTGTAGACCTTCGTGACGATGGCCTCCCGGCAATAGGGCAGCATCTGAGCGTACACACTGCCACCGCCGATGACGAACGTATTCTCCGGGGCGTTTTCCGCCGCTTCCTCCGGGCTGCCGCAAAGAACAGCCCCGGGGATGGTCCGGTTTTTATCCCGGGTCAGCACCCGGTTCTCCCGGTTGGGCAAGGGCCGCCCGCCGGGGAAATCCGCCAGGGTCCGCCGTCCCACAACGACGCAGGCCCCTCTGGTCATTTCCCGAAAAAATTTCCGGTCGGCGCTGAGGGCCACCGGCTGGGTGCCATTGGCCCCGATGCCCCAATCGTCATATACCGCAACAATGGCTTTCATGGTCCGCCTCCTTAGATGGCCAGGGGAATCTCAAAATCAAAGGAATGGTACTGATACCCCTCCAGGGTAAAACTGTTCTTGGTGAAGGCGTAGAAGTCCGTGACGCTCTTATCCATCCGCAGGGTAGGGGCCGGATAGCCCTCCCGGTCCAGCATGGCCTTCACGGCGGGGATATGCCGGTCGTAAATATGGCAGTCTGCGATCACATGGACCAGTTCCCCCGCCTCCAGGCCGGACACCTGAGCCATCATGTGGGTCAGCAGGGCATACTGGACCACGTTCCAGTTGTTGGCGGTGAGCATATCCTGGCTCCGCTGATTCAGAATGGCGTTCAGGGTATGTCCCGTCACATTGAATGTCATGGAATAGGCGCAGGGGTACAGGTTCATCTCGTGGAGGTCCTGGAAATTATAGATATTCGTCAGGATGCGCCGGGAGGCGGGGTTGTGCTTCAGATCGTACAGCACCCGGTCCACCTGGTCGAAGTCCCCTTCAGGATAATGGTGCTTCACCCCCAGCTGATAGCCGTAGGCCTTGCCGATGGTCCCGTCCGGGCCGGCCCATTCGTCCCACACATGGCTGCCCAGATCCGCAATGCGGTTGGATTTCTTCTGCCAGATCCATAAAATCTCATCCAGCGCCGACTTCCAGTAAGTCCGCCGGAGGGTCATAATGGGGAACTCCTCCCGCAGATCGTACCGGTTCACCACGCCGAATTTCTTGATGGTATGGGCCGGGGTACCGTCCGCCCAATGGGGGCGCACCTGCTCCTCAGCGTCGGAATACCCGTTTTCCAAAATATCCAGGCAGGTGGCCCGGTAAAGCTCGTCTGCACGGCTCATAAAAATTCTCCTTTTCCGTCAAAAAGCGTGGGTTTCCGGCGGCACAGGGCCTCCAGGTCGGAAAGGCCCGACAGGGAAACGCCCTCGGCCCCCATGGCGTATAATGCCTCCATGGCGGCACTGCCATCCTCAAAGCAGGTCACCGGGGACCAGCCCCGGCGCAGATTCTGGGTGGTACCGCTCCAGGTGCCGCCCATTTCCAGGCGGCATTGGGCCACCAGAGTCCCGTCCCCCAGGGCGTGGATGATGCGGTTCCGGCTCAAGGCCCGCTGGGCGGAAAAAGGCTCTCCGAAGCCGTCCTCACTGAGGTACAGGCAATTTGGCCGGGGCTCCCATTTTTCCAGTTCGTCGGCCACCACGCTGATATAGCTGCCGCCCCGGTCCCGGCAGGCCTGCTGGCCGGTGCGGTCCGCCCCACGGGCGTTGCCGGACACAAGCACATAGCCCTGCTGCGCCGCCTGACGGCCCGCTTCCCGGGCAAAGGCCTCGTTTTCCGGTTCCAGTTCCCGGCTGCCAACCAGGGCGATCATGGGCCGTTCCAGCAAGGCTTCGTCTCCCCGGAGCCACAGGCACACCGGGGTGTCCAGTCCCAGCCGGGACCGGAGTTTTTCCGGATACCCCGGCGAAATGCGGGTCAACACCCGGCATCCTGCCCGGCGGCCCCGACGGAGATAGTCCTCCAGCAGGTCCTCCTGGGCCAGCAAATTCAAAATCAGCCTGGCGTCCTCCGGCCCGTAGCCCAGGGCCTTCAGGTCCTGTTCGGTCAGGTCCCGGTCCTTGCCGGAAAAGTCTGTGGCCCGAACCCGGTCCCCCAGCCGCCGGATCTGCGCCAGGGTCATGGGTCTGCGTTCCGGGTCCCCCAAGTGGCTCCCCAGAAGCAGCAGGCCCCGTTCCGGCCCGGTCAACGGAGCCGCCGGCGCTTGGATACCGGCACCACCGGTTTGATCTCTTCCTCGCTCAGGCTGCCGTCGGCGGCAAGCACCATGGGCCGGATGGTATATTGAGAAAATTTCGCAATTTCGTCCAGCTTGGCCTTCTCCGGGAAGTTGCCCACCAGAGACCAGGCCACGCCCTTCTTTTTGGCACGGCCCGTCCGGCCGATGCGGTGGACATAATATTCGTTTTCTTCGGGAATGTCATAGTTGATGACGCAGTCCACGTCGTCCACGTCGATGCCCCGGGAGGCCACATCCGTAGCCACCAGCACGGCCAGCTTGCCCTCCCGATAGCGCTGCATGGTCTTTTCCCGCTGGCTCTGGCGGATGTCGCCGTGGATGCACTCGCAGTCCAGCCCGGCCCGCTGCAATTCATCGCTGAGCCGCTGGCACATGTGTTTCGTGTTGCAGAAGATCATCACCCGCTCGAAGTTCTGGGACTGAATGAGCCGCAGGGTGGTCTCGGCTTTTTCCAGAGGCGTCACGGTAAGGCTGTACTGGTCGATGTCCGGCCGGTCCTCCTGCTTGGGCTCCACAGTGATCTCCACCTCATCCCGCTGGTACATCCAGGAAACGGTCATGACCTCCTGGGAAATGGTGGCAGAGAACAGGCCCAAATTCCGGCGGTTTTTCACCTTGTCGATGATGCGGGTCACGTCCTTGAAGAAACCCATGTCCAGCATCCGGTCCGCCTCGTCCAGCACCACGGTCTGGATCTTGTCCAGGCGGATGTTTTTCCGGTTATAATGGTCCATGAGACGGCCGGGGGTGGCCACCACGATCTGGGGATGCTTTTCCAGCTGCTGGACCTGTCCGCCCAGACCGGCGCCGCCGTAGAGAACGGCCACCCGGATGCCCTGATAGAAGGTCAGCAGGCCCCGCAGCTCATCGCCGATCTGGATGGCCAGCTCCCGGGTAGGCGCCAAAATCAGCCCCTGCACATCCGGGCAGGAGGCGTCGATATGCTCGATCATGGGGATGCCGAAGGCGAAGGTCTTGCCGGTGCCGGTGGGGGCCTTGGCGATCACGTCCTTCCATTCCAGGAACGGCGGAATGGCCTCCTGCTGGATGGTGGTGGGATAACCGTAGCCCTTCTTTTCCAGCGCCCGCAGCATGGCATCGTTGAGACCCAGATCGGAAAAGGTAATACTTTCTTGCTCCATGGTATTCATTCGTCCTTTGTATTTTCGTTTTCCTCTATTCTATCAGTTTTTTGACAAATATGCAACCGGGAAAACGTGGGGAACGGGCGGGAGAAAGTCTGATTCTGAATATACGGGCGGCGGCACGCCAGGTTGCAATGACTGGACGTGATAAATCGACGCAGAAGCCCGCCGGAACAGAGAAAGAGCCTTCCCCTGGGGGAAGGTGGCTGCCCGTCAGGGCAGACGGATGAGGGGCGG
>UQVA01000022.1 GCA_900544405.1 uncultured Eubacteriales bacterium
ACCCAAGTGGTTGAAGGGTCCGGATTCGAAATCCGGTAGGCGCCGCAAGGCGTGCAAGAGTTCGAATCTCTTCATCTCCGCCAAAAAGAAACGACAATGCTCGCAAGAGAATTGTCGTTTCTTTTTGTTCTCTTCTCTTTTCTCTCTTCACTTTTCTCTTGAATTGTCGTCTCCAGATAAGAGAGAAAAGTGAAAAGAGAACAGAAGCGGTATCCGCTTTGCGGATGATTAAAATTTTATGGGCCAGATTTACTGCTTCGCAGTGTGAAATACGCCTGACGGTGCGTGAAATCGCTGCGACTATTTTATCACCGGAAGCAAAGAATAAATACTGTCCGAAAATTTCTTGATTTTTGTCTTGTTTCCTGTTACAATAGAACAAAAAGCAGAAGGGGCAGAATATGAAACGGATAAAAGATTTGGACATCTTTCAGCAGGGGCTTCTTGCAGCCATGGCCGTGATGGTGCTGGTCTTTTCCGTGCTGTACCCCATTGCCCTGTGCCGGAAGGGCATCAAATTCCGAAACGCCCTGCTGGTGCGCCATGCAAAAAACGGGACCACAGTCTATTCCGGCCGGGTGAACGACCAGGACACGTCCTTTACCGTGTCCCCGGACGGAACCATTTTCTACCGGCACGGCTCTGCAGAGTACGGCCCCTATACGGTCCGGGAGGACCCCACGGCCATTCCGAAAGACGATGCCCTGTCTACGGGCATTGTGGCTACGGGCATTGAGGTTTTTCTGGGGGACGAGGTGATATTTCGTGGGGGCGCTTCCACCATCCATGGGTTTCTCATGCTGACCGATGAAAATGGGAACGGGCCGCTGATGGACGACAACATGGTCATTCCCTATGGCAATTCCACCATAAAGGACGGGATGCTGTATGATGTCAACAGGAAAATGATCGATAATGCTGCGCCCTCCGTGTCCAGCATCGTTAATTTGTTTCTCGGGCCAAAACTGACCCATAAAGGGGTTGGGGCGTTCTGGCTCTGTGGATTCATTCTTTGCGCTCTGAACGTTTTTCTCATACTTTATGCGGATGAATTGTTCCGAATTTGCGCAAACCGTTGGCTTCGGAATGGCGAGGATGCAGAGCCGTCCGATTGGGCCAAGGACCAGCGTTTTTACGCCCGGTGCGGCCTGGCGGTCTGTGCGCTGATCCTCTTTATCATCGGCCTGCAATAAAATGAACGTCTCCCGGTTCCTTTTTCGGAACCGGGAGACGTAATTTATCCGCGTTTTTGTGCTATGAGCCAATCCAGCAGGCCCGTTTCGCTGTCCAGATAGAGTTCCGGGACCCCAAAATGGTCCGTTCCCGGCAATTCCGTGATTTTTGCTTCCGGATTTCTTTCGGAAAGCTGCTCTATCATTTTCCGGCTGCTGTCCGGGGGAACGATGGCGTCCGCTTCGCCCACCACCGCCCAGACCGGCAGATTTTCCAGCTTCCGAAGGTTCTGTTCCGTGACCTGCACGCTGCCGCTGAGGGGTGCCACCGCCGAGAAGGTTTTGGGATAGGCCAGGGCAACGGCCCAGGCCCCGGTGCCGCCCATGCTGTGGCCGGTGAGGCTCACCCGGTCCGAATCAATGGCGCAGTCGGCTTCCACATGGGAGATCAGCTTCATCAATGCCTCCGCCCGGTCCGTCCAGCCCTTGCAGCTTTCCGGCAGCTGAGGAATCAGCACATAGGCCGCCGGGGAAAGCTGCCCGGACCAGAGATAGCCGGGGAGGCTGCCCTCGTCCAGGATTTTTTCCAGATCATTCCCTTTGCCGGAGCCGCCATGGAGATAGACGATGAGCGGCATATCCTCCGCCGGATTCTTCGGAGTGTACAGCCAATAATCCAGGGCCGTGCCGTCCGTATCCGTCCAGCGCTCTTTGGTCATGGCGCTTTGGGCCAAGGATGCTTCCGCATCCGTTCCGGCGGGCTGTTCCCGGTCAGCGGCACAGCCCGCCAGCAGCAGGACCGCCGCCAGAAAAGCCAGCAGTTTCTTCACGATGATCTCCTCCTGAATAAAGATAGTCTTATTTTAGCACAGGGGCCGGACATTGGCAATACGGCAAAACTGCCGTTCTTTCCCGTTGCATTTATGCCCCGGACGTGGTAGAATGAGGGTGTCGTCAGATGGCGTTTCTTTTTTAGAAAATGGTTAGTTTCGTCTAACCACAAATTCGACACCGCTCGGTCACAAAACACGCTTTCAAGACATAGACTTTTTCGGGAAGGAGCGAAGTACATGAACACATTTTTGGGAATTCTCATCCCGTTTCTCGGTACGACCTTGGGGGCCTGCTGCGTATTTTTCATGCGGCGAAGCCTGGGGGAGCGGGTGCAGCGGATGCTCACCGGCTTTGCGGCGGGCGTGATGGTGGCCGCTTCCGTGTGGAGCCTGCTGATACCGGCCATTGAACAATCGGAGGGCCTGGGCAAATTTGCCTTCGTCCCGGCGGCCGTGGGCTTCTGGGTGGGCATTTTGTTCTTATTATTGTTGGACCACGTTATCCCGCACCTGCATCAGAACAGCGACGAGACGGAAGGCCCCAAGGGGGAACTGCGCCGGACCACCATGATGGTACTGGCCGTGACCCTGCACAACATCCCGGAGGGCATGGCCGTGGGCGTGGTCTATGCCGGATACCTGGCCGGAAGCGCCCAGATCAGCGCCGCCGGTGCCATGGCCCTGTCCCTGGGCATCGCCATTCAGAATTTCCCGGAGGGGGCCATCATTTCCATGCCCCTGCGGGCGGAGGGCATGGGGAAGGGGAGAGCTTTTCTGAGCGGGATGCTCTCCGGCATCGTGGAGCCCATCGGTGCCGTCCTCACCATTCTGGCTGCCCGGCTCATTATCCCGGCCCTGCCGTACCTCCTCAGCTTTGCCGCCGGAGCCATGCTCTACGTGGTCGTGGAGGAACTCATCCCGGAAATGTCCCAAGGAAAGCACTCGGACATCGGAACCATTTTTTTCGCTGTGGGCTTCAGCGTGATGATGACCCTGGACGTGGCCCTAGGCTAGAAAAATAGAAACGTTTCCAATTTTCTCCGGCCGGAAGGTGCGTTTTTTGGTACACACCTTCCGGCAAGGCAGTTTCCGGGAAGGATTTTCCTGAAAAATCAAGGGTTTTTCTTGACAAATCGGTAAAAATGTATTACTCTAATATTTGCGTGGGGTCTGCCCGAAAGCCCCGTTCCGGCGTTTGGCCGGGCACGGATACGGATATACTATCCATGCACCCACCCCTCCGTTTTTGGAAGGGCCAGCAAGAAAGCCAGCCGGCAAAGCCGGTGCTGTATAGATGGGAGATTGAATATGAGTTATAACTGTCTGAATATTCTCAAGTGGACGGAAGCACAGCTCAAGTACACCTACGACGTGTCCCTGCAGGAGGCCACTCCGCAGGAACTGCACGAGGCCCTGGGCGACGCCGTCATGATGGCCATTTCCGACAACTGGAACCGCAGCAAGCGGACCCGGATGCACCAGCGGAAGGCCTACTATTTTTCTGCCGAGTACCTGATCGGCCGTCTGGTGTACAGCAACCTGTACAACCTGGGCATTCTGGACGAAATGAAGCAGCTGTTCGCTGAGCGGGGCGTGGACCTGGCCATTCTGGAGGACATCGAGGATGCCGCTCTGGGCAATGGCGGTCTGGGCCGTCTGGCCGCCTGCTTCCTGGACAGCGCCGCCAGCACCGATATGCCCCTGTCCGGCTACGGTCTGCGGTATAAGTTCGGCCTGTTCAAGCAGAGCTTCGACGAGAACGGCAGCCAGAAGGAGAATGCGGACGACTGGTCCAAATTCGGCGACCCCTGGTCCTACCGCCGTTATAACCACACCGTGAAGGTGAAGTTCCCGGACCACACGGTCCTGGCCGTGCCTTACGATGTGCCCATCATCGGTTACGGCACCGACAACATCAACACCCTGCGGCTCTGGCAGTGTGAGGCCGAGGAGGAACTGGACTTCAACGCCTTCAACGACCAGGACTATCTCCGTGCCCTGAACCAGAAGAACAAGGCCGAGGACATTACCCGTGTCCTGTACCCCAACGACTCCACCTGGGAGGGCAAGCGTCTGCGTATCAAGCAGCAGTACGTGCTGTCCTCCGCATCCCTGCAGGATATGCTGCGGACCTATAAGGTGGCCCACGGCAACGATCTGAGCCATTTTGCCGACTACTACGCCGTGCAGCTGAACGACACCCACCCCGCCATGTCCATCCCCGAACTGATCCGGCTTCTGATGCTGGAGGGCATGGACTTTGACCAGAGCTTCGACATCGCCCAGCGCACCTTCTCCTACACCAACCACACCGTCATGGGCGAAGCCCTGGAAAAGTGGCCCCTGGACCTACTGCGCAGTGTGGTGCCGGACATCGTGGACATCATCCTGCGCATCGACGAGAAGGTCCGCCGGGAGCATCCGGGCCTGTATGTGGTCCAGGACAACACCGCCCATATGGCCAACCTGTCCGTGTATGTGAGCTCTTATGTGAACGGCGTGGCGGAGATCCACAGCCGTATTCTGAAAGAGGACCTGTTCAAGGACTGGTACAATGTGTTCCCGGAACGGTTCCAGAACAAGACCAACGGCGTGACCCCCCGGCGTTGGATCGGTCTGTGCAACCCGGAGCTGACCCAGATGATCCGCTATCGGGTGGGCGGCGATTTCCTGAAAGACCTGGACCGCATTTCCCGGCTGAAGGACCAGATCGACGACGATCTGGTGAAGCAATTCAACTGTATCAAGCGGAAGAAGAAGGAGCAGCTTTGCGCCGTGGTGGAAAAGCACGAGGGCATCAAGCTGAACCCGGACTTCATTTTCGACGTTCAGGTGAAGCGGCTCCACGAGTACAAGCGCCAGTTGCTGAATATTCTCTCCATCGTGGATATTTACTTCCAGCTGAAGGATGGCAAGCTGCCGGACTTCCATCCCACCGTGTACCTGTTCGGCGCCAAGTCCGCTCCCGGCTACGCCCGGGCCAAGGCCATCATCCGCTATATCAACCGGGTGGCCAAGATGATCAACAACGACCCGGCGGTGAACGACAAGCTGAAGGTGGTGTTCGTGCAGAACTATAACTGCTCCTACGCCGAGCATATCATCCCCGCCGCCGATATTTCCGAGCAGATCTCTCCCGCCGGCACGGAGGCTTCCGGCACCGGCAACATGAAGCTGATGCTCAACGGCGCCGTAACCCTGGGCACCATGGACGGTGCCAATGTGGAGATCGTCCAGGAGGCCGGTCAGGAGAACAACTATATCTTCGGTGCCACCGTGGAGCAGATCAACGCCGCCCGGGACAGCTACTATCCCCGTGGCATTTACGACACCAATCCCGGCCTGCATCGGGCCATCGACACCCTGGTGGACGGCACCGTGCCCACCGACGACGATCAGCGGGAGCTGTACCACGCTCTGCTGGACGGCGCATCCTGGCACCGTGCGGACCACTACTTCCTGCTGATGGATTACGCCTCCTACCTGGAGGCCAAGCTGCGGGCCAATAAAGATTACGCCGACCGGATGGCCTTTGGCCGCAAGTGCCTGGTGAACGTGGCCAGCGGAGCAAAGTTCTCCTCCGACCGTACCATCCGCCAGTACGCCAACGAGATCTGGCACATCGAACCCACCAGAGAGCGGTTCTGAAAAAAGTATTCCCCCGGGCCATACAGGTCCGGGGGATTTCCTGTGTCACGGGCCTGCCGATGGCAGGCCCGTGATTTTTCTTTTTTATCGCTTTCCCAGCTGCTCCGTGGAGATGGCCACCGTATGGGCGATGGGCTCCCACTGGAATTTCCGGAAAACAGCCGTCAGGGAGATCGGCACGAAGGTAAACATGAACAGAGGAAAAGTGAATGCGCTTTTGATTTTCTGCTCCGTGGTGGCGTGGATGCGCTTCCATTCCGTAGCCAGAATCAGCACGGCAATCAGGAACAAGGACCAATAACCACCCAGAATGCCCGTGACCAGCGCCCGGAGGAGGCCCATCCAGCTGCCCGTCAGGAAGGTCAGGGAAAGGGCAAACAGACTGCTGAGCGCCGCCAAGGATGTGCCCCATAGGGACAGTGTAGCGGTCTCAAAGCTGGCGTAAGCTGTCCGGAAGCCCCGAAATAGGCCCTTCACCAAGTCGAAGGCATAGAGTAGACTCACCTGCAAGCCGCCTTGGGTCCAGCGGGAACGCTGCTTAAAGGACTGGCTCCACCGGGCAGGCTGCTCGTCAAAAAGGATGGCGTCATGGCAATAGCCGATGCACACGCCGTGGGTGGCGCACCAGGTGCTGAACTCAATATCCTCGGTCAGCGTGAAGAAATTCCAGCCGCCCAGCCGCCGCAGCAGTTCTCTGGAAAATCCGAAGCCCGTTCCGGTGACGGCGCAGGTGGTCCCCAGCAGCATCCGGGACTGATTCAGGTGGGCGGAATCGTGGAGATACCAGATGCCGTAGCCGGAGGTCAGCCAGTTATCACCAAAATTCTTGGTGTTCCGGTAGCCGGTGAAGGCCTCGTAGCCGTCGGAGACAACTTTATTCATCTGGCGTATGTAATCGGGCTGCAGCAGGTTGTCCGCATCGAAAATCAGGAAATCGTCGAAGCTGTCCAGGCCCACCGTGGCCTCGATCTGGTCCAGCAGGTAGTGCACGGCGTAGCCCTTGCCAACCTGCAGCTTGTTGAACCGCTCAAAAACCGTTGCACCATGTTCCCGGGCCACCCGGGCAGTTTCATCCGTGCAGTTGTCGGCCACAACAAAAATATGTATCAGCTCCCGTGGGTAATCCTGGGCGTTGATGGAATCCAGCAGGTGGGGGAGGACTGCTTCCTCATTCCGGGCGGCGATGAGGATGGCGTACCGGTTTTTCTTTTCCGGGGCGTGCTTGCGCCGCTTGACCAGGAAGGGGACGATCAGATACAGAATCTGATAAAAAAAGCAAACCGTCGTCAGGGTCACCAGGACCAGGCTGATGGTGGTAAACAATCGGATCAATGGCTGTGTTGGCATAACGAAAACTCCTTTTCTCTTCTGCTTGCTCCAATTATAGCCATTTTTCGATTTTTGTCCAGTGGCGGAACCGACAAATCCTGTTAAGAACTCTTTAAGGTTTTCTTAATTTTGCCACAAATACAAAAATTCCCCCGGCCTGCACAGGCAAGCCGGGGAAAAACATCTTATTCCTCTGTGGAAACCACGATCTCGGAAAGCTGCAGGCCGGGATTCTTCCGGCAGGTAAAGTCGATGGCCCAGTAGCTGGAGAATACCAGCAGGCTCCGGCCCTTGTAGTCCTCCAGCAGCTCGGCGTCGCTGCCCAGATTCAGGTCCGTCAGGTCGCCGGGGTAGCTGTCGATCAGGCGAATCTCCTCGTAGGGCAGGGTCTCCATCCGTAGGTCCACGCCGTACTCGTTCTTCATCCGGTACACGAACACGTCAAATTGCAGCGTGCCCACCACGCCCACAATGACCTCCTCCATGCCGGAATTGGGGACCCTGAAGATTTGGATAGCGCCCTCCTGGGCGATCTGCTCGGTGCCTTTCACGAACTGCTTCCGCTTCATGGAATCCTTGGCGGAAACACGGGCGAAATGCTCCGGGGCAAACGTCGGGATGCCGGAGAATTTGAATTTCTTGCCGGGGGTGGTGATGGTGTCGCCAATGGAGAAAATGCCCGGGTCGAACACGCCGATCACATCGCCGGCGTAGGCTTCCTCCACGATCTCCCGCTCGGCAGCCATCAGCTGCTGGGGCTGGGAAAGGCGCATTTTCTTGTTGCCCTGGACATGGAAATATTCGCTGTCCCGCTGGAATTTTCCGGAGCAGATGCGCATAAAGGCCAGCCGGTCCCGGTGGGCTTTGTTCATGTTGGCCTGGATCTTGAACACGAATGCAGAAAAATCCGGGCTGAAAGCGTCCACAACGCCGCAGTCGGCGGTCCGGGACAGGGGAGGGGGTGTCATCCGCAGGAACTCCTCCAGGAATGGCTCCACGCCGAAGTTGGTCAGAGCGGAGCCGAAGAACACGGGGCTCAGCTTTCCGGCCTTGACCTCATCCAGGTCCAGTTCCCGTCCGGCGGACAGCAACTCCACGTCGTCGATGAGCTGGGCGTGCTTCTTTTCGCCCAGAATGTCGTCCACCTGCTTGTCGTACAGGTCGATGGCCTGCTTGCCTGCCCGGTTCTTGCCGGACACGCCGGAGAAGAACAGCAGCTGGCTGTTTTCCCGGTCGTACACGCCCTGGAAGTCCTTGCCGGAGCCGATGGGCCAGTTCATAGCGTAGGTCTCAATGCCCAATTCCCGCTCCAATTCGTCCAGCAGGTCGAAGGGGTCCTTGCTCTCCCTGTCCATCTTGTTGATGAACGTAAAAATGGGGATATGGCGCATGGCGCAGACCTTGAATAGCTTCCGGGTCTGAGCCTCCACGCCCTTGCTGCCGTCAATGACCATCACGGCAGAATCTGCCGCCATCAGGGTCCGGTAGGTGTCCTCGGAGAAGTCCTGGTGGCCGGGGGTGTCCAGAATGTTAATGCAGAAGCCGTTGTACTGGAACTGCAGCACGGACGAGGTCACGGAAATACCACGCTGCTTCTCGATCTCCATCCAGTCGGACGTGGCGGCACGGGTGTTTTTCTTGCCCTTGACCACGCCGGCCTGGGCAATGGCGCCGCCGTAGAGCAGGAATTTTTCAGTCAAAGTGGTTTTACCGGCGTCCGGGTGGGAAATGATGGCAAAGGTCCGGCGGCGGCGAATTTCATCCTGTAAGCTTAACATGATTACCCTCCAAAAGTTGTATTTTTCACGAAAAACAGGGGAGGGGACTAGGGATAAAAGGATACCATGGCGTCCTCCTGAAAATTCAAGTTCATTCGGTTTATTTTACCATGCTTTCCGGGACATTACAAGAGGAAAAATGGAAAATTGGGGAGAGACGACCGAAATCGTCCCTCCCCGAAAAATCATTTGATTATGCGACCCAGCGGCCGGAGGCATCGAAGGTGTAGCGAGTGCCGCCCAGCATCAGGGTAGTGCTGCTGGCCATGTTTCCGCCGGGATAGAAGTAATACCAGCTTCCGCCGATGTACTGCCAGCCGGTCTCCATGATACCGGAGCTGTTCAGATAGTACCAGTTTCCGCCACGGTTCAGCCAGCCGGTCTGCATAACGCCGGAGCCATCAAAATAGTACCAATTTCCGTCAGGCAGTCTCTGCCAACCTGTCACCATAAAGCCGGAGGCGTTCAGGTAATACCAATTTCCGCTGTAACGGACCCAATTGTGCTGCAAAACACCGGAGCCGTTGAAGTAGTACCAGTTTCCATCAGGCAGCTTCTGCCAACCGGTCACCATGAAGCCGGAAGCATTCAGATAATACCAGTTCCCGTTATCCAGGAGCCAACCGTGCTGCAGGATGCCGGAACCGTTGAAATAGTACCAATGGCCATCGGGCAGCTTCTGCCAACCGGTCACCATGAAGCCGGAAGCGTTCAGGTAATACCAGTTCCCATTGTCCAGAAGCCAGCCGTGCTGCAGAACACCGGTCTCGTCAAAATAGTACCAGTGGCTATCCGGCAGCCGCTTCCAACCGGTAATATGGCTGCCATTTTCATAATAGAACCACTTGCCGTCTTCCTGATACCAACCGTCACTAATTGGAGTTGTTCTATTGAAATGGACAATGACCCGTGACGTTTCCTCCTCGTTGCACATGGAGAATTCTGTCTTTTCCCAGGCTTCCTCTGTTCCGCCGTAATAAATATCCGTCAACTTCTCATCATCATAAAATGCGCTGTTCACCCACCTGACACTGGCGGGAATGGAAACTGCTGTCAAATTCTGCATTTTGGAAAATGCAAACGGGTAGAAGCTGACCGTTCCTTCCGGCACCTGTAGCACGCCTCCGGTATATTTTCCAGCCGGATACCGAATCAAGCAAGGGCCGTCCGTAAAATCGTCATACAGGATACCGTCTATGGTATAGCGGGCAGTATCCCCCTCCTGAGTCACAAACCGCTTCAAATTAGGCAGGTTAAACCATTCCGGCGCCGTGGGCAGGGGGTCGCCGCCGGTGTAGCCGATGATGATCTCTTCCAGGTACGGGTTCCAGAAATCAAATTGCCACGGGCCATACCTTCCGTCCATCGTGAGACTTGTATCCTTTTTCCCCTCAGGGTAAAACACCATTCCTCCGGTACCTTTGGAACAGAGAACACCATTTCGGGACTCAAATTTCTCGTTGTCAGTATCTACATAAATAGATTCCAACGATGTCCAGCCGTGAAAAGAATAGTTCTTAAAGTCGACCACAGTCTTGGGAAGCGTGACTGTTACCGTAGCGGTGTTGGTCCTTGACTGATACATGATGATGCGTCTCACCGGGAATCCGTCCAATTCTTCCGGGATGACCAAATCCCGTTCATTTCCATCGTATGCCCAAATCACAGCGGATCTACCGACCTGAGGATCACTGTCGATTTCCAGCGAATATGTGAATCCGTCTTTTGTCTGCTTTTCGGTCTTCTCGGAGGGTTCAGTAGTGTTGAAGTGGACGGTGATCTGATTCAGAATTTCGCCGCCGTACTTGGCGAATTCCAATTCATTCCAGGCTTCTTCTGAGCCGCCGAAGTAAATATCTCTCAGATTTTCGCTCCAATTAAATGCGGTAAACGGAATATAGCTCACACTAGCCGGAATCGCAATAGCGGTCAGGTTATTCATTCTGGAAAATGCAAAGGGGTAGAATGCCTTTGTTCCCTCCGGCACCTGCAGCACACCGCCGGTGTATTTTCCGGCAGGATAGCGGATCAATGTTTTATCAGAGCCAGAAAGGTCCGCATAAAGGATACCATCGATCGTGTAACGGGCGGTATCCCCCTCCTGGGTCACAAAACGCTTCAGATTTGGAAGGTTAAAATCCTCTGGTGCAGTGGGCAGAGGATCACCGCCGGTATAACCAACGATAATTTCTTCCAGGTATGGATTCCAGAAATCAAATGGTCCCGTACCATATCGTCCATACATCGTCAGGTTGCTGTCCTTTTTCCCTTCGGGATAGAAGCAGATACCGTCGGAACCTTTGCCATAGAAGACACCGTCTCTGGACTCAAACTTCTCGTTTTCGGAATCGACGTAAATCGACTCCAAAGCCGTCCAATTATGGAAAGCATAGCTCCAAACATTCTTGACCGTTTTGGAAATCGTAACAGATTTTGTCGAGGTATTGGTAACAAGGACATCGAAGTAGATCGTTTCAACCGGGATCCCCTCAATTTCTTCCGGGATCGTCAAGTCCGTTTCGGTGCCTTCATATTTACGAAGGACCACATATTGATGTGAACCATCGTCTGTCACCACATTGTAAGTAAAACCATTGTAATCCTTCTGCTCTGATGCTGCCTGGGCCGGGGTCAGGTTGGCCAGGGCCGGGAGCAGCAGGAGCAATGCAAGAGACAGTGCCAAAAACTGTTTTATTCGTGTCATAGCTAGTATCCTTTCTTTTTATGCGACCCAGCGGCCGGAGGCATCGAAGGTATAGCGGGTGCCGCCCAGCGTCAGGGTAGTGCTGCTGGCCATGTTTCCGCCGGGATAGAAGTAATACCAGCTTCCGCCGATGTACTGCCAGCCGGTCTCCATGATACCGGAGCTGTTCAGATAGTACCAGTTTCCGCCACGGTTCAGCCAGCCGGTCTGCATAACGCCGGAGCCATCAAAATAGTACCAATTTCCGTCAGGCAGTCTCTGCCAACCTGTCACCATAAAGCCGGAGGCGTTCAGGTAATACCAATTTCCGCTGTAACGGACCCAATTGTGCTGCAAAACACCGGAGCCGTTGAAGTAGTACCAGTTTCCATCAGGCAGCTTCTGCCAACCGGTCACCATGAAGCCGGAAGCATTCAGATAATACCAGTTCCCGTTATCCAGGAGCCAACCGTGCTGCAGGATGCCGGAACCGTTGAAATAGTACCAATGGCCATCGGGCAGCTTCTGCCAACCGGTCACCATGAAGCCGGAAGCGTTCAGGTAATACCAGTTCCCATTGTCCAGAAGCCAGCCGTGCTGCAGAACACCGGTCTCGTCAAAATAGTACCAGTGGCTATCCGGCAGCCGCTTCCAACCGGTAATATGGCTGCCATTTTCATAATAGAACCACTTGCCGTCCTCCTGATGCCAGCCGTCACCAATTGGAGCTGTTCTATTGAAATGGACGGTGATCTGATTCAGAATTTCGCCGCCATATTTGGCAAATTCCAGTCCATTCCAGGCTTCTTCCGTACCGCCAAAGTAAATGTCTTTCAGGTTTTCGCTCCATCGGAAGGCAGACATCGGAATATACGTCACACTGGCCGGAATTGCAATGGCGGTCAGATTATCCATTCTGGAAAACGCAAAGGAATAGAAAGCTGTTGTCCCCTCCGGCACTTGAAGCACACCGCCGGCGTATTTTCCGGCAGGATAGCGGATCAATGTTTTACCAAAGCCAGAAAGGTCAGCATAAAGGATGCCGTCGATCGTATAACGGGCATCGTCGCCATCTTGGGTCACAAAACGCTTCAGATTCGGCAAATTAAAGCTCTCAGGCGGCGTAACCAGCGGGTCTCCACCGGTGTACCCGACAATCAGTTCCTGAAGATAAGGGTTATAAAAGCCCTTGTCGGTGATCCAGGGAGCAAACCAGCCAGAAACCGTTAAACTGGTGTCCGTTTTCCCTTCCGGATACTGAGAGATGTAGGTCCCGCTTTTGTCGTACAATACACCGTCACGGGAAGAATAGTTTTCATTCTCCGGGCTGACCGAAATCTCCTTCAAGGCAGTCCAGTCCGTGAAAGAATACCGCCAGCAAGTAAGGACCGTCTTTGGAATACTGACGCTTTCAACGGTCGAATTTCCGGAACTGCCGCCAATCACCTTCACGGGATAGCCTTCAATTTCTTCCGGGATAACAAGATTCTTTTCGGAACCCTGATATCCCCAGAAATAAGCAAACGTGCCCCATTCCCCACCCTGGGAAATCGAATAAATGATACCGTTCAGTTCCTTTTTTTCCACCTCGTCCGCCTGGGCCGGGGTCAGGTTGGCCAGGGCCGGGAGCAGCAGGAGCAGTGCTAGGGAAAGTGCCAGAAATTGTCTCCATCGCTTCATAAAAATTCTCCTTTTCTGTGAATTCGTTTCCGGATAGCTGACATGAGTATATCACAGGTGAAATTCCGCCGCAAGTGCCCTTGTGAAAAATAGCAATGTACACAAATGATTCAAGGAATTTTCACAAATTCGGCAGAACGGATTGTGCAATACGCCGATAGAACAGTTTTGATTTTCGGAATTTCTCCCTGAAAAAGGAAATTCCCCGACGCAAAAGCGTCGGGGAATCCGAAAACGCAGTTTCTTGACCAGAAATCCCGGTCACCTGAGCGAAAATTCTATCAAATCTCCACATCCAGCTTGGCCACCACACGGGAGCACCGGGGGCACAGGCCGTTAGCGTCAGGAGACGTGGTGTGCATCCAGCAGCGGGGGCACTTCTCGCCCCGGGCCTCGGTGACGCCGATGGTCAGACCGGGGAAGTTGGCACCGGTACCGGTCAGAGCGCCCGCCTCCGGGGCCTCCCAATCGCAGGAGGACACAATGCAGACCTCCGCCAGATTCACGTTCTTGCAGGCGTCCCGCAGGGCGGCATCCGCGGTGGACAGGCTCACATGGGCCTCCAGGGCCTTGCCGATGCGCTTCTCGTTCCGGGCCAGCTCCAGCACGCCGTTCACGTCCGCACGAAGCTTCATCACCGTGGCCCATTGGGCCATGGCGTCAGCATCCAGCGCATAGGCGGCGCAGTCCGTGGGCATCTGGTTCAGCAGGATGTTCCGGGCGTCGTCTCCGGCGGCGTGGGGCATGGCCTGCCAAATTTCGTCGCAGGTAAAGGCCAGGATGGGAGCAAACAGCTTGGCCAGAGCGTCAACGATGCGATACAGGGCCGTCTGGGCGGAGCGGCGGCGCAGACCGTTCTGCTCCTCGCAGTACAGCCGGTCCTTGATGATGTCCAGATAGAAGCTGGACAACTCCACCACGCAGAAATCATTGATGGCGTGGGAGACCACATGGAACTCGTAGTTCTCGTAGGCCTTCCGGCACTGGGCGATCAGGTCGTTGAGCCGGGTCAGCACCCACCGGTCCAGCTCCTCCATGTCCTCCGGAGCCACCAGGTGGTCCGGGTCAAAGCCGTTCAGGTTGCCCAGGCAGTACCGGGCAGTGTTGCGGAATTTCAGGTAGTTCTGGCTCAGCTGCTTGAAAATTTCCTTGGAGCAGCGCATATCCACATGGTAATCCGCAGAGCCGGACCAGAGCCGGACGATGTCGGCGCCGTACTCCTTGATGAGCTCATTGGGGTCCATGCCGTTGCCCAGGGACTTGTGCATGGCACGGCCCTGGCCATCCACGGTCCAGCCGTGGGTCAGCACCTGCTTGAAGGGAGCGCCGGCGTCCAGTGCGCCCACGCTGGTCAGCAGGCTGGACTGGAACCAGCCACGGTACTGGTCAGCGCCTTCCAGGTACACGTCCGCAGGCCACAGTTCGGGGGTACGATGCTTCAAGGAAGCGTAGTGGGTAGAGCCGGAATCGAACCAGCCGTCCAGGGTGTCGGTCTCCTTCTCGAAGCCTTCGGCCTTGCCGCAGTGGGGGCAGGTGAGGCCCTCGGGGATCAGGTCAGCAGCGTCCTCCTCGAACCAGATATTGGAACCATGCTCGTCAAAAAGTTTGGAAATGTGTGCGATGGTCTCCGGGGTGCAGACGGGCTTGCCGCAGTGCTTGCAGTAGAACACAGGGATGGGCAGACCCCAGCGGCGCTGACGGGAAATGCACCAGTCGTTCCGCTCCCGGATCATGCTGACCATCCGGTCGCCGCCCCAGGCGGGCAGCCAGCGGACGTTCTCAATGGCTTTGATGGCCTGGTCCTTGAAGGACTCCACGGAGCAGAACCACTGGGGGGTCGCCCGGAAGATGATGGGGTTCTTGCAGCGCCAGCAGTGGGGATAGGAGTGGACGATCTCCTCGGAGGCGAACAGCACGCCTGCATCCTTCATGTCCTGCAGAATCACGGGGTTGGACTCGGTGGTGGTCATACCGGCGTACTTTCCGGCGTAGTCCGTATGGCGGCCCTGATCGTTCACCGGCACCACCAGGTCCATGCCGTAGCGCATGCAGGTCTGGTAGTCGTCGGCACCAAAGCCGGGAGCCGTGTGGACACAGCCCGTACCGGAATCCATAGTCACATACTCGGCGTTCACCAGACGGGAGGTCTTGGGCAGGAAGGGATGCTGGGCCAGCATATTTTCAAAGAAAGCGCCGGGATAGCGGGCCAGGACCTCATAATGCTCGAAGCCGCCAATGTGCATGACCTTGTCCATCAGGGCCTCGGCCATGATGTAGGTCTCGCCGTTCTCGGCCTTTACCAGCACATAGGTGTCTCTCGGATGCAGGCAGATGGCCATGTTGCCGGGGAGGGTCCAGATGGTGGTGGTCCAAATCACGAAGAAGGTGTGGCTCAGGTCAAACTGAGAAAGCTTGCCCAGGTCGTCCTTCAGGGGGAACTTCACATACACAGAGGTGCAGGGGTCGTCCTGATACTCGATCTCCGCTTCGGCCAGGGCCGTCTCGTCCTTGGGACACCAGTACACGGGCTTCAGGCCCTTATAAATGTAGCCCTTCTGATACATGGCCCCGAAGATCTTCACTTCCTCGGCTTCGAAGTGCTTGTCCATGGTCCGGTAGGGGTGGGCCCAGTCGCCCACCACGCCCAGACGGCGGAAGCCCGCCATCTGGCGCTGGATATAGTCCTCGGCAAAGGCCTCGCAGGCGGAGCGGAACTCCGGAACGGGCATGGTCTTGCGGTTGATCTTATTTTTCTTAATGATGGCGGACTCGATAGGCATACCGTGGTTGTCCCAGCCGGGAACGTAGGGGGTATAGTATCCCATCATGGCGTGGCTGCGGACGATGAAGTCCTTCAAGGTCTTATTCAGGGCGTGGCCCATGTGGATGTCGCCGTTGGAGAAGGGAGGGCCGTCATGCAGCACGAAGGGGGGCAGGTCCTTGTTCTTTTCCAGCATCAGGTCGTAAAGGCCCTGATCGTTCCAGCGCTGGAGCATCCCCGGCTCCCGGTTGGGAAGGCCCGCCTTCATGGGGAAGTCGGTTTTCGGGGTGATGATGGTGTTTTTGTAATCCATTGGAATACCTCCGTTTAAAAAATCAGATAAAGCCCCCAGAAGGGGCACAAAAAAATGCCTTTGCCTCCTGAAAATCAAGAGACAAAGGCAAAATACCTCTGCGGTACCACTCTCGTTCCGGCAAATACCGGCACTCATAGGCGCTGTATCGGGCGCTGACCGGCGGAGCCTACTTGGGTCTTCCCGTTGGGTCCGCTGCTCCGAGGGGATATGTCCGTCACTTGCCCGCTGCCTTGCACCAAACCGGCAGCTCTCTGGGGGCAGGGGAGACGCACACTTGTCCTCATCCTGGCAGAAAAGAAAATTTAGTTGTGGGTAGGATCGTAATTCCGACCGAACTGCAAATTCGTGAATTTGCTGGTAGTGTCGGAGGTGGGATGTCTGGGAGCGACCTTTGGAGCGGAATCCTCCGTGGTGCCCACCAGGGCTTCCAGGTTCTGGGAAATTTCGTCCGCCACGGCGTCGGCATTGCTGACGGTCTCGCCGGACTTTGCAGGGTTCAGGGGCTTGTTGGCAGCCTTGATGCGCTCCAAGGCCTGGAGGCAGGTGCGAATCTGGCCGGAAATATCGTCAATTTTCGCATAGGCAGTCCGGCGGGCTTCCTCCACACGGGCATCCTCGGCAGCAATCAGGCTGTCGGCGTTCTTGGCGCTTTCGGAGGCGGCAGCGTTGGCGTCGGAGAGCATCTGCTTGCACTTGGCCTCGGCTTCCTTCACCATCAGGTCGCAGGTCTTCTGGGCGTTGACGATGGCGTCCTTCATGCTGGCCTCGTTCTTGCGGTACTCCTCCAGCTTGGCAACCAGCACCCGCATCTTGCTTTTCAGCAGAGCGTTTTCCTTATAAAGGGTCACATAGTCTTCCGTCAGAGGCTCCAGGAACTCGTCCACGGCCTGCATATCATAGCCGCCGAAGGTCGCACGGTTGAAGGAGATCTGATCGATTTGCTGCGGTGTAAACATAGGCATTTCCTTTCTATGGGATCAGAGGGGCTTAGACGTAGTTTTCGACCTCGCTCTGCAGGTTCTCCAGGTCGCCCACGATGTTCATGCCGCTGGGGCAGAACAGGTAAGAGGCGTTGGCGATCTTCTTCACGTCGCCTTCCAGAGCGTAAATGCAGCCGGTGAGGAAATCCACCACCCGGCGGGTCAGGGCCTTGTCCACGTTCTCCATGTTCAGGATGACAGCCTTGTGCCGCTTCAGATCGTCGGCAGCCTTGGTGGCATCGTTGAAGCTCTTGGCCCGGAACAGGACCACTTCCTGCTTGGCGCCGGAAGAACTGCTGACTACCTGGCCCACAAAGCCGGTGGACGGAGCGGTGGACACGCTGCTGACGCTGGGCGCGGAGAAGCCGGTGTCGGCGCTGTCATCGGTATCGAAAGAGGAGGCACGGTAGGAAGAAGTATGGCGGCGCTCCCGGGGAGCGGGGGCGGGGGTCTCTTCCTCGTAGCCGTCTACGTCCTCGTCTTCATAATCATCATATTCCTCGTCGGAATAGGGCTGGGTGAACTTCTTAACGGAATCCCAAAAACTCATAATATCTGTTTCCTCCTAGTATGTTCGCATCAATCCTGATGAGACTTGGTGTAATCCCGGGGGCCGAAAATGGCGGTGCCCAAGCGGATCATTGTGGAGCCGCAGCGGATGGCGGTCTCAAAATCCCCGGACATACCCATGGATAGTATATCGACTGATACATTATCGTATTTTTTCCGCCGAATGTCAACAGAAAGAGCCGAAATTTCTGAAAAAAATTCTTGAGATTCTGCCACTTCCTGGCAAATCGGGGGAACCGTCATCAGACCACGGACAAAAATATGCGAAAAGCTTGCCATTTTCTCTACCGCCGGCAGAATTTCCTCTTTGGCAAAGCCGCTCTTGCTGGCCTCGCCGCCGATGTTCACCTCCAGCAGGACCTCCTGGGTAAGGCCCTGGCGCTCCGCTTCCCGGTCGATGGCTCCCAGAAGACGGAGCGAATCCACGCTCTGGATAAGGTCCACCTTTCCCACCACCTGTTTTACCTTATTGGTCTGCAAGTGGCCGATGAAGTGGACCGGCTTCCCGGCGTAGGCGTTTTCGGCCAGCTTGGCCGTCAATTCCTGGACCCGGTTCTCCCCGCAGCAGTCTACCCCGGCGGCGATGGCCTGCCGGACGGCAGAAGCATCGTTCATTTTTGTGGCGGCGCAGAGGAGGATGTCTTTGGGGTCCCGGCCGCAGGAAAAAGCAGCATCGTTGATTCGCTGCCGGATGGCGGCAACATTTTCCGCAATGGACATAATAGGAACCTTCTTTCTATTTCGTGGGGACCGGGAAAAAGCCCCCGGCAGAGAGGCCGGAGGCTTTTTCCTCAGATCCCTGTGGATGCGGCCTTCAAGGGCCGGATGGGGACCAGTGTGGATATGGCGTGCTTGTAGATCATCTGCTGCTTGCCGTCTGTGACCAGCAGCACCACGAAGCTGTCAAATCCGGTGATGATGCCCCGGAGCTGAAAGCCGTTCATCAGGAAGAGCGTCACGGGGACCTTGTCCCGGCGGACCTCCTTGAGAATGGCGTCCTGTAAATTGATGGCTTGTTCCGGCATAATATGTATTCCTTCTTTCTTTTAGGATGTATATAGCATACCAGAAATCACTTGTCGAATTCCGTCGCAAGCTGGAAAGCCGTCGCAAGAATTTCGGCGCTTCCGGAATGTTCGCCCCGTCGGAGCCAGTGCATAGCCGGATTCCGCCGGAACCAGGTCAGCTGCCGCTTGGCGTAGCGCCGGGAGGACTGCTGCACCTGGGCAATGGCCTGAGAAAGCTCCGACCGGCCATCCAGCACGTCCAGAAACTCTTTATAGCCGATGGCCTGCATGGCCGTGGCGCTTTCCGGGACCCCGGAAGTCAGGAGCCCCCGGATTTCCTCCAGAAGTCCCTGTTCGACCATTTTTTCCACCCTGCGGTCGATGCGGTCATAGAGGTCCTGGCGGTTTTCGTCGCACAGACCCAGCCAGAGGGCCTGAAATTTCGGCGGCACCTGCTGCGTTCTTCGGTTGTGGGCGGTTATGGTCTCGCCGGTCTCCAGGTAGATTTCCAGCGCCCGGAGAATCCGCTTCCGGTCCCCGGGGTGGAGCCGTGCGGCGGTCTCCGGGTCGATTTCCTGAAGCCAGGAAAGCATCGGCTCGATGCCCTCCCGGTCCGCCCGCTGTTCCAGTTCCTCCCGGCGGCCCGTGGACGGGGCAGGGGCGAAGGCATTGCCCCGGATGAGAGCATCCATATAAAGCCCCGTGCCGCCCGCCACGATGGCGGGGATGCTATGGCTCATCAGATCTTCCAGAATGGGCGTAGCCATGGCGCAGTACCGGCTCACGGAGAAATCCTCCCCCGGCTCCGCCACGTCCAGCATATGGTGGGGGATGCCCTGCATTTCCGCCGGGGTGGGCTTGGCGGTGCCGATGTCCATGCGACGGTAGACCTGCATGGAGTCGCAGGAAATGACCTGGCCCCCCAGGGCCTTCGCCAATTCCACCGCCAATGCGGTCTTGCCGGAAGCGGTGGGACCGGCGATGCAGATGATCTTAGCCATGGCGGCCACGCTCCTTTTCCAGTACCCGCAGAAATCTGGGGCGATTGTAGCGCTGCATGACCACGAACACGCTGTCCACCAGGGCGGCCAGCAGGGAAGTGGTCCAGAATACCCCGGCAGCGCCGAAGGCGGGGACAGTCAGCAAGGGCGCAAAGCTGAGCAGGATAATTACTTCATGGCCCAGTTCCGCAATGCACCCGGCCTGGGTCACGGCTTCCAAAGAATTGCCGCTGACGGCAAACTCCTCCGGCCGGTAGGTGGGCATTTTGTCCTTCCAACGGCGGACCCGCAGGAAGCGATAGAAGCCCGCTTCCCAGTTCCGTGGCCGGAACCAAGGCTTTTCCCATAAGGGCCGGTTCCGGAAAATCACCCTCGTGGCCCCGCCAACAAGCAGGCGGATGAGGAAATGATAGCCGGTGGTCCCGAAGGAAATGGCGGCGGTCAGCATCCAGGCCGCTTGCGTTTGCCCGTAGGCAGCGGCCAGCACCGCCGTCATGGCCACAAGCGCGGCGGTCATTGCCGGAATCACCCGGCGCATCGTGTCGTTTCTCATGTCCGGCGGAACTGCTTTTCCAGCTGCTTCTTGCTGAGGGTCACGCAGATGGGCCGTCCGTGTGGGCAGTATTTCAAATCTTCCCGCTCCATGACCTGCTTCACCAGTGCCAGCAATTCCGCTTCATCCGTGTGCCACCCGGCCTTGATGGCCGCCTTACAGGCCACAGTGTGCAGCAATTCGTCCCGCAGATTGCCGGGGTCCTTCTGTTTTCCCTGGGCCAGGTCACTGGCCAGTTCTTCCAGGGCTTCCTTGGCATTTTCCGGGTCCAAATCCATGGGAATCTGACGAAGAAGCACGGTATTTTCTCCGAATTCTTCGATTTCAAAGCCGATTCTATCCAGAAGCCCCTGATTTTCCAGCAGGGTGGCCGCCAATTCCGGGGTCAGACGGCAGGGAATAGGGGAGAGCAGGCTCTGGGCGGTCATGCGCTCCTGATTGGCCCGGAGTTTGTCAAACAAAATGCGCTCGTGGGCGGCGTGCTTGTCGATAAGAAAAGCGTCCTCCCCCTGCTCCACGATGATGTAGGTCCGGTACAGTTCGCCCACCAGCCGCCAGTCCGGCGTTTCCGGCATGGGGATGGCGGTCTGCTCTGGCTCCTCCACCGGCGGCACGGGGGCCCGTTCCGGCTGGACCGCTTTCGGCTGCTCCGGTATGGAGGGCAGGGAAGCCACCGGGTCGGCTGGAACGGGCGGCACCTCCGGCTTTTTCAGCGGCTCCACCTTCGGCAGGAACACATTCTCCCGCAACGGCGGTCTCGTCTCGCTGACCGGCATCCGGGCCGGCTGGGCGGCAGGGACCGACGGAGCCGGTGCTGCCGGTGCTGCCTTCTGGGCCGAACGATAATCCGCAGCGGACACAGTCCGGAAGAAATCCGGCTTTTTCTCCGGGATTTTCGGCGTTTCGACAGCCCTCGTGGTTTCGACGTTTTTCGGTGCTTCGGCGGCAGGAGCGGTACGGAATTGCACCTGGGGCCGGTCCGGGGTCTGGTTCAAGGCTCCCAGAACACCATAATGCACGCAGTCGAAAACCGCTTTTTCATTCAGGAATTTTACCTCCGTCTTGGCCGGGTGGACGTTCACGTCCACGGCAGCCGCCGGGAGGGTCAGGTGCAGCACGCAGGCGGGGAATTTGCCCACCATGATCTGATTCCGGTAGGCTTCCTCCAAGGCTGACACCAGCAGCCGGGACTTTACGGGCCGGTCGTTGACGAAGAAGGTCTGCAAATTCCGGCTGGGCCGGGAATCCGTGGGCTTGGACACGAAGCCGGACAGGGAATAGTTGTCCCACCGGCTGTTCACCGTCACCATCCGGGCGCTGTCCCGGCCATACACGCAGTACACGGCGCTGGCCAGCTTCCCGTCGCCGGGGGTGGAGAGGACCTCTTTCCCGTCCCGGAGCATCCGGAAGGCCACGTTAGGATGGGCCAGGGCCTGCATCTGCACCGTGGAGGCAATGCGGCTTCCCTCCACGCTGTCGGCCTTCATAAATTTCATCCGGGCGGGGGTATTGTAGAAAAGGTCCCGGATAATGATGGTCGTGCCGTCGGGGCACCCGGCCTCGGCCTCCTCCGTGACGGCTCCCGCCTCCAGGTGGAGGCTCACGCCGCTGACGGAGCCGGGAGTCTTGGTCAGCAGGTCCACCCGGCTCACGGAAGCGATGGCCGCCAGAGCCTCCCCCCGGAAGCCCATGGTGCCGATGGCCGCCAGGTCCTCGGCTTTGTGTAGCTTGGAGGTGGCGTGGCGCAGAAAGGCCGTCCGGGCATCCTCGGCGCTCATGCCGGAGCCGTTGTCCGTGACCCGCAGGAAGGTCATGCCGCCGTCCCGAATCTCAATGGTCACTTGGGATGCCCCGGCGTCCACGGCGTTTTCCAGCAGCTCCTTGGCGGCGGAGGCAGGGCGCTCCACCACCTCACCTGCGGCAATGAGATTGGCGATATGGGGGGAAAGCTGAATGATTTTGGACATAGCACACCTCAACGGAACATAATGAGATAGGAACAGAGATTGACCAGCGCATGAACCCCCACGCTGGCCGCCAGGCTGCCGCCCAGGCAGTAGCATCCGGCCAGAATAATTCCGGCTGGGAGATACTGCACGATGGCCAGAGCCATCATTTGGGGCGTGTACACGCCGATATAGCCCGTAACATGAACGAGGGCAAAAATGCCCGTAGACACCACCCAGCCCGTCAACTTATTTTTTCGGGCCGGTTCTCCGAACAGCAGACCCCGAAAAAGGGTCTCCTCCGTAGGTGGGACCAGCACCGCTGTCCCCAGGCCCATGAGCAGGGGGGCGTTTTGAGCAACGGCGGCAACATTGGCATCATTGGCGTTCACAAACTCCGGGACAAAATGGTCGATCAAAAGCCCCATCAGGGCACTGACGAACGTGTAAAGGGAAAAGCCCAGGGCGATGACCACCAGGTTTTTCCAGATGTTTTTCCAGAACTGCCGGAGATTTTCCAACAGAAAATCGTGAAAAATCAGCAGGACTACCAGGAAATTCGTGGCGAAAAATGCGAAATTCAGCTGCGCCGAATTCAAGGGCTTCGGCAGCAGGGCATTCACCATCGGAAAAAGCCGGGGAAGGACGAAAATCTCCAATGCCAGGAACACCCAGCCCAGCCGGGCCTCCCGGCGGTTCATGGAAACAGGTACTTCCATGGCTCACCCCAGCATCTTCTTCAGCTTATAAAGCTGGTTCATGGCCTCGATGGGGGTCAGCACGTCCAGATTGATGGCAGAAAGGGTCTGAGCCACCTGGGCGTAGCCCAGCATTTCCATACTCATCTGGTCGTCCTCCGGAGCAGGGGCTGCCGATTTTGCAGGAGCAGGGGTTCCCTCCTGTTCCAGCTGGCTGAGGATTTCCCTGGCACGGGCAATGACACTGTTAGGCAGCCCCGCCAGCTTGGCCACTTCCACGCCGTAGCTGTCGTCGGCGGCGCCGGGAATGATTTTCCGCAGGAAGATCATCTGGTCTCCACGCTTTTTCACGGCGATATTGTAGTTTTTCACATTGGGCAGCTCCTGCTCAATGACGGAAAGCTCATGGTAATGGGTAGCAAACAGGGTCTTGGCCCCCAGTTTTTTGGGGCTGGCGGCATATTCCAGCACCGCACGGGCGATGGCCATGCCGTCATAGGTAGATGTCCCCCGGCCGATCTCATCCAGAATCAGCAGACTCCGGCTGGTGGCGTATTTCAGAATGGAAGCCACCTCGCTCATTTCCACCATAAAAGTGGATTGACCGGAGGCCAGGTCGTCGCTGGCGCCGATTCGGGTAAACACCCGGTCCACCAGGCCGATGGTTGCCGATCGGGCAGGGACGAAGGAGCCGATCTGTGCCATCAGCACAATCAGCGCCACCTGGCGCATATAGGTGGATTTACCGGCCATGTTGGGGCCTGTAATAATGGCCACCTGATTGTTCCGGGAACCCAGGTCCGTATCATTTGGGACAAACAGACTGTCCGTGAGCATCTGCTCCACCACCGGATGCCGTCCGTCCACAATGTGGATTTCACTGCCCAGAGTGATTTCCGGGCGGCAGTAGCCCCGCTGGACCGCCACCGTAGCCAGAGAGCAGAGGGCGTCTGCCGCCGCCACGGCAGAGGCCGTGGTCTGGATGCGGGGAGCCTGCTGGGAAACGTATTCCCGCAGTTCCTGGAACACCTGGTATTCCAGAGCATTCAGCCGCTCCTTGGCGGTCAGAATCTGTTCTTCCAGTTCTTTCAGTTCCGGGGTAATATAGCGTTCGTTGTTGGCCAGGGTCTGTTTGCGGATATAATTGGCCGGGACCTGGCCCACAAAGGACTTGGAAACATCGATGTAATAGCCGAACACCCGGTTATAGCCCACCTTCAGGGTGCGGATGCCGGTCTTTTCCCGCTCCGCCGCTTCGATAGCCGCCACGGTGTCGGATCCGCCGTTCATCACGTCCCGGAGCCGGTCCGCCTCGGCGTTGGCCCCTTTTTTCAGCAGTCCGCCTTCCCGGAGGGTCAGGGGCGCGTTCTCGTCGATGGCCTTCTCGATGCGGTCGGCGCAGTCGGTAATGGGGTCCAGGTCGGCGCAGAGCCGCTTGAGCATGGGGGCTTCCAGCTGGGTAAGCTGGGCCTTCACGTCCGGCAGTGCCCGCAGTCCACGGGCCAGCCCCAGCATATCCCGGCAGTTCACCGTCCCAGTGACCACACGGGCCATGATACGCTCCAAATCGGAAACGTCCTTCAGGGCTTCTTCCAGTTCGGACCGGACCACCGTCGATTGGGTCAGTTCCTCCACGGCTCCCTGGCGGCGGGTGATCTCCCCCGCATCCAGCAGGGGTTTTTCCACCCAGCTGCGCAGCAGCCGCCCGCCCATAGCGGTGTGGGTCTTGTCCAGCACCCACAGGAGGCTTCCTTTTTTGTCTTTTCCCCGGAGGGTCTGGGTCAGTTCCAGATTCCGCCGGGCATCCAGGTCCAGTTCCATAAAATAGCCGGAGGAATAGAAATTCAGTTCCCGGATATGGGCCAAGTCCGTTTTCTGCACGAACAGCAGCCATTGCAGCAGCACGCCTGCCGCCATCACCGCCGCCGGGAAGGAGGCCAGACCCAGTTCCTCGACGCTCTTGCCAAAATGGTCCGTCAGGGCCTTCTCGGCAGCTTCCATCTCAAACTGGCCGGGCTTTTCCTCGTCCACGCAGCAGCCCAGCCGCCGCAGGAGAGCGTCGTTCAGAATTTCGCAGTCCGCTTCCTGTCCGCCCCGCAGGACCTCCGCCGGAGCGAACCGTCCCAGTTCCGAAGCGGTATTCTGGGGTCCATTGCAGACGGTAGCGTAAAATGCGCCGGTGGACACATCGCAGAAGGCCAGGCCAAACTTCCCGTCCAGGCCGTACAGGCAGGCCATGTAATTGTTTTTACTTTCCTCCAGCATACTGCCTTCCGTGACGGTGCCGGGGGTGACGATTCGGGTGATGTCCCGCTGGACGATGCCCTTGGCCAGAGCCGGGTCCTCCAGCTGCTCGCAGATGGCCACTTTATAGCCCTTGGACACCAGCCGGGAAATATAGGAATCCACGCTGTGATAGGGCACGCCGCACATGGGGGTCTGCTCCTCCTTGGGCTTGGACCGGTCCCGGGTGGTCAGGGTCAGGTCCAGTTCCTTGGCGGCCAGCTTGGCGTCCTCGTCGAACATTTCATAGAAGTCCCCCAGCCGGAAGAACAGAATGCAGTCCTGATTCTGCTCCTTGATGGCGTTATATTGCCGCTTCATGGGGGTCAATTCCGCTGTCTGTGCCATTTCATCCCTCCTGTAAGATCCCGGTAAGGCTCCAGGTGGTGGAGCCGGTGATTTCAAGATTCTGATAGGACCCAATGAGCGCCGGGTCCCCGGCGAAACGCACCAGCCGTCCGCCCTCGGTCCGGGCCGTCAGCAGGTCGCCGTCCTCCTGCCCGTCCACCAGACAGCGCATGGTTTTACCAACGTATGCCCGGTGCAGTTTCTCGGAAATGCTGTTCTGCAGGGCGCAAAGCTCGTCGAACCGGCGGTTTTTCTCGCCCGCCGGAGTGGGGTCCTCCATCTTCGCCGCAGGGGTTCCGGGTCGGGGAGAAAAAATAAAGGTAAAGAGGGCATCGTAGCGCACCTGACGGATCAGGGACATGGTCTCCTGAAAATCCTCCTCGGTCTCCCCCGGGAAGCCAACAATCACATCAGAGGTCAGCACCAGGTCCGGCATGACTTTTTTTGCATATTCCACCTTGGAAAGGTAGGTTTCCCGGTCGTAGTGCCGGTTCATAGCTTTTAAGACACGGCTGGAACCGGACTGGAAGGGGAGATGCAGCTGCTTGGCGATTTTCGGGTATTGGGCCATGGTGTCGAACAGCTTGGTGCTGGCGTCTCTGGGGTGGCTGGTCATGAATCGCACCAGGAAGTCCCCGTCCAGGGAGGCGATCTGCGCCAGCAGGTCCGCAAAGTCCACGCCGCAGTCCAGGTCCTTCCCGTAGGAATTCACGTTCTGTCCCAGGAGGGTAATTTCCTTGCAGCCGGAGGCAATCAGGGCCTTGCATTCTTCCAGAATGTCCTGAGGCTTCCGGCTCCGCTCCCGGCCACGGACGTAGGGCACGATGCAGTAGGTACAGAAATTATTGCAGCCGTACATAATGGATACCCAGCTTTTCAGGGTGTTGTCCCGGAGCATGGGCAGGCCCTCGGCAATGGAACCGGCCTCGTCCTGGACGAAGAACTGCCGCTTTTTCTCCGTCAGCACCCGGTAGAGAAGCTCCGGGAACTGCCAGAGATGGTGTGTGGAGAATACGCCGTTGACATGGGGGTAGCTTTTGCGGATGCGCTCCACCACCTCCGTCTGACCGGCCATGCAGCCGCATAAGAATATTTTCTGCTCTGGGTGGCGGCGCTTGGTGTGGGTCAGGGCCCCCAGATTACCGAATACCCGCTGCTCGGCGTGCTCCCGGATGGCGCAGGTGTTCATAATGACCACGTCCGCCCCCTCGGCTTCCTGGGCGATCTCATAGCCGCACTGGCTCAGCAGGCCCCGGAGGGTCTGGGAGTCGGCTTCGTTCTGCTGGCAGCCGTAGGTCTCCACATAGGCCTTGGGGGTCCGCCCGGCCTGGTGCCAGTAATTTTCAATTTTATCACAGAAGGCGTACTGGGCCTCCAGCTGTTCCTGCGAAATAACGGTGGTTTTGGCTCCCATGAGAATTCCTCCGAAAAAGATACTGATTCAACAATAAATAATAGCAGTTTTTCGGGAACTTTTCAAGAGGGAAGCAGGAATTTTGCGGTTTTGTAAACATTTGCCCTTTGCTCTTGCTTTTTACCGCCGTCCGTGGTAAACTTGTTGCATTATTTGCCCGGCGAACGCCGGGAGAAAGAGGAAACCATGGAATGTAAATATTGTCATGCGGACATCCCGGATTCCGCCCGGTTCTGCCCGGAATGCGGCAAGCCTACCGCAGAAGCAGCCCCGGAGACGGAGACCGAAGCCGTGGAAACGCCGGTGACCGAAGAAGTCGCCGATACTGTTACGGACGAAACTCCGGCCAGCGAGACTGAGGAAGTTGAGGAAACCGCTGAAAAGCCTGAAGAACCCGCTGCCGAGCCGGTTCCGGATGCTCCCCGGCATAAGGCCAGCCCCTGGAAGATCGTCGTAGCCGCCGTTCTGGTGGTGGCGCTGATCGGCAGTATCTTTGCCATAATCATTGCCTGCCGCAGCAGCCAGCCCAGTGCCGATGCAACAACCCCCACGGACAGCACGAACAGCACCGATTCCACCACCGCAACCGTGGACCTGACCAAGTTCCCCCACTACACCGTTGCCGACGACAAGGCCGCCGAGACTGCCAATGTGGTCGTTGGCCAGATCGCAGACGACACCATCACAAATGGCCAGTTCCAGGTCTATTACTGGATGGGCGTTTACAACTTCCTGAACTATTACGGCAACTATATCTCCTACCTGGGTCTGGACTACACCAAGCCTCTGGACGAGCAGGTTCAGGCCAGCGGCGAGGAGACTTGGCAGCAGTATTTTGTGGAGGCCGCCTTTGATAACTGGCACCGCTACGAGGCGTTGTCCCTGCTGGCCAAGCAAAATGGCATGACTCTGGGTGAGGAATTGCAGACCCAGCTGGACTCCGTTCCCGAGAACATGAAAAAAAATGCGCAGGAGAACGGCTACGACAGCGCCGAAGCCATGCTGCAAAAGGAAGTGGGCGCCGGGGTCACCATGGACGACTACCTCTATTATCTGGAGCGGTACTACCTGGGCTACCAGTATTTTGAGAGCGTTTACAACACCCTCACCGCCACCGACGAGGAAATTGACGCTTATTACACCGAAAATTCCGATACCTTCGTGAGCCAGGGTCTGGACCGGGAAGGGGAGAAGAAGATCGACGTGCGGCACATCCTCATTCAGCCGGAGAACGGCGTGAAGGACGACGACGGCAACACCACCTATTCCGAGGAGGATTGGGAGGCAGCCCGGGTGAAGGCTCAGCAAATTCTGGACGACTGGCTGGCCGGGGAGGCTACCGAGGACACCTTCGCCGAAGCTGCCGCCGCCAACTCCGTGGACAGCTCCGCTTCCAACGGCGGTCTGTACTCCAACGTTTCTCAGGGCGACATGACCGACGAATTTGACGCCTGGTGCTTTGACGACAGCCGCCAGACCGGCGACTACGGTCTGGTCCGCACCAAGTACGGCTACCATGTGATGTTCTTCTCCGGCCTCAGCTGGTACAACACCGCCAAGAGCGCCCTGCTGAGCCAGAAGTCCAACGACTTTGTGGACAATGCCATCGAGCAGTTCGAGATGACCTACGACCTGGACAAGTTGGCCATTGCCGCCGTGCAGCTGGGCAACGCAACGGAGTAATTCCGAAAAATACCCATAAAAAATCATCCGCATAGGGGTACCCTCCGTAAGGAAGGTACCCCTATGCGGTTCTCAGTTTAATCAGTTTTCGGAAAGCTTGCACTGTTTTCTCTTTGCTGCGCTCAGTGAAGTGATGCTGTTTGGCATCTTCCATCTTCTCCTGGGTCAACTCGTGGAGGATACCCACGCCGCTGTATTATCCGTTATTACTTTTTCTTTCTGCTTACAACCGTTGTGCCGATGGCTGCGCCGCCGCTGGCAAACAGCAGGACAATCCACAGTGCAAGGTTGCTTGTATCGCCGGTCTGGGGATTCTTATCGGATGTTCCCGGTTTGGTACTGGCAGGTTGTTTCTCAAGAGCAGCAATCGCATCTTCGATAGCTTTTGCCATCTTGTCTACTTCAGATTGCTCCGTAATATTTTTGCCACGGACAACAGCTTTGACAGCGGTTTCCACACCGGAGAAATCCTTGTAGTCATTCTTGTTTAGTGCATTTGCTTTGGCAATGGCTGCATCTACCTTTGTGTAATCGGCATCCTTGTATTGCAGGGCGGCAATGGCATCTTCAATAGCTTTCGCCATTGCGTCAACTTCGCTCTGCTCAGTGATATTCTTGTCACGGACAACGGCATTCACAGCGGCTTCCACGCCGGTGAAGTCCTTGTACTCGTCCTTGTTCAGGGCGTTTGCCTTGGCGATGGCCGCATCTACCTTTGTGTAGTCAGCGCCCTTGTATTGCAGGGCAGCAATGGCATCTTCAATAGCCTTTGCCATTGCATCAACCTCTGTTTGCTGGGCTTTGCTTTTTGCTCGGTCAACAGAGTTAATGGAATCTTCTACCGCAGAATAATTTGTATAAAGGCTGCTATCAAGAGCCGTTGCCCTTGCGATGGCTGCATCGACAGCTGTGTAATCAGCGGGGATGTTATTGTCATCCCACACAAAAGTTGGATGACCGATTCCGGCAACCCATTCAACGCCCGCACCGGCATTGGTTTGCAAGCCAGCAAGGACATCTGCGGAGGTGAAGTTGGAGACGGCAGTGCCGCACGATGACTGGTCAAAGGTCGGGTCGGCGCCCGCAGTACCTGCATCCCAATCAACCACCAGCTTAGCAACGGCTAAGTAATTGCCTTTATTATCAGGATATGTTTCTTCATCAAGCGTTACACCATCAGGAGGGGTATCCGGCCAAATGCAGTCGGTAACATGGGGCTTTACAACAGCTGTAATCCAAGTGATATTGCCAGGCTCAGCGCTAGTGATGTTTTTTGTTGCAACTATGCAATTTTTGATTATTACGCCAGGCTTGTTCCCAGAGAAGTTTTCAAAGTTTGCACCGAGAATACCACCTACAGCTGAATAGATATTATTGCAGGAAACAGAACCGCCAAACCAACAATCGGTAATCGACGAGCTGTCCGCAGAGTTTTCCCACTGACCAATCAGACCGCCAACGGTATCAACATGATCTTCATCGGATTCTGTACTGATAACCGTGGCGTCTGAGCCGCAGCCTTTTACTTGTGTGCCCCCAGTGCATTGGCCAATCAGTCCGCCGACCATCTTGTCGCCAACATTGTTTTCTATCTTTCCGCTTGTATAGCAGTTTTCAACTGTGCCGCCATCGACCCAATCTGCCAAAATGCCGGCAAGTAACGAACCATCATTTGAGGCAATATCAGCGTCTATAACAAGTAAATTCTTTAATGTACCACCGTCAGAAACAACTCCGAATAGTCCGTTTCGAATAAGTTCGTCACCAGTAGAGTGATGATGCAAATTCGTGATTTTGTGATACTGCCCATCAAAAGTACCAGCAAAATATCTTCCAAAGTTGCTGCCATTTCCAATGGGGGTCCACTGGCAGCCGGATAAGTCGAGGTCATTATCTAAGTAAATCGTTTTCCCTTCAAATGATACAGATGCAGTTTTGTCATTGACTAACTGCGCTAAACCGGCCAACTGTTCGGCAGTGGTGAAATGGTATTCAGTATCCGTCTCATGGTCGGTGTACCAGCTTGTATCTGCCGTACCGTCCCAATTATCTACTGAAGTTCCTTCAGCAAACGCTGTCATCGGAACAAGTGCCATCACAAGGCACAACGCAAGCAGAAGGCTTAGAAGTTTCTTCTTCATTTTTATTCCTCCAAAATAATTCTATCCGCTATTTTCTTCCTCCGACAGCGGACACGCCGGAGAAGATAGAAGGTTTAACCGGAAAAGATCGTTTTGCCGGTCGTGGTTAAGACTTCAATATCAAACCACCATCCTTCCGGCAAACGCAAAAAGCCGAAGCCAAGGCATAATGCACCCTGTCTCCGGCAATCGGTTCGTTATAAATTGTATGAAATAAGACTTGACACGCTGAAAAAACGGCGCTATGCTCCAGCCCAGCCCAGCCGACAATGATTGTCGCATTTCCGTTTGCCATAGTCAAGTCCTCCTTCCATAATTTCTAAGGCAAAA
>UQVA01000023.1 GCA_900544405.1 uncultured Eubacteriales bacterium
GCTTGAACAATTTTTACTTCAAAATATTGTCTAACTTTTGGGGGTCACTTCATTTCCTCCGGGGGAGAGTACATTTGTCTTACAGACCGGCCAACTTCTTCAGGTCTTGAGCCAGGTCGTCCCGCTCCCAGGGATAGCCCGCCACGCCGAAGTGGCCGTCCCGGGCGGTGGCGCTGTAAATGGGCCGCCGCAGGTCCAGCCTCCGGATGATGCCGCCGGGGGTCAGGTCGCAGGTCTTGCGGAGCAGGTCCGTCATGGCTTCGTCGGAAATTTTGCCGGTGCCGAAGGAGTCCACACGCACGGACACAGGCTCCGCCACGCCGATGGCATAGGCCAGCTGAATCTGGACCTTATCGGCCAGACCGGCATCCACCAGGTTCTTTGCCAGGTAACGGGCCATGTACGCAGCGCTCCGGTCCACCTTGGTGGGGTCCTTGCCGGAGAAAGCGCCGCCGCCGTGGGGGAAGTAGCCGCCGTAGGTGTCCACGATGATCTTCCGGCCGGTGAGGCCGGTGTCGCCGTTGGGGCCACCGATCACAAACTTGCCGGTGGGGTTGATATAGATATGCTCCACGTCCTCCACCTTGAAGCCGTACTGGGCCAGCACGGGGGCAATGACGTTGTCATGAACGTAGGAGCGGACCTGCTCCACGGTGTAATCCTCCCGGTGCATCACGGAGACAACCACGGTGTCGATGCCGGTGATCTTGCCGTTCTCATCATAAGCCACGCTGACCTGGGTCTTGCCGTCGGGCCGCAGGCCGGGGTTCTCGGCGATGCAGGCGGTAAGCCGGTTCACCAGCGCCCGGGACAGGGCGGCAGACAGGGGCATTTTCTCCGGGGTCTCGTTGCAGGCACCGCCGAACATCATGCCCTGATCGCCGGCTCCGCCCACTTCATCATTGGTGCCCAGAGCGATGTCCGCAGACTGGGTGTGGATGTGGCACTCCACAGCGGCGGTATCGGCGCAGAAGCCCTCGTCGTTCATGGTGTAGCCGATGGAGCGGATGACGTCACGGGCCACCTGCTCATAGTTCACGGTGGCCTTGGTGGTGATCTCGCCGCAGATGATAACCCGGTCGGTAGTCACCATGGTCTCGCAGGCCACCCGGGAGCCGGGGTCCTGGGCCAGACAGGCATCGAGAATGCCGTCGGAAATGGCGTCGGCCACCTTATCGGGATGACCCTTGGTCACGCACTCAGAAGTAAACAGTCTTTTTTCCATTTATATTTCGTCCTTTCAGAATATGAAAAAACCGCACACCGAAGGATTCGATGCACGGTCTATCGAATCCTCATCTTTCGTTGCCGCCGGATTTAGCACCACATCAGTCTGACAGGTTGCCGGGTTTCACAGGGCCGTTCCCTCCACCGCTCTCGATAAGGCATTTATGCAGTTTTTCTTATAATACTACGGTTTTCCCCAAATGTCAATCCTTTTTTTCGGGGACGGTGTACCCGGCGGGGATCGCCCCCTGGTACACGGCGATGTCATAGTGCCGCTCCTCGTCATAGAGGGTGCGAATCTTATTGAAGAAGCCGGTATTCTCGATGGGTTCCGGGTAGCGGGGCCGGTAGTACATGATCATAATTTCCCGCCCGGCGCACTGGGTGCAGATTTTGTCAATGACGGTCTGCATGATGTCGCCCTTGAAGGGGTTGAAGAAATAGAACACGTCGTAATCGCCGTAATTCTCGAATTCCCGTGCATCGGTGCAGGTGACGGTCATGGAATCGGTCAGCTTCAGCCGCTTCATGTTCTTGTTGCAGATTTCCGTCAGCTTCTCGTCATATTCCACGCCGCCGATCTTCTTGAAGCCGCTCTGGTAGGCCTTCCACAGAATGAAGCCCTTGCCGCAGCCCACGTCCAGGAAACCGGGGTACTTCTGCTTATCCACCATTCCCATCAGCTCGCTGACGATCTTCTCGGAGCTGACCAGGTACATTCCGCCGTCGTTGCGCTTGCGGTCATACATTCTGTCCGGCATGGTAAAATCCAAACCCCGCAGCCATTCATGAAAGCTGTCCAGCACCACACGGATGCGATGCTTATTGGGGATAATGGTCTCTAAAGGGATCATGTTCCAAACACCTCTGTTTTTCCGCCGGGTCTCCCGGCACATTCCCTATAATAATAGCAGATTCTCCCGAAATGTCAATCTTTTTCCGGGATGGCCCGAAGAAAAGGGCCTTTGTTGCCAGAATGTTCACAATTCCCCTATGGACAATCCCAGCAGAAGCTGGTAAAATACAGAATAAGAATCGATGCAAATTGGAGTTGACGAGCCTTGCGTAAAAAAATGGAACGGTTTTTCTATCAGAACCGGAAAAAGGGCATCCCCAATCTCATGCTCTATCTGGTGCTGGGGACCGCCGTGGTGTATCTTTCCAGTGCCATCGGGCGGAACTATGTGCTCTACGACCTGCTGTGCTTTGACCGGGACAGCATTCTCCACGGGCAGGTCTGGCGACTGCTGACCTATCCCCTGACCTTTGACGCCGGTGGCCTTCTGTTCACCGCCATCAGCCTGCTGTGCTATTATTCCATCGGCCGGGCCATGGAAAACATCTGGGGCACCTGCAAATTCAACATTTTCTATCTGACGGGCATCGTAATGATGGACATTTACTGTCTGCTTTTCGGCGGGCAAGCGGACGTGTACTATCTGAACATGGGTCTGTTCCTGTCCTACGCCACCCTGTACCCGGACGCACAGTTCCTGCTGATGTTCATTATCCCCGTGCGGGCCTGGATCTTCGCCCTGCTGGACCTGGTGCTGATCATCTACGGCCTGTTCGTCTATTCCTTCCCGGCCAATCTGTTCCCGGTGGTGGCCCTGGCCAATTACTTCCTGTTCTTCGGAAAAGACGTACTGAACGTGATCCCCATGAGCTGGCGGGCCAACGCCCGGCGGCTTTTCAGGAAGAAGCCCTCCAAAAAGTCTGCCCCTAAGGCCAAGCCCATCCCCTTCCCCTCCGCCGGGTCCTACGAGGCCACCGTGGCCCAGCCCAAGGCCCCCTATACCCACAAATGCACGGTCTGTGGCCGGACGGACGTGAGCAACCCGGAGCTGGAATTCCGGTACTGCTCCAAGTGCCGGGGGTATTACTGCTATTGCCAGGACCACATCAACAACCACGTTCATATCCAGTAACATTCCGTCGAAAAGCGCATACGATGAAATTGCGGAGGCCCTCCTCCGCAATTTTTTCCTGTAAGGGAGGATCTGTATGGCTCGATTTACCAATTTCGCCACCCTGACCTACACCGGCGGTGCGACCAATTCCAACACCGTCACCGGCGAGGTCCTGGAAGTGCTGACCCTGACCAAGGAAGCCGCCACCGCCGCCTATGCAGCCAACGGGCGCATTCCCTATGTGCTGTCCCTGGTGAACAGCGGCACCACCGCCATCACCAACCTGACCCTCACCGACGACCTGGGGGCCTACACCCTGAACGGCGTGACCCGGTATCCTCTGGCCTATGTGGCCGGGACGATGCGGTATTATGTCAACGGCGTCCTGCAAACGACTCCCACGGTAGAAGCCGGTCCCCCGCTGGTCATTTCCGGCCTGACGGTCCCCGCCGGGGGCAACGCCATGGTGTTCTATGAGGCCCAGGTCACGGCTTATGCGCCCCCGGACGTGGAAGGCGAGATCGTCAACACCGTCACCCTCACCGGCGGCGGGCTGCCTGCGCCCCTGACCGCCACAGCCACGGTGACGGCGGCCATCCGGCCTGCGCTGACCATCAGCAAGGCTCTGTGTCCGGCCACGGTCCAGGAAAACGGCCGCATCACCTACACCTTTGTGGTGGAGAACACGGGCAACGCCCCGGCGGAGGCCGAGGACGCTCTGGTGCTGACGGATGTGTTCGACCCCATCCTCCGGGACCTGACGGTGACGCTGAACGGCACAGCCCTGACGGAGGGAACCCAGTACGCCTACAACCAGGCCACTGGGGCCTTCGCCACTACCGTTGGGGTGCTGACCGTCCCCGCCGCCACCTATACCCGTGCGGAAAACGGGACCTACGTGGTGACCCCCGGCACCGCCGTGCTGACCATCCAGGGGACGATCTAAGAATCTCAAGAAAACAAAAGAACCGGGCGGCCACCAGCCGCCCGGGATTTTTATGTGTATGGGAAGGGAGAAAATCCAGCGAAGTAATGGCTCCCCCTACACAGGGGAGGCCTGCGCCTCGCCGGGAGTGTTTACTGCCCTCCAACCGCTTCGGATTCCAACTGGTCCTCTTGTCCCAACAGCTTATGATAGATATGCAGGAAATACACCGTCTCCAGAATGGCTGTAATGGTCCAGGAGCAGACGTACAGGCTGTACAGGGAGAAGATCGTATGGAACTGAGCAAAAATCGTGTAGACCCAGAAAATCCGGAACACGCAAGAGCCCAGAATCACCACGATGGTCGGCACAATTGTCTTGCCCAAGCCCCGGGAGGCGGCAATGGCGCTGTCCATGAAGGCCGACACGCAGTAGGAAAAGGCCATGATGCGAAGCCGCTTCATACCCGCCTCGATGACCAGCACATCCGTAGCGAACAGAGACAGGAACTGCTTGCCGAACAGGAGCAGCAGTGCCCCCACCACGGCAGCGGACACGAAGGCATAGCTCAGGCAAATGAGATAGCTTTTCATTACCCGGTCCTTTTTGTGGGCGCCGTAATTCTGGCCCATAAAGGTGGTGCAGGCCAGATAGAAGCCCGCCATCATGTCATAAACAAGTGCGTCGGCGTTGGCGGCGGCGGAATTGCCCTCCACCATCACCGTATCAAAGGAATTCACGGCGGATTGGATGAACAGATTCGCCACAGCGAAAATGGCATTCTGCAAGCCTGCCGGGATGCCCAGCATCAGCAGATCTCTTGTCACACGGCCGTCCGCCTTCATTTTCTTTTCGGACAGGGCATAATGCTCCCCGCAGGTGAACAGCCGCCGCAGGATCAGCGCCGAAGAAATGTACTGGGAAATGATGCTGGCCAGAGCCACGCCCAACACGCTCAGGTGGAACACGATCACGAAGATCAGGTTCAGGCAGATATTCACCACACCGGCAGTGGCCAGATAGTACAATGGCCGCTTGGAATCTCCCTCGGCACTAAGGACACCGTTGCCGAAATTATAAATGGCCAGGGCCGGAGTCCCCAGCAGGTACACCCGCATATAGAGGACCGCCCCGTCCAGCAGCTCGTCCTTGGTTTTCAGCAGCACCAGAAGCGGCTCCGCAATGGCAAGGCCCAGGGCCATGACCAACAGACCGTACAGGGTGGTGACGATCAGTGCCGAATGGACACTTCGGCTCAGGCGATCATAGTCCCTGGCCCCCTCGCACCGGGCAATAATGGCGTTGACGCCATTGCCCATGCCGATGAGCAGGCCCGTGAACAGCGACACCATAATGGTGCAGGAACCCACACTGCCCAGGGCGTGAGAACCGGCGAACCGGCCCACAACGGCCACATCGGACATATTGAAAAGGACCTGCAAAATGTTGGATAAAATCAGCGGTACGCTGAAGATCCAGATATTTTTCGGTAATGACCCTGAGGTCATGGAGATGGCCTTCGACTTCATATTTTTTCTCCTATTTTTATGCTGCGGCTATAAGAATACTCCATTTTCCGCCAAAAAGCAAGGGATTTTCCAACAGTTTTCGCAGCTTTGAAATAGCCATGGCATTTCTCGATTCTCAGAAACTTTTTATCGTAATTCTAAATTTCTTATTGACTTTCAATAATATCCGTGATACAATCGCGCCAGAAGGAGGGGTTTTCCATGCCCGACTATAAAAAAAGTGCCCTTTTGTGCATCCGCATTACCCGTGTGCTGCTTCTGGTGCTGGCGGCGACGCTGTTCGCCATGCCGCCGTTCGTCAAATGGTACGCCGCCCTGCGGCTCCTGAGCAAGACCGCTTCCACGGTGCTGCTGGCGGCCTTTTACCTCTGCACCGTCCCGGCAGGGCTGGCCCTGTGCGCCATCCATAAGCTGCTGACCAACATCTGCGCCGACCGGGTGTTCCTGACGGACAACGCCCGTCTGGTGAGCCGGGTGGGCTGGTGCTGCGCCGCCGTGTGCGTCATCACCGCCGTGGCCGGGTGCTTCTACCCTGCCCTGCTGTTCATCTGCCTCATCATGCTGTTCCTGTGGCTGCTGATGCAGGTGGTGGCCAGCGTTCTTTCCGCCGCTGCGGCGCTGCGGGAAGAAAACGACCTGACCATCTGAGGAGGCCGCCATGGGAATTCTCGTGAATCTGGACGTGATGCTGGCCAGGCGGAAAATGTCCAGCGGCGAACTGGCCGAGCGGGTGGGCATCACCCCCGCAAACCTGTCCATACTGAAAACCGGCAAGGCCAAGGCCGTGCGGTTTTCCACCCTGGCCGCCATTTGCCGGGAGCTGCAATGCCAGCCCGGCGACTTATTGGAATACAAGGAGGATAAAGACGATGGATAACGAACAACAAGCGCAGAATCCTTACGGAAGCTGGCCGCCCCCGGCCCCAACGGCTTCCCCGGCTCCCATGCTCCCCGGCGGAAAGCGGGAGCGCATCTTTGCCCCGATTTTGCTCATTCTTTCCCTCATCATCGGCAACACCGGTCCCTACGCAGGTTTGGGCTTCGCCATTCCCTATATGCTGATAGGGGCCGTGACCATTTGGTATGTGTGGAAAAAGGAGACCTTCTCCGCCTACGGCCTGGCCTGCATCCTGCTGTCCATGGTCCTGGCCGCCGCCTATGGCCGGACCTCGGACCCGCTTGTTTTGATCCTCTTTGCGCCGCTGACCCTGGGTGCCTATTTCCTGGGGCTGGTGGCCATGACCGGGGCCAACGCCCGGCCCCTGGGCCGGTTTTCCAGTCTGCTGGATATGTTTTACGCCGCCTTTAACCGGACATTTACCCAGGTATTTCCCGCCCTCCGAGGCCTGTTCCGGCGGCGGGAGCAGGGCAAGAAGGTCAGTCCCGCCTTCTGGGGCGTGCTGATCGCCATTCCGGTGCTGTTTCTGGTGGTCCCATTGCTCAGCTCTGCGGATGCGGCCTTTGAGGGGCTGCTATCCGGCTTCACGAAGCATATCCCCAAAAATTCCGAGCTTATCACCGGCCTGTTCTGGGGGCTCATCGTGTTCGTTCTGGCCTACGCCCAGGCGGTGAGCCTCCGGGCCAACGGCCCACGGCCCGCCCGGAAGGTCCGGGAGGGGAACATCCCCGCCGCCGGGGTCAACGGCTTCCTGGGAGTCATTTCGGCGGTGTATCTTCTCTATCTTCTGAGCCAGACCGCCTACTTTTTCAGCGCTTTCCGGGGTATTTTGCCGAAAAATTTCACGGCAGCGGACTATGCCCGCCGGGGCTTCTTCGAAATGGCCGTCCTCGTGGTCCTGAATCTCGGCATGGTGGGCATTTCCAACGTTCTGGTGCGGAAAAATGGAAAAGCACCCCTGTCCATCCGGCTTTTCAGCCTGTTTCTGCTTCTGTTCTCTCTGGTCCTCATCGCTACGTCCTTCTCCAAGATGATCCTGTATGTGGGGTCCTTCGGCCTGACCCAGCTGCGGGTGATAACCAGCCTGTTCATGCTCTGGCTGGCGCTGTGGGTACTTTCTGCGGTGGTGACGCTGTTCCGTCCCCGGTTCCCCCACATGAAGGTGGCCGTGCTGGCTGCCCTTGTCCTGGCCTGCGCCGCCAGCTGGGCGGACGTGAACACCGTCGTTGCCCGGTACAATGTGACCGCCTACCAGACCGGCAAGCTGGAGACTGTGGACGTTGAAACCTTCTACTTTTTGGGGGATGCCGCCGTACCCTATGCGGTCCAGCTCACGGAGGATAAAAACGAGTTGGTGGCTCAGGATGCCGATGCGTTTCTGATCGATTGGGCCAAAGCCCATTCCGACTGGTACACCGACGAAAAAGGCGTGGAGCGGTTTACCTTTGACGACGTGGACTGGCGCAGCTGGACCTACGCCGAAGCCCAGGCCCGGGAAGTGGTCATTGACTACCTCTGCGCCCGGCACATCCCCATTTCCGCACCGGAACTGCGAAAGCCCCAGTAAAATACGCAAAAAATCGGAGACACAGCTTTGTGTCTCCGGTTTTTCTTTTTACGCATCCAGCTTGCCGATGGCCTCGACCAATTCTTTCTGGTCCTCCTGGACTTTTTTCAAAAGAGCCATATCCGTCAGGGGCTTGTCTCCCCGCAGGGCCTCGGTCAGCTCCGAAGCGGACCGCTGGAGCTTGTCAAAGCCCAGGTTCTGGGCCACGCCCTTCAGGGTATGGGCCGCCAGGAAAGCACCCTTCCAGTCCTGGGCCGCCACGGCGGATTCCAGATTGCCGAAGGTGGGGTCGGCCAGGTACTTGCCCACAAATTTCCGCAGCATCTTCTCGCTGGGGATACGCTTCAAAACTTCCCCGGCGCTGCCGCCTACCTGCTTGTAAAGTGCTTCCAAATCCATAATCGATGCTTCCTTTCCTATACTTCCCGCCGTTTCCGGGCGTACATATTTTCATCGGCAATGCGAATGGCCTCGCTGAGGGGCCGGACCTGATAGGCCCCGCCTACGTCCACCCCCAGAGGGACCTCCGGGTGGCCGGGGATATGCTCCTTGGCCACGGCTTCTTCGATTTTCCGGATACGGTCCTCAAAGACCGGCTTGCTGATTTTCTCAAAGAGCAGGATAAATTCGTCGCCGCCGTAGCGGATGAGCGTGTCCGAAGAACGGACACAGGAAAGAATGGTCTGGACGATCTTCACCAGCACCTGATCTCCCACAGGGTGGCCATAGGTGTCGTTGATCTTCTTGAACCGGTGGATGTCGATGAAGGCCACGCCGTCACAGCCTTCCAGATTCGTTGCGAAATTATCCAGATACAGTCGGGTATAGGCTTTCGTCAGGGGGTCCCTGTAGAAGTTCAGCAGCATCAGGCCCCCTTCGCCCTGGACCTGGACCTCGCCGTTGCCGTCGCCGGTAATCCGGGAGGCCACCTCCAGTACACATTCCTTACCGGAGATGTTCTGGAACCGGGACAGCACGAAATACATCTGCCCGTTGCGGATTTCCAGCTTGCTGAGCCAATCGTGCTCGTGAAGGGTCCGGCAGGAGGTGCAGTTCTGGCACCGGGCGCCCCGGTTCCAGATGTCGAAGCAGTGCTTGGGGGTCTCATCCAGCTTGCCGTCCTCGTCCAGGGCGAGGATTTTTGCGTTTTCCGGGTCCACCAGCCGCACCACCTCAAAGATGGCCCGGAGGCCCCGGATGGAGCCGGCGGTCTTGACCGCATCCAGCGTCTGCTGTTCCATGGCCTTCAGGCCCTTGTCCATGATCTCCTCATGAATATCCCGGAACTGGCCCAGGGTGCCGCAGTATTCCTTCTCCGCCTGGGTCCAGACGGTCTGGGCGGTGAGCCGGTGCCAGCGGTATTCGCTGCCGCAGTCCACCAGCAGGTCCATATGGATTTCCGGGTTTTCCGGAGTTGCGCTGCGTACGGCCGTCAAAACCCTCTGCTGGTCGTTCTCGGAGAGCAGCCGGATATTTTTCCAATCGTTCAGGGTACCGTGAATCTCCCGCTCCCGGCCGGTCTTGCTCCAATCCACCAGAGTGACCTTGTTGGTCCACCGGTCGAACTCGAACTGAATGCCGCCGCAGAGCCTGGCGAAAAATTTCTTCTTGCGGCGTTCGTATTCCAGTATCCGCTGGCTGTGATCGTCGTCACCGGGCAGGTCCTTCTGCTCCAGCATTTCCATGGACAGCCGCCGGGCCTCCTGCTGATAATCGAAATCTTCCGGGTTCTGCTGCATCCGGGTCTGACGTTGATCGGCAATGGCCTTCAGACACTCCATCAGCAGCGGATTAAATGCCCCGCACTCCCCGTTCAGGATCATGTTTATAGCCGTCTCATGCGTATAGGCCTTTTTATAGCAGCGGACGCTGGTCAGGGCATCATATACATCCGCCAGAGCTACCACCTGAGCGGAAATGGGGATCGCATCTCCCTTCAGGCCGTCCGGGTAGCCCTTTCCGTCCCAGCGCTCATGGTGCCAGCGGCATATCTCATGGGCCGTACGCTTCATGCCCAGGTCCTGATTATCCGGCACATCCCGGAGCATTTCGTCGCCAATGACCGTGTGGGCCTTCATTCGCTCCCACTCGGCCGGGGTCAGCTTGCCGGGCTTGTTCAGAATTTCCTCCGGAACACCCATTTTGCCGATGTCGTGGAGGGCGGACAGGGTGGAAATGGAGGAAATGTCCGCTTCCGTCAGGGGATATTTGTCGGTGATCTTGATGAGCTGCCGCAGCATCAGATTGGTGACCACCCGCACATGGAGGATATGGGTGCCGGACTCGTGGTTCCGGGACTCTACCACATGGGAAAGGATGTTCACCATGGTGCTGTTGACCTTTTCCCGCTCATAGACCTGCTGCTCCACCAGGTGGACCAGGTGCTTCTGCCGGGCGTAAAGCATCAGGGTATTGGAAACACGCCGCCGGACCACTGCCATATCAAAGGGACGGCTGATATAGTCCGAGGCCCCCATGTCGTAGGCCCGGCGGATAAAGCTGATGTCATTTTCCGAGGAAATAATAATAACAGGGATCTCGTCGATCCAATGCCACTTTTTCATGAACTCCAAAACGCCGAAGCCGTCCATTTCCGGCATATTGATGTCCAGCATGATGAGGTCGATGTTCGGGTCCTCCTGCATCAGCTCCACAGCCTGCACGCCGTTTTCCGCCATGCTGTACACATAGGTATCCCCCAGAATGTCGGACAGAATCTCCCGGTTCATATAGGAATCGTCCGCAATGAGGATCTTTGGTTTCTTATCCATTCTTCACCAATCCTTCTATCCGCTTCAAAGGGAAGCGGATACGCCGCCGCAGCATCAGCCTCCCTGATTCAGGAGCTTCACTTCAAATGAATTGTTCGTCAGTTCACGGGAATCCTCCCGGTCGTAAATGGAAAGGGTCACGGTAAAGCAGTATTCCGACGGGTCATACTGGATGGCCAGTCTGGCCCGGGCCCCATAGGCGTAGGCCTTGGAGGGGATGAGCTTGTTGCCGGAGAGCAAAATCTGGCCGTCGGAATTGACGGTAAAGGCCGCATTGTCTCCGTAACGCTGGCTGAAAAAAGAAAACTGGGTCATGTCGTAGGTCTTGCTCTCCCCCGTCAGATGGACTGTACCCGCATAGCGCAGTTCGTCGCTGATGGCTGTGGTCAGGGTGGAGCAGAGGACCTGGGCCTCCGAGTCGGAAACGGAACGGTGGTAGCTCTTGACCCCCAGCTGCACACCGGTGACCACCAGGGCGCTGATGAGCAGGATAATAACGATGGTGCAGAGCATCTCCACCAGGGTGAAACCCTTGTTCATGGGGTCACCCCCTTCTGAAGAACGTAGAAGGTGTATTGGTTGTCCGCATAGCGGTCCACCTGGGCCGTGTAGGTCTCCGCATCGCCGGTGATGGTCAGGGTGTCCGTGGCGGGGTCCGTGGCACGGGAATATTGGAAGGAAAGATCATATTCCGACACTTTTTTGTTGACCTTAGCCGCCGTGACCACGGCGGTAGTCAGGAACAGGAACACCAGCACCGCCACCAGAATGGCCACGAGGCTTTCGACCAATGTCTCGCCGGAGCGGGAAAGCAATTTCTTTTTCATAGGCTCAGCCTCCTGTCTGGGTCCGGGGGCGGGTGATGGTCGCACCAGTCCATTTGATCTCAGTGGTGGTGGCTTTGTAGAGCAAGTCGCTGCCGTACCATTCGGTGGGGGTCTTGGTGGTCTCCCCGGTAAAGGTCACGGTCATCCGGCAGGGATGATCCCCTTCCGGGTCATTATAAAAAACCGCCGTCAGTATAAACTGACTGTTGTCCTCCTGCTTTGGCTGAATGGTCAACTCCATGGTCACATCCTCCAGGCCGGTCATGGACAGGGTGTATGTTTTCCGGAAGGTGGTCGGGCTGGTCAGCAGGGTCGGGATAACATTGTTGAAAATCTCACTGAACGGGCCGGAAGCATTTTGCTTCTCCGTTTTGCTTTCAGTCAGGTATGACCCCCAATAAGTATAGACATAGGTTTTCGTCACAATTTCCCGATACCCGCCGCTGCCGGATCGGATGGCATCCCGGAACAGCTCCGCTGCGGAGCTGACGGTCAGATAAGCCTGCTGCTCCTCCCGGGCGGCTTTGGCGTCGGATTCGGCGCTGATGGCCGCCGCCAGAATGACGGCACTGACCATCACGCCCACCAGAAACAGAAGGAGCGCCATGAGCATGGTCTCGCCCCGCTGGCTGTGGAGTTTTTTCAGGATTTTACCCATGTTCTGGTGCTCCTTTCTGCGAATTTAGGGATTTTCCGAATTTTCTCCGGCATTGCCGGTGCCGCCGGCTTCGCCGTTATCCCCGGTTTCCCCGGAGTTTCCGGTATCTCCGCCGTTTTCTTCCTGCTTTTCCCAGACGGCGTACAGGGTCACATTCTGGCCCCGCTGGTGAATCAGGTCCTCGGTAATTTCCGCCTGGTCGGCGTAAATCACCGCTCCGTCCGCCGTCAAGGCCCAACCCAGGAAGTCATAGCCCTCCCGGGTAAAGCCGTTTTGGGTAAGGGTAAAGGCTTCGTTGGTGGTGCAGGTCATGGGGGCCATGTTACCGGTCCCACCGTTGGGGTCGAAGGTCACGGTGTACGCTGCCTCCGGCAGGCGGAAGCGGAGATTCAGGGTGTAGGTCCGGCCGTCAGCGCTGCGCAGGGTCACGGACAGGGTCACTTCCCCGATATACTTGGATTTTTCGCTGTTCAGGGTCAGGGAACGGAAGTCGTAGGTTTTGTCTTCGGTTTCCACGTCTCCGACGGTCAGGACGTAGCCCTCCGTCACCCACTCGCCGTCCTCCAATTTGAATTCATGCAGGGCATTGTCCCGGATGGTCACGGTCTCGATGATCATACCGGAAAGGGCCGTGTAGTCCTTGGTGGCGTAGAGGTAGAGGCCCTCGTGAGCCGGGCCGGAAGCAGTGTCCCGTCCGGTGTAGCCGTCGGTCTGAGGGGTGTGGGGCACGGCGGCCTGGTTGAAGACCTCGCCGTTGGACAGGCCCAGAATGTCGCTGGCCTTGGTGGCAGCACTCAGATAGAGGGAGGTCTGGACGGTCTTGTCCCCTTCGTAGCGATAGGTGCAGGTAACACGGATGGCCGCTTCGCCTGCGGCGAAGCCCGTTACCGGCAGGGTGTATGTTCCGTTTTCGTTGCGGACCATTTCGCCGCACTCCACCACATCTCTGGTGGATGCGCCGTTGTCCACGGTCACTTCCCAGACCACGTCCTGCTCCGGGGCCTCAATGTCCTTGTTCTTGGAATCCCGCAGCCTAAGGACCGTCTGCGTTTCGTCGCCCTCGTAGACGGTCAGGGTGGCCGGGTCTGCAATCAGCTTCAATTCCGCCGTCACCCGGATGGTCAGCAGGGCTTCTGCGCCGCCCAAAACGGCCTTTGCCACCACGGTCCCCTCTTTTTCGCCGGTGAAGGTGATCTCATAGCACTTTTCCGTGGAATTATAGGCAGAGGACACGGCGCTCAGGCCGGAATCCGGCAGCTCCTGACCATTTTCATCCTGGAAGGTGATGGCCGGCGTCAAAAGGGTGTCCAGGCTGCTGTTCTGAACATAGAGCTTCACGGTGGTCTGGGCATTCGTTTCCGTGCCCACGCTTACCCGGTCCGCCAGCAGGTCCAGATCGGCGCCATTGGCCGCCCAGTAAATGCCGGACTTGGGCCAACGGCCATAGTGGACGTTGACGGTGTTGCCGAAAATGCCGGTCTGGGTCAGGATGGTCGGGAAGGGATAGTTCAGGCCCTTGAGCTGGGTGTCATTGCCGGGGAAACTGTACTTGCCGTCGATGGGCGCCCCCTGCTCGGTGACGGTGACTTTTCCGAAACCCGTCTGCCCGGTGGTCAGGCGGCTGTTCATCTGGTTCAGGAACGCCTCGCCGGACATATAATCGTAGTTTACGAACATATTGCTGTCGTTCTGGATATAGAAAGCACGGTCTGCATCATGGCCTCCATTCCAAGCGTTCAAATTCCATTTGCTCCAATCCGGTTCATAGCCCAGCTTCTTGTACCTTTTGTAATCTTCCGCATTGACGGATGTTGAATCCAGCGCATAGCAGTTCGTCATGTAAACGTTATTGTTCGTAATCAGCTTAAAATTCTGCTGAATCTCGCCGTTGGAAGCAACACTGTATGTACCCATGACCCAAGTGCTTGCATCCCATGCTGGCATCTGGATAGTACTATAGCAGTTTTCCACATAGAGTGTATCCGTTACCTGGCCCATCAAGGTCATCAATGTGCCACCGTCACGCAGCACAATACCGCCAACGATACCGCCCGCCCAGATACTGGTGCATTGACCAAAGTTCGTGTTATGGGTACGCTTTTTTGGGGTGCTGACAATGGATCCGCCTGCATAGCAATAAGATACCTTACCGCGACAGACACCGGCCACGCCGCCCACACGGAGATTCTTATAGCCAATCCAGTAACCAATGTCAAGTGTAATGTCCGTCACAGCTGTGCAGTGGGTAATGCTCATGTTGGTTGCACCCACCAGGCCGCCTACACATCCGCCGCCCCAGCCGGGGGTGTACGGATTGTTGTTATCGTTGTTCAGATGCTCATAGCCCTTGGACCGCTGATCGATGATCTTATAGCCGGACACCGTGCAGTTTTCAAAATAGCTGTCCGTACTGTTCCGAGTTCCAGCCAAGCCGACCAGGCCACCCATGGCATACCAGTTCCGGCCCGTGGGCAGGTTGATGATTTGATTACCCTTATCAGAATAGAGAATGACATTCTTCAGCTTTGCCCCGATGGTCACGCCAAACAGGCCGATACACTGGGTCTCGCTCCGAATCTCGATATTCTTAATGGAGTAAGCCTGTCCGTCATAAGAAGAATCGAAGAACGCCGCATAGGGGTTCGCATCCCGCTTACCCACAGATTCCACATCATACATACTACCGATGGGAGTAAACAGGCTGTTGGAGTTGTTTTCATAGTCGTGGCCCATTTCCGAATAGGCGTCCAAATCGTGGCTCTGCTTCCAGTTCAGCTTGACCGCCGCCGTTTCCTCAGTCTTGTAGTTGTAGACCAAGTAGGGGAAGGTCTTGTTGCTGGCTTGTCCCACGTTGCTGCTGTTGATGGAATACCGGGACGTCCGCTGGGAATAGTTCCAGTTGATATATTGCAGCTGGGTGACGGAACGGATCTGATAGGCGTTCTGCTCCGTGCCGGGTTTGGGGTCGTTGGTAGTCCGGTTAATGCGGTCCACATAAATGCTGTCCAGACTCATAGAGTCCGCAAAGAACGGGCAAATCGTATAGGTATAGTAAGCCGCACCGCCTCCGGAGCCATAGGCAAGCTGCCAAGTGCCGTTGGCCTTGTCGGAAGTCAGATACATATTGCTGCCGGTTTCATAGGCCACAAAGGTATAGCCGGGCATCTGGGCCTTCAATGCCGCTCCCGCCGCCGCATTTTCGGCTGCCCGGAAGCCGTCGTTAAAGCCCACAGCGGTCTCGATGGCGGTGGACTGCTGGTTGGTATCGGCGTAGAAGTAGCCATAGCCGAAGTGGGTGACCACGCCGCCGTCATCATGCTCCGTACACAGGGAGCTGCCCTTCAGGCCCAGGTCGTTTCCGGTGCCGGAGGAAATCTCCGTACCCTGACTGGTGCCCACATAACTGAAATGATAGCCGGAGTTGGAGCCGCCGTCCTCATATTCCCAATAGAATACGCCCAGCGTGCCCATATCCCGCTGATAGGGCCAGTTGCCAAAGTGAACCACCGTTCCGTCGCTGCGCTTCACCACACCGGGATACAGGTAGCTGCCGGAGGTATCGGGATGGTTCACGGACTCCCCGGCAGTCCCGAAGCCGGAAAGAATGAGACTGCGAAGCTGCTGGCCGGTAATGGCCGTACCGGCGGCGTTGGCGGCAAAATCGTTCTCCTTGGCGTTGTAGGCGTAGAGCTTGCCCACATAGGAGTAGGTGCCGCCGTCCAGATAGTAGGCCCGATCCGTCAGGCCGCCCAGAGGCGCAAAGCCGTAAGCCTCGGCGCTGCCTGCGGCGGTCAGGGCCGCTGCGGAGTAGCACCGGCGGATGACGCCGCTTTCATTATTGGCGGTAAAGCCCGCCAGAATAACGGTGCTGTTCCGGGCCTCCCGGATGGTCAGGGCACCCACGGCATAGGAAGCCGTGATAGCGCCGTGGTTCTGTCCGGCGAAGCCACCCACATAGGCGGTGGAGTTGGTGTTGCCGGTACGGATGGCCGGGGCATCCACCTGGGAATTGTAAATGGTTCCGTAATTGGTGCCCACCAGGCCGCCGATGGAGGCGGTGCTGGACAGGTAGCCGTAGGCCTCCATGGTATAGCCGGAGGCGGCGCAGTTGCGGATCGTTCCGGCGTTATAGCCCGCCAGGGCGCCCATGTGGAGCCGGGCGGCAGAGCCGGTGATGATGGAGGTGGTGCGGCTGCCGTAGGTGACGGCGTTCCCGCTGCCCACCAGATACAAATCATGGATGCTGCCGCTGCTGCCCACGTAGCCAAACATACCGGTCTGAAGGGTCTCAGAGCGGAAGCTCACGCCGGTGACGCTGTGATAGCCGCCGTCATATTCCGCTGCAAAGGGGGCGTTCCCCTTTGCGCCCACATAGCCGATGGGGCTTTGCTCGGAGATAGTACCGTAATTGGTATAGTTGCCCCACTGATAGCTGCCGTAGTCGATGTCCAGCTCCTGCCGGAAGGTAGACCTGGCCGTTGCAGCGGCATAATCCCCATAGTGACGGCTCAGGTCATACAGCTGCCGGGCCGTGCGGACGGCCACGGTGTCCGGGGCGGCAGGCTTGCTGTCGTTGACGGTGACGGTCCGGGCAAAGTGGGGATTATAATAGTAGCTGTTCTCCCCGATGGTAATTTTCTGGTAGAAGCTGTCCGGGCTGGATGCGTCAATATAATCCGTGCAGACCACGTTCACGGGCAGAGGCGCCAGGTAATAGGGGGTACTGGCGTCGTAGGTTTTCAGAATCTCGCCGGTGAAAGAAGCGGTCCGGCCATTGCCGTAGGTGATGGTAGGCAAACCGGTGGGCTTGTCCCGGTAGGCCAGGGCATAGCCGTCGCCCACCACATAATAGGTCCCGTTCAGGGACCGCCCGTTGCGGAGGGTTGCCACGTTGGCCCCGTAGAAGCCCACAAAGCCGTCGCTGTACACTTCATAGTAGACCAGTGCGCCGTCCTCGAATTCCGCCTGCCAGTCGCCGTAATGGTTCAGGCCGGTCAGACGCGGGTAGGTGTAGTAGGTCAGGCCCTGGTCCATCAGGTTATAGGGGAAGGTGGCGTCACCGGAGGACATGGTGAAGGCGCTGCCCAGATTTTCCCCGGCAAAGCTGGACGCACTGAGGGCCTTGTAGGTCTTGCCTACGGTCCCGTTCAGGTCATTTTGGATGGTACCCATGCTGGATAGATAATAAAGATTTGCAGGGGTGGTATCGGCGGAAACGGCGGTGGAATAGGGCTTCACGTCCTCCGGCGTGGTGAATACGCAGGCGGAATAGCCGTTTTTCGCCGTTCCCATGCGCCCGGCCACCAGTCCGGCGGCCATTTGCTCCGCCGCCTGGTAGCCTGCGGCATAGAAATTGTTCAAATCCACCTTAGCCCCGGTTTCCGTGCCGCTCACCAGGCCGCCGGTAACGGGAGAGAGCAGGTAAGCGTCCGCATAGGAGCCGCTGATGCTCAAATTGCCCGCAGCAATGCCCACCAGACCGCCGGAACGGGTCGTTCCCCGCTCCACAGTGGAGGCCAGAGAGCCGGTAATCACCGTATTGCCCTCGGTGCGGCCCACCAAACCGCCCACGATGTTGCCCAGGAGCCATGGCTGGACCTTCTCGGGGCTGTTGACGGCGGCCACGCCGGTCAGATCGCCCTTCCGCTGGCTCAGGTACACCCGGCAGTTGTCGATGGTAGTATTCGTGACCCAGCCCGCCAGGCCGCCCACATAGTCGCCGCCGTCGATTTTGGTGCCGGTCAGGTAAATGTTGGAAAGGGTCCCGGTGAAATGGTCGAAAAGCCCCGCATCCCGGTTGTCGGCCTCCACATGGAGGTTATAGATGGAGGACTGGACCTCCGCCTCGCCCAGGGTAGACTTGCCGTTATAGGCGGTCAAGGCGTCATTGCGGATGGGGATAAAGGTGTCCTTCTTGTAGACGCTGACCCAGTCCTCATCGTCGGTGGGGTCGTCCTGGAAGGAAATGTCGGTGATCTGGATGGCCTTGGTGACGGTGTCGGATACCTGAGAGGTAGGCTTGTCCAGATTCTGCAAATGCCGGGCGTAGGCGATGAGGGCCGTGTCGGCTCTGGTGCCCTTCCGGTAGGCAAACAGACTGTTGTCCGTCTCGGTGCAGGAGGCCTTGTCCACCATGGGGTCCTCAGAGAAAACCGTCAACGTCACGTCAATGTCTGTGCCGCCGGCCAGGCCCGTCTGGGCCACGAAGCCGGTCTTCGCATTTTCCAGGCTGTCCATGACCCAGGTGTAGGTAAAGGTCCGGCTGTTGATCTGGGTCAGCTGGTCATGGTTCACGGTGCGGGTGTAGGTCTTGCCGAAGCCGTCCTTCACGGTGATCTGGAAGGTCAGGGCATAGGCGCTGGGCCGGGTGCAGTAGAAGGTCGCCGTGAGCTTTTCTTTATTTTCGATGACGATGCGGGGCTCCAGATTGTCGGTGGAGTAGGTCAGCGTCACGTCGCCGCCATAGTAGCCGATCCTGGCCCCGTCGTTGAGCCGAGCCTGCTTTACCCGCATATTTTGCAGATAATTGGCAAGATTTTCCCCGGTAATGGGCTGTTCGCTGTAAAAAACCGAATAAATACTGCCGCTCAGGGGGTCATATTCGATGATCCAGTTGTTGTCCCACAGTTCCTTGTCCACGCTGTCGGCGCTCAGGAGCCAATAGGCGGCCTTGGTCTTGTCGTTCTTGTCGTTGGAGCGGACGTAGCAAATGGTGTCGGCGGTAATCATTGAATCCTGGGCAGCGTCCTGGGGAATTTGCCCCAGCTTCACCACTCCGGCGGTGCCGCCGTCGGAGTAGAGATAGCGGTCCTCAAAGCCCGCCGCCTGCAATTCGGAGATACGGTTCTGAGCGGCCATGTAGAGAATCTCCGCCTTGCTGTCCAGTTCCCGCTGGCGCAGGCTCTTTCTCAGCGCCGCAAGGCCCGTCACGCTCAGAGCGAACAGAATGACCAGAATGGCCACCACCACAATGGTCTCCATCAGGGTAAACCCCCGCTTGTCGGATGTTCTTTTCATGGTACTCACCTCGTTTTCAGCAGAAATACACAAAACCGGCAGCATTTTTCATCACTCCCGGTCTGTGTATTCCGTTATTTTTTCAATTCGTAGTAGGTCACGGTCATGCTGACCTGGACGCTGGCCTTGCCGTCGGTCTCCTGCATGGCCACCTGCACGTCGGAAATAAGATTGATGTTCCGGCTGTCGTGCAGGGCGTCAATGATGGCCCGGGCCTGGGCGTAAGTGTCCGTGCGGAAGGTCATGGTCACGGGACGGCGATAGATATAATCCCCTTCCAGCAGCGTCATATCCCCAAAGCGCAGGTCATAATCCGCCGCCGTGGACAATATAGCGTTCAACTCCGTGAGCATGGGGGCGTAATTGTTGTATTCCGGCACGGGAATCGGGTCCCCGGCGGCATAAATTTCCGCCAGTTCCTTTTTCATGTTGTTCATTTTGGTCAGCAGTGCGGTGTTGGCCACGATCTCATCCTGCTCAGCGGAGGCCTTCATCTGATAGTCCGCAATGGAATCGTTGATGGGCTCCAAAAGCAGCTTGAAGTAGCAGATGCACATAACCAGCACCACCAGCACCACCAGCAGCACCTTTTCACGGGTGGAAAACGGTCTGTTCATTGGCCATCCTCCTCTGCTTTCTGCACGGTAATGATGAAGGAGAAATCCAGATTCTCCGTGTTATCCAATTCGGGGGTCAGAGCGGTGGTCAGCCGGGCGTCGGCCACGATGGGCTGTTCCTTCAGCCGGTCGAACATATCGGAAATTTCCGTCAGGCTCATGCCGGACATGGTGACGATAACGGTGCTGTCCTGAATGGACACGTTCTTCACCGTGCCCCGGGGCATCACATAGCCCTCGATCAGGTCCAGAATGTCCTGCCGGTCCACCTTCACGAAGCCGTTGCCGTCCTCGTTCTTCATCCAGTTCCGGGAGTAGGTCCGGTACTCGGCTTCCACGTCCGGGTACTCGGCCACAGCCTGCTGCATGGCCACATACTGGCTGTGGACGGTGTAATACTCCGTCTCTGCCTTCTGCAGCCGGGCCAGCTGGTCGATCACGCCGAATTTTGCCACGCACAAGGACAACGCCAGAATGGCGGCAATGCCAATGACCAGCGTGGCCACGTTGCGGCTTTTCGGTTCTTTCTTGCAAAGATTGACCTTGGTTTTTGTGGGGATTTTCACGGTTTTTGCGGTCTTTTCCCCCATTTTCAGTTCCAGCGCCATAGGAACCTCCTTACATTTCCAGCCCGCAGCCCACGGCACGGGCAAAGAGCCAGGGTTCTTCCGAACCGGTATCGGGCAGCAGCTCCGTCACCGGATGCACGTCCAGATCGGTCATTTGCCGGATGGCCTCCTGCAGGGGGGCCACTGCAGTTCCACCGCCGCAGAGGTAAATTTCCCGGAGGCTCTGCTCCCGGTTGTTGTAATTGTAAAAATTGACAGCCTTCATAATTTCCACGGCCATCCGGTTGTAAAGCTCCCGGCTGGAATCCTCGGAAAGTACGTCCTGATAATCGGTCATCAGATGGGTGTGGGCCATGTGGATGTCCACGCCCTTTTCATCGGAAATCTTCTGTTCCAGGTCGAAAAGTCCCAATTCCACAATCCGTTTTGTTTGAAATTTACTGCCCCGGTACATATAGAGCCGGGTGCCCCGGTGGCCGATGTCCGCAATGCAGCGGTCGGCGGAGTCCGGATGGGACTTGCCGTAGTTTTCCAGCATGGCGGCGTAGGCGGCCTCCTCGGGAATGGCGCAGCGCAGCTTAAAGCCCGCCCGGCGGAACATCTCCCGGTACTCCTCGATGGTGTGCTTCAATGTAGCGCAGGCGAACAGGTCCATTTCCTCCGGGTCGCCAGACTCCTTCTTTTTCACGGAATCCACCGCATAATCGAAGAAATACTTGCTTTTTTCCTCGGTCAGGTAGTCCTTGAACTCGAAGGGCAGGTTATAGGCAAGCTGGGCGTCGGTCATGGGCGGAACGGTCACGTTCCGGGTAAACACAAGGGATCCGGGCAGGATGACCCCGGCATTGCCCCGGCCGATACCGTTTTTCCGGGCCACTTCCTTCAGGAAATCGCCCATGGCGTCCATGGAGAGAATCTCGCCCCCGGCCACCAGCCGGTCCGGCAACTCCTCGGACACCGCTTTTTTCACTTTTCCTCCGGCAAAGGACACGATCTTCACCTGTGCTTCGCCAATATCAAAGGCAACATATTGTCCGGCCATCGTAGGACCTCCTGATATATGAAAAATGATGGATGGAAATGAGGGGAGTTTGCGCCAAACTGCGTCCTTCTGAGGGTTGCCTTCCCCTGGGGGAAGGCTTTTTGGATGGTGCTTCGGCCTAGTGCCTACCGCCCCTCATCCGTCAGCCCTGACGGGCTGCCACCTTCCCCCAGGGGAAGGCTTTTCTCTGAGGTCTGTCTGCCTCTGCATCAATTCGGGCGCTCGGCCACGGCAGTAACAAGTTTGCGCTAAACTGCGTCCTTCTGAGGGTTGCCTTCCCCTGGGGGAAGGTGGCACGGGCCTCAAGCCCGTGACGGATGAGGGGCGGGATGCACTTCCGGCAAGGCCGCCAGCTTCCCTCACACAAACAGTCCCAAATAGGCGCTGATCAGCTCTCCTCCGCAGAGGGCGCTGATGATTGCACCGGCGGCAATGGAGGGTCCCCAGGGGAACAGCTTTTCCTCCCGCTTTTTCGCCGTGGCCAAGCCCACAACGATGCCGAGAATGCAGGCAAAAAACAGGCACAGAAGATTCCTCTGCCAGCCCAGGTACAGTCCCGTGAGGAACAGCAGCTTCAGGTCGCCGCCGCCCATGGCCTCTATCTTACGAATTTTCTCGTACACCAGGACAATGAGCAGCAGCCCGCCGCCAATGGCGAAGCCGCCGATGGCAGCGTCCAGCACTTGCCCCTTCCAGTCCGGCAGGAGAAAGAAAAAGGGAATTCTGAAAACGATTCCGGCCAGAATGAACCGGTCGGGGATCATATATCCCTCCAAATCCGCGAAAGCGCAGCCCAGAAGCAGGCTGGCAAATAGCAGATATTCAAGGGTTTGGAGCGATATATCATATTTCAGCAGCAGCGCCACGAAGGTGAGCGCCGACAGGATTTCTCCCCACAGGTGCCGCTTGGAGAGCTTTGCCCCGCAGTAGCGGCATTTGCCCCGGTGGGCCAGGAAGCTGACCACCGGCACCAGGTCGGCGGCGGAAAGCACATGGCCGCAGGCATCGCAGTGGGAGCGGCCCTTGGTGATGGGCTCCCCATGGACGATGCGCCAGGCCATGCAGTTCAGGAAGCTGCCCACGCAGGCCCCCAGCAGGGCGGCAAGCACGCAGAAATAGACGGTAATGGCCGGGCTCAGGTACAGCATGGCGAGGCTCCTTTTCGATAAGTTTCCCTCCCGCCTGCGGAAGCCGCAACCCTCCGGCTTCCGCAGTGCGGAAAAGGTGTAAAAGGGAAAACTGGGTTGTGGGATAAACTAACTACAAAGAATTACCTGCAGGTTATGCGTACTCAATGGTGACCTTGCCGTCAGCGACAGTATAGGTCACAGTGGCCGTACCATTAGCGGTGGGATTGCCAGTTGCAGTAATACCAGCAACGGCCTTCAAAGCATCAACAGTCTTCCAGCCAGCCTGCTTCTGGGTCAGCTTCACAGTGGCAGTGTAAGTGTACTCACCAGCATTATCACCAGAGCGGATGTAGGTCACAGTACCATTGTTGTATGCCGCAGGATCCTCCTCAGTCAGGCCGGCAACCAGCAGCTGAGCATAAGCGGAACGGGTGTTGGCCAGGTCGGCAGCCTCACGAGACTTCTCCAGAGCGGAGGTCATGGTGGGGATCATGACAGCCACGAGAACAGCGATGATGGCGACGACGATCAGCATCTCCATCAGGGTAAAGCCCTTGGAATTCTTCATTTTGCGCATAATGAATTTTTCTCCCTTCAAATGTTCATTTGGAATCTATATGTACCATCGCCCGGGGGTTGTGCCGGACGGGGATACCGAAAGAATATGGGGGACGGGGAAACGGCAGCTTGCTCCGCCCCTCATCCGACCTCGCTTGCGCTCGGCCACCTTCCCCCAGGGGAAGGCTTTTGGGATGGTGCTTCGGCTTCGTGCCTACCGCCCCTCATCCGGCCACTTCGTGGCCACCTTCCCCCAGGGGAAGGCATCCCTCAGAAGGACGCAGTTTGACGCAAACTTGTTACTGCCGTGACTGAACGCCAAAATCGACGCAGAGGCCGACAGGTTTCAGAGTAAAGCCTTCCCCTGGGGGAAGGTGGCACGGGCCACAGCCCGTGACGGATGAGGGGCGGTAGAAGCTCGGTTCATGCGCCCCGCCATTTTGTTCCCGCAGGAAGGTGGGACAGAATATCCTGGCATACGCCTCGGAAATTGCGGTTTATGTTGGAATTTGCATACCGCAGGACGGTATATCCGCTCTCCGCAAGGATCTTGTCCCGGAGGGTGTCCTCGGCAGCGCCGGTCTCCTCAAAGTGCTGGGAGCCGTCCAATTCTATGACCAATCCGGCGCTGTCGCAGAAGAAGTCCACAATATAGCACCCGATGGTTTTCTGTCGGTGAAATGGGATGCTCAGATGCTTCAGAAAATCATACCACAAATGCCGTTCTTCCTTCGTCATTTCCCGGCGGAGCTTCTGGGAACGGCCCGTTAAAGCGGGATTACTGGAATAAGCCACGGAGAACACCTCGTTTCGGAAGTGTTGGATGGAGGAGATTCGGCAGTGCCTACCGCCCCTCATCCGGCCACTTCGTGGCCACCTTCCCCCAGGGGAAGGCTTTTCTCAGAAGAACGGGGATTACATACTCCCGTACATACTGAACAGGGGCAGGTAGACACCCAGCAGGAGCGCCACAGTGAGGATCGCCAAACCGATGGTGATACACGGCTCCAGCAGGGACAGCAATCTTGTGGTGGTCACGTCCACCTCGTTATCGAAATACTCGGCAATGACGGTGAGCGTTTCTTCCAGATTGCCGGAATGCTCGCCCACGCCGGTCATTTCCGTGAGCATTTTCGGAAAATAGGGACTTTCGTCCATGCACTCGGCCAGCCCCCGGCCCTGCTCCACGCCCTGCCGGGTCTTGCGGGTAGCCACGGCAACCATATCGTTGCCGATGACGTTGGCAGTGACCTCCAGGCACTTCACCAGCGGCAGACCGGCGGTGAGCATGGTGGCCATGGTGGAGGCGAACTGAGAAGCCGCCGACATGGTATGCAATCGCTTCAGAGGCGAACGGGTCAGTTTATTTTTCGCCAGCCACATCCGGCCCTTGGGGTCCCGCTTCAAAAGCAGCCGCCCGATGAAGAAGGCCAGGGCCAGCAGAGCCAGCACCCACCAATAGCCCGTGAGGAAATCCGACACGGCGATCATGCCCTTGGTAATGGGAGGCAGGTCCGTGCCAAGTTCCCGGAAGGTGGAAACGAACATGGGCACCGCCACCACCATAATAATGATGAACACCACGATGGCCACGACGATGACCATAGCCGGGTAGGTCAGGGTAGAAATGATCTTGGCTTTTGTTTTGGCAGTTTTGTCATAGTATTTGTGCAATCTGTCAAAGCAAATTTCCAATGTACCGGCCTGTTCACCGGCCCGAACCGTCTCAATAAAGGTCGCCGGGAAGCTGGTGCCGTTGTTTTCAAAGCTCTGGGCCAGACTGTAGCCCCCGGCCACGTCCTCGGCCACCTTATAAAGCATGGTCCGCAGGTCCTTGTTCTGGGCCTGAGCGGCTACCATTTCCACGCACTTGACGATGGGCAGGCCGGAGGTCAGAATAATGGCAAACTGAGAGCAGATAATGGCCAGTTCCTTATCTTTGATGCGTTTTTTGCCCAGATCGGGGTTCAGGGATTTGGTTTCCTTGACTTCCTCGATCTTGGTAATGACGGAGCAGGTCTGCCGCAGCTGGGCCACCGCCTCGTACTCGTTATAGGCTTTGATGACGCCGGAGACCTTGGCTCCGTCCGGGGACAGGCCCCGATATTTATAGGTCGTCAAACCCGCTCACCTTCTTTCTTAATAGCGTCTCATTTTGTCCATGGCTTCCGGGTCCCGGGCATAGCTCCGGGCGGTCTCCATGGTGATGACGCCCTCCCGGACCATTTTCAGCAGGGCATTGTCCATGGTGATGCTGCCGTTCTGGGCGCTCATGGTGATAAAGCTGTCGATCTGGGGAGTCTTGCCCTCCCGGATCAGGTTCCGGATGGCAGAATTGACCACCATGACCTCGCAGGCGGCGGCCCGGCCATGTCCGCCCTTCCGGGGCAGCAGCTGCTGGGACACCACGGCCCGCAACGTGGTCGAAACCTGCAGGCGAATCTGCCGCTGCTGGCCCTCCGGAAACACATTGACCATCCGGTCGACGGAATCGGCAGCGGAGTTGGTGTGCAGGGTGGCAAAGACCAGGTGACCGGTTTCGGCGGCGGTCAGGGCCGTCTCGATGGTGTTCAGATCCCGCATCTCGCCGATCAGAATCACGTCCGGGTCCTCCCGGAGGATGGACCGGAGGCCGTCGGCATAGGAAGCGGTGTCCGCACCGATTTCCCGCTGGTTCACGATACACTTTTTCGGGGTGTACACGTACTCGATGGGGTCCTCCAGGGTGATGATGTGGCCGGGCCGGGTCTCGTTGATGCGGTCCAGCACAGCGGCCAGGGTGGTGGATTTACCGGAACCGGTCTCGCCGGTAACCAGCACGATGCCGCTGCGGTAATTGGAAAATTCCGACACCACCGGAGGCAAATGCAATTCCTCCAGGGCGGGAATGTGGTCGGCAAGGATACGAATGGCGGCGGAAACAGCCCCCTGCTGCCGGAACAGGTTCACACGGGTCCGGGCCCCGCAGGGAAAGCTTTTCGCCAGGTCCAGCTCGCCGATGCGCTCCATTTGGGCGTAATCCGCCCCGGCCCAAGCACGGGCATAGGCCTCGCAGGCCTCTGGGCTAAGAATTTCGTCGGTCAGGTCGGTGATATTGCCGTCGATCCGGCATTTGGGGGGCAGGCCCCGGACCAGATGAATATCGGAAGCCCCGTCTTTCCGGGCTTTTTCGATCAATGCGTCAATTTCCAGCATACAGGCTCCTTACCCCGCCGTGGAGTTGATGGCCTTGGCGGCCTCGGCTGCGGTGGTCTCCCCCCGCAGGACCAGGTCCCGGCAGTTCTCCCGCATGGACACGAAGCCCTCTTTCCGGATGCAGGCCAGAATCTGGTCGTCCCCGGCCCCGGCGGCGATGAGCCGGCGGACATTGGCGGAAACGGTCAGAATTTCAAAGACTGCCCGGCGGCCCCGGTAGCCGGTGTGATAACATTCCTGGCAGCCGGTACCCTTATAGAAGGAGACCTTGCTGGCGGGGTCCATGCCCAGGTCCAGCAGTTCCTCGGTGCTGGGCTGATAGGCCCGCTTGCAGTGGGGGCAGACCTTCCGGACCAGCCGCTGGGAGATAACACCCCGGAGGGCACTGGAGATGAGGTACGGCTCCACGCCGATGTCCTCCAGACGATGGATGGTGGAAACGGCATCGTTGGTGTGCAGGGTGGACAGAACCAGGTGGCCGGTAATGGCCGCCCGGACTGCGATCAGGCCGGTCTCGCCGTCCCGAATCTCGCCCACGGAGATAATATCCGGGTCCTGCCGCAGGATCGCCCGGAGACCGGCGGCAAAGGTCATGCCGGTCTTTTCGTTGATCTGACACTGGTTCACGCCGGGGATGTTGTACTCCACCGGGTCCTCCAATGTCATAATATTGGTATCCTCGCTATTCAGCTCGGAGATCATGGCGCTCATGGTGGTGGATTTACCGGAACCGGTGGGACCCACGATGAGGATGACGCCGCTGCTGTTTTTCAGCAGGGCATTGTATTTTTCCAGGTCCTTCCCTTCCAGGCCGATGGACTGCTTGCTGGCAGTACCGGCGGACCGGTCCAGCAGCCGGATGACCATTTTTTCGCCGTAGATCGTGGGAATGGAGGAAATACGCAGATCGATCTCGTGCCTGCGGACCTCCACCATGGCCCGGCCGTCCTGAGGGATCTTCCGCTCGGAAATGTTCATGCCGCCCATGACCTTCAGACGGGAAATAACGTTACTCTGCAAGTTGGTAGGTACGGTGAAAATGCGGCGCAGCACACCGTCAATGCGCATCCGGACCACCATTTCCTCTTCCTGAGGCTCCAAATGAATATCGCTGGCCCGTTCCAGCACCGCCCGTTCAATGACGGAGTTCACGAAACGGATGGTGGGGGCTTCGGAAGCGCTGGCCTCCTCGGTCTTGACCATCTGGGCGGGAACAATGTCCGTGCCGGTGTCCCCGGCCTCCCGCTTCATATCCTCGATGGCCCGGGCGGCGCCCTCGCTGCCGTAGAGGGTGTTGATGGCTTGCTCCACGGCCTTCCGGGTGGCGATCATAGGCACCACCTGCTTGTGGGCGGAATTCTTGATCTCCTCCTGGGCCACAAAGTTCAGGGGGTCGCTCATGGCCACATACAGTTCGTCCTTCACCAGCTTCACAGGCACCACGCAGTAGCGCCGGGCGATGGCACGGGGTACGAATTTGGCCATTTCCAGAGGAATGGACACGGTGGTCAGGTCAATATAATCCACGCCCAACTGCATTTGCAGGGCCTCGATGAGCTGCTTCTCCGTAATGAAGCCCTTCTCGATGAGCACATCGCCCAGACGGCCCTTGCTGCTCTTTTGAAGTTCCAGGGCCCGGTCCAGCTGCTCCGGGGTAATGGCTCCGGCGGTGATGAGCAGGTCGCCCAGACGCATATAAGCCATCGAATCTTCCTCCTCGAATTTTGTCGGTTTTGCAGGGGTTTTTGACAGCCGAAAATTCAGAAATGGCCGCAAAGACCCCATTCGTCTTTTTTCGTGGATATTCTACCACAGGCTTTTCGATTTTTCAACTTTTCCGAAAAGAAAATCTGCACAAACTTGTTGCCATTTTGACCAAAAGTTCAGATCAAAAACAGGTCGTGCAGATTTTATGAACGTATGAACCTCTTAACCAAGTTCCGGAGGCAGAAAAATGCAGAAACGAACGAGAGAAGAGCCTCCCCTGTGGAACCGCCCCGTACTTCTGAGGGGAGCCTTCCCCTGGGGGAAGGTGGCACGGGCCTTAGCCCGTGCCAGATGAGGGGCGGTAGGCACTACCGTTTTTGAGTGTAGGTGCGGCGGCATACCCCGATGCACACGAATTTCATACGCAGAACCCGGCGAGGCGAAAAAAGCCTTCCCCTGGAGGGGAAGGTGGTCCGGCTCAAGCCGGACCGGATGAGGTC
>UQVA01000024.1 GCA_900544405.1 uncultured Eubacteriales bacterium
CTTGAACAATTTTTACTTCAAAATATTGTCTAACTTTTGGGGGTCACTTCATTTCGGATACTGCCTGGTTTTTGGGTTCCAAGAACAAGAATGCCCCTCCGGGAATTTCCCGGAGGGGTCATGCTCAGCCGATATTTTTCAGCGCATCGATATACTGCTTCCGGCGGCACTCCTTTTCCGCCAGGTATTCCTGGTCGTTTCCGGCGTGTAGCTCCCGCAGGTACTCGTAGTGATTTTGCAGGATGGTCTCGTTGTCCCGGGACATCATCATCACGGCGATGGAGGAACACTGGTCGCTGGCCCGTTCCAGATAGGTCAGGGTCTCCATGAACACCAGGCCGGAGTTCACGGAGCAGGCGCTGGCCTTCAAACGCTTGGTGTGCCGGTCCCGCAGGATCATCACCATGTCGTCAATGACTTCCTCGAAGGGCTCGATTTTCCGGACCAACTGCTTGTCGTCTCGGGAGAAAGCGTCCACGGTCATGGAGAGAATTTCGTTGACCGCACCGCAGATGATCCTCAATTCCTGCTTGGCCATGTCGGAGAAGCTGCCGCCGTCCGCGCTGAGCCGCTGGGACAGCTCCACCAGATTGGTGGCATAATCCCCTACCCGCTCGAAGTTGGGGACTACCTGCATGAGCATATCCAGCTGCCGGTCCTCCTGCTCACTTTCCACGGCCTTACTCAGGCCAATGAGGAAGTGGTCGGAGGTGTCCGCAAAGGTGTCCAGGCAATCTTCGTCCTGGTCGATCTTCTTCACGGTGTTGGCGTCATACTTGAAAAGCTGGTCGCAGCCACGGGCAAAGTTGTCCTTGGCGATGGTTCCCATGGCGGCCACGGCCTTGGTGGCCTCGCTGACGGCCACGGCGGGAGAAATATACAGCTTCGGGTCCAGGGTATGCAATTCCGGATGGGGCAGGTCCTCCGGCTTGTCCTCTTTCACAATTACCTTGGACAGCTTCACCAGCTGATTGGTGAAGGGCAGCAGGGCGATGGCGGTGATGACGTTGAAAACCGTCTGGAAATTGGCGATTCCGCCGCTGTCCACGGCCTTGGTCCAGAAGCTGTCCCCGAACAGACTGTTCTTCTGCAGAATGGTCATGACAATCATAAAGAGAATTGTGCCGATGGTATTAAAGGCAATATGGACCACGCCGGTGCGCTTGGCGTCCTTGCTGGAGCCGATGGAGCAGACCATGGCGGTGGTGACGCAGGTGCCCAGGTTGATGCCCATGATGACGGGATAGACCATGGAGAAGGTCATGGCACCGGTGGAGGAAAGAGCCTGAAGCATACCCACCATGGCGGAAGAACTCTGGACCACTACGGTCAGCACCAGACCGGACAGGATGCCCAGCAGCGGGTTCCCGGCGAATCGGGCCAGAATGGCGGCGAACTCCGGGGAATCGGACAGAGGGTTCACGGCGGCGGTCATGTTCAGAAGGCCGGAGAACAGGATGCCGAAGCCGATGAAAATATCGCCGACAGTTTTTACACTCTTGCGCTTCACGAACATGATGAGAATGATGCCCACCACCAGGGCGATGGGAGCCAGATTCTCCGGCTTGCAGAATTCCAGGACCATGTTGCCGTTGGAATCGATGTCCATCAGGCGGATGATCTGGGCGGTGATGGTGGTGCCGATGTTGGCACCCAGAACGATGGAGACGGCCTGCCGCAGGGACAGCACGCCCGCACCGATCAGGGCCACGGTCAGCACGATGGTAGCGGTGGAGCTTTGAATGACGGCCGTGACCAGCGTACCGGTGAGCACGCCCACCAGGACATTGCCGGTGACCTTTTCCAGTACCTTTTTCAGGGCTGCGCCGGAACTGTTTTTCAGACCGTCGCCCATGATCTCGATACCGTAGAGGAACATGGCCAAGCCACCCAGCAGCTTGATGATGGCAAAAATATCCATACTTTACCTCAGTGATTTTATTTTTCGACCCATCCGGGCCACAATACAATTATATGCAATCCAAGGGCAAATGTACATATGTGTTTTTTGCTAAATTTTTACGTTTCTCGGCTGAAAATTTGTTAGGCGGTGCTTACTTTCCGGTGGAGCCGAAGCCGCCGGTGCCACGGAGGGTCTCGGTGAGCCGGTCCGTTTCCGTGTAGGCCGGGGTCAGCACTGGAGTGACGATGAGTTGGGCGATGCGCTCCCCGGAGGAAATGGTCTGGGCTTCGGAGCCGTGATTGTAGAGGACCACGGTGATCTCCCCCCGGTAGTCGCTGTCGATCACGCCGACCTTGTTGGCCGGGGCCAGGCCCCGCTTGGTGGCCAGGCCGCTGCGGGCGTAGACAAGCCCGGCGCAGCCCTCCGGCACCTCCAGCGCCAGCCCGGTAGGGACCCAGGCCGTTTCGCCGGGAGCAATGGTCAGCGGGGCTTCCAGACAGGCGTACAGGTCTGCGCCGGCGGCCTGGGCCGTGCCGTAGGTGGGCAGCAGCGCCCCCTCCCGGAGTTTTTTTACACGAATGGCTTCCATTACTTCATCCCTTTCAAATCGCCCTGCCAGTCCTCCCAGAGGACGATTTTTCCTTCCTTCAGTGTTTTCGGCACATCGATGAGCCGCTGGTTAGAAGACCCCCGGAACCGGAGAGCCAGGTCCTTTTTGGCTTCCACGAAGGGACCATCCACCAGCACATCCAGATAGCCGAGGTATTCTCTCGTAATGGCCGGGTTCCCCAGCTTTCCGGGGAGAATGTCCCGGTCAAACAGATACCCGGAGAAGGCCCAGATGCTCTTTTCCGGGAATTTTGCCTTCACCTGACGCAAGAGTTCCACGATGGGGCCCTGATTTTGCGGTTCGAAGGGCTCCCCGCCCAGCAGGGTCAGACCACGGATATAGCCGGGGGCCAGCATGGTGAGAATCTGGTCAATGGTCTCCTGGGTGAAGGGCTTGCCGAAGTGAAAATCCCAGGCCTCCTGATTGAAGCAGCCTTTGCAATGGTGGGTGCAGCCGGAGACGAACAGGCTCACCCGGACCCCGGGGCCGTTGGCAATGTCGCAGTTTTTGATGGTGGCGTAGTTCATTTTTCTTGCTCCTTACTCAGTTTTCCAAACCAGCGGAAGGTCATGGGCCACAGACCGGAGGCCACAAAAGTGGTCAGCGTGTAGCGCAGCAGCCGTGCGAAAAGATGGCCGTTGAACAGGACGTCCAGAGGCTTTTTCGTCAGCTCCATGACGGTGACTGTTACGATAAGACCGCCCAGAACCTTCAGCACCTGCGCCCAAGGGCAGGCTTTTACGGAAAAATGGGTGACTTTTTCATCCAAAATATAGCCGAGAATCAGACCAAGCAGCGCCCCCAGCAGGGTGTAGGCGTTTTTCTGCCCGCCGGCCAGACTGCCCGCATCGATGTCCGCCGGGAAGGGCCAGAATTGGGCGTAGCACAGGTAGCCCGCAGCCAGGACCAGCATCCCTGCCAGAGCATAGCTTGTCCGCTTCCCCTCCCCTTCCAGAAATACCGGCCGCAGGACAAAGAGCAGCACCAGGGAAATGAGCGCACCCACGCTTACGTCCAAAGGCGTGTGGACCCCCAGATACATCCGGGAGACCGGAACCAGAACGGCCGCAACGATGCAGCAAATGCGAAGCCACTTCTTTTTCGTGACCATGGCCACGCTGCCGAAGACGGCTACGGCGCTCTGGGTATGGCCGCTGGGGAAGCTGTAATCATAGGCTCCCGCACGGGCCTTTTCCACAATGGTGAAATTGGGGTCCAGCATCCAGGGCCGGGGGACCCGGCAGGTCAGCTTCAGGAATTGAGCTGCCAGGGTGCCGGTCAGGCCCACCCCCATGATATAATAGCCCTTCCGCTTGTCGATGCACCAGAAAAATACCAGCGCCACCGCCAGAAACGCCGTCTCCTCCCCCAAGCGGGTAAGGAGCATCATCAGTGTGTCCAGAAAGGGGGTGCGGATACTTTCCAGCAGATAAAGAAATCCCATAGGGTCGCCTCCCGAAGTTTGTGTTGGACCTATTATAACAAGATATGGCCGGATTGTAAAGATTCACGGCTCCGCCTTGCATTCTTTTCAAACTCGGCGTATAATAAAAGAAAGATTTTAGGAGGGATCGTATGTTTTCCCAGGAACCCCATTGTACTTATCGGAAAAGCCCTCTGGCGGATGTGATCTGTCAGCTGCGTTACCCGGAAATTTTAATGATCGCCGCCCAGTCTCCGGCGGCTTTTCAGGAGGCCATCCGGCACACATTCCCGAAATATGACTTGTCCAAGGTCCCCCAGCCCGGCCAGCAGGAACCCATCGTGAATCACCGCTTTGCCTCTCTGGACGGCAAGTGGCAGGTGAATCTCACCAGCAAATTTCTGTCCCTGACCTGCTCGGAGTATCATAATTGGGAAGAATTTGCAAAAATGCTGGACCTGCCCCTGGCGGCGTTCATCAAGACCTACGCTCCCTCCTGCTTCGAGCGGGTAGGCCTGCGGTATTTGAATTTCGTGTCCCGGCGGGATCTGGACCTGAAGGGCGTTCCCTTCCGGGAACTGTTCCAGCCTTGCTATCTGGGCATTCTGGCAGAGGATGACGTGAACGAGGCCAGCACCACCCGCTGCTGCGTGGATGTGGAACTGAATCTCCCCGGCGGCTGCAAGGGAAAAATCCACGCCGGTCCCGGCCTTGTCCGCCGGAACGGTCAGCAGGACCCGGAGATCAAGTTCGTGTTCGACCAGGACCTGTCCATGTCCGGCAACGTGCCGGTGCAGTACAGCGCCGGTGCCCTCCATACCCTCCACGCCCAGTCCTTCCCCATTTTCCGTGGTGCAGTCACGGACCGGCTTCACGAGGCCATGGAGCCCATCGATGAATAAAGGAGAAAAAATATATGCCCTATTATTACTACGGTTTCGACTGGACGTATATCGTCCTGGTGCTGCCCTGCCTGATTCTGTCCCTGTGGGCCAGCGCCAAAGTGAACAGCACTTTTAAGAAGTATTCCCGGCAGCGGACCCTTCGGGGACTGACCGCTCAGGAGGCCGCCATGCGGGTCCTCAGCGCCAACGGCGTCAGTGGTGTCCGCATTGAACGGGTGTCCGGCAACCTGACGGACCACTATGATCCCCGAGCCAACGTCATTCGCCTTTCGGACAGTGTGTATGACAATACCTCCACCGCCGCCATCGGCGTGGCCTGCCACGAGGCCGGTCATGCAGTCCAGTACGCTCAGGACTACGCCCCCATCAAGCTTCGGGCGGCCATCATTCCTGTGACGAACATCGGCTCCAAGCTGGCCATACCCCTGATTTTGCTGGGCATCCTGTTTTCCGGTCTGGGCCAGTTCTCTGATACCATTATCTATATTGGCATCGCCTGTTTTGGCCTTTCCGTGGTGTTCCAGTTTGCGACCCTCCCCGTGGAGTTCAACGCCAGCCACCGGGCTTTGCAGACCATTGAATCCACCGGCATCCTCACCGAAGAGGAGCAGAAGGGCGCACGAAAGACACTGACAGCTGCTGCCATGACGTATGTTGCAGCCACGGCCACGGCCTTGGCCCAGCTTCTGCGGCTCATCGTGCTGTTCGGCAGAAGAAGCAACAATAACAGACGATAAAAAGACGTTTTTCGCCGCACCGGCAGACGGCACGGAGGCCCCGGAGACGAGCAAAGTGCATCCGTCGGCGTACATGGGTACGGTAGGATGCACTTTGCGAAGTAAGTTAAAATACTTTTCTTTTTGGAAGTCATTGGGCTTTCCACATTGTTCGGATGGACGCTGTGTTCGGAAAACGCTTGCGAGTTATTTGTGCTGATTCGTATTTTAACGGTCCGGGGCCTCCATGCCGTCTGAAAAGTAAATTTTTCCGCCCTGGGTATTGACATCCGGGGCGGAATCCTTTATACTTTGCGAGGTATGAAAAGTATGAAAAATAGGACGGTGATCCCCATGCCTGGAGGCAAACATATTCTGGGCAAAAGCAACTCCCGCCGGGTGTTCGGCACGGCCAAGGTCGGCGATCGGGGGCAGATCGTCATTCCCAAGGAAGCACGGGAGCTTTTCCACATCCACCCCGGGGATACGCTGCTGATCGTGGGCGAGGAGGATACGGGAATGCTCATCTCCCGGCCGGAGGCCCTGAACGATCTGGCGGATAAAATGTTGAATTCTGTAAAGAAAGAGGAGTAATCATGGACGCATTATTGGAACTCTATGAGCGCATGGGCATTTCCCCCGGTGTTTATGCTTATGGCGAAAAGATTCTGGATAAGCTGGCGGACCGGTTCGCCGCCGTGGATAAGGTGGCCGAGTATAACCAGGCCAAGGTCCTGGCTGCCATGCAGAAAAATCGGGTCAGCGCCGCCTGCTTCGTGCCCTCCACGGGCTACGGCTACGACGACACCGGCCGGGACTGCCTGGAACGGGTCTATGCGGATGTATTTCACACGGAGGCAGCTCTGGTGCGGCCTCAGATCACCTGTGGCACTCACGCCCTGACCGTGGCCCTCAGCGCCAACATGCTGCCCGGGGACGAGCTGCTCTCCCCGGTTGGAATGCCCTACGATACCCTGCAGGAGGTCATCGGCATCCGGGAAAGCCCCTGCTCTTTGAAGGAGTATGGCGTTTCCTACCGGCAGGTGGACCTGCTGCCGGACGGGGGCTTTGATCTGGAGGGAATCCGCAGCGCCATCAGCGAAAAGACCAAGCTGGTGACCATCCAGCGCTCCAAGGGCTACGCCACCCGGCCCACCTTCTCTGTGGACCGCATCGGAAAGCTGATCGAGTTCATCAGATCCATCAAGAGCGACGTAATCTGTATGGTGGATAACTGCTACGGCGAATTTGTGGAGACCATCGAGCCTTCCGACGTGGGAGCGGACCTGGTGGTGGGTTCCCTCATCAAAAACCCGGGCGGCGGTCTGGCCACCAGCGGCGGCTATATCTGCGGCAAGGCGGACCTGGTGGAGCGCTGCGCTTACCGGCTGTCCGCTCCGGGCCTGGGTCAGGAAGTAGGCGCCAACTTCGGTGTGATGAAGGACTTCTATCAGGGCTTCTTCCTGGCACCCACCGTGGTGGCCGGTGCGGAGAAGGGCGCAATTTTCGCCGCCAATCTCTATGAGCCCTTGGGCTTCCGGTGCGTACCCAACGCATCCGAATCCCGGCACGACATCATTCAGGCGGTGGAACTGGGCAGCGAAGCGGGTATGATCGCCTTCTGCCAGGGCATCCAGGCCGCCGCTCCCGTGGATTCCTACGCCACCCCCATGCCCTGGGATATGCCGGGCTATAACGATCAGGTCATTATGGCGGCAGGCGCTTTCGTCCAGGGTTCGTCCATTGAGCTCAGCGCCGACGGCCCCATCCGTGCCCCCTTCGCCGTCTATTTCCAGGGCGGCCTGACCTGGTATCACGCAAAGCTGGGTATTTTAATGAGTTTACAAAAAATGATCGACGGAGGTCTTGTTTCCCTATGAATTGGTTTTGGTTTGCTGTCATTGCACTGCTCTGCTGGAGCGGTTCGGACTTTTTCTCGAAAATCGGCTGCCGGGACAGCAGCGATAAGAATTCCCACCTGAAAATGGTGGTGGCTGTGGGCGTCATCATGGGTCTACATGCGGCCTATGAGGTGTTCCTGAACGATGTACCCATCACCTGGGACATCATCTGGCTGTACCTGCCTGTGTCCCTGCTGTACATCGTGTCCATGGCCTTGGGCTATGTGGGCCTGCGGTACATTGAGCTGTCCATCTCCTCCCCCATCTGCAATTCCTCCGGCGCTCTGGTGGCCATTCTCTCCATCATTACCGGTACCGCCGGGGAAATGGTAGGAATGCAGTACCTGGCTGTGGCCATGGCCGGCATCGGCGTGGTAGCACTGAGCCTGGTGGAGGCCAATGAGGACGACGACCTGCGCAAGGCCCGTCAGCAGGCTTCCAATTATAAGTACGCCAAAAGCTGGATGGCTCTGGCCCTGCCCATTGCCTACTGCCTGCTGGACGCCGCCGGGACCTTTGCGGATGCTCTGGTGCTGGATAAGCTGGGCGAGGGCATGGCGGATTCCTGCAATGTGGCTTATGAATTGACGTTCCTGTTCGCCGGTGCGGTGTCTCTTGTCTACCTGCTGGTGGTGAAGAAGGCCAAGTTCAAGGCGGAACTGGAACTGCCCAAGTATCTGGGTGCCATCTGCGAGACCGTGGGTCAGCTGTTCTATATCTACGCCCTTTCCGACACGGAACACGTCGCCATGGCGGCCCCGATCATCTCCTCTTACTGTGCCGCCAGCGTGCTGTGGAGCCGGTTGTTCCTGAAAGAAAAGCTCAGCTGGAAGCACTATTTGTCCATTGCCATCATTGTGATCGGCATCATCATCATGGGCGTATTCGATATGTAAAAAGCGAAACGGGACAGAAGCGGAATTCTGTCCCGTTTCTTTTTTGAAAATCCATTTGCTATTTTCGCCGGAATATCGTATAATAGCGGTAATTTACAAAAATGAGGTGCTTTTTATGGCTACCAGCGAAAAACTCAATCTCACCATGCTCTGCGACTTCTATGAGCTGACCATGGGCAACGGCTACTTTGAGCGGGGCTACAAGGACCGCATCTGCTATTTCGATGTGTTCTTCCGTCAGTGTCCCGACGGCGGCGGCTTTGCCATTGCGGCGGGTCTGGAGCAGATCGTCCAGTATATCCGGGACCTGCATTTTGACCCGGAGGACATTGAATATCTCCGTGGCCGGAATCTGTTCTGCGAGGATTTTCTGCAGTATCTGGCCAATTTCCGCTTCACCGGCGACATCTGGGCTGTGCCGGAGGGAACGCCTATCTTCCCCAAGGAGCCGATCATCACGGTCCGGGCCCCGGCCATCGAGGCCCAGCTGATTGAGACGTTTCTGCTTCTGAGCATCAACCATCAGAGCCTCATTGCCACCAAGGCCAACCGGGTGGTCCGTGCCGCCGAGGGCCGGACGGTGCTGGAATTCGGCTCCCGCCGGGCCCAGGGAGCGGATGCCGCCATTCTGGGTGCCAGAGCGGCCTATATCGGCGGCTGCAACGGCACCGCCTGCACCATCTCCGACCAGCTTTACGGCGTGTACGCCGGAGGCACCATGGCCCATGCCTGGGTGCAGATGTTCGACAGCGAGTTTGATGCCTTCAAGGCCTACTGCGAGATTTACCCTACCAACGCTGTGCTGCTGGTGGACACCTATAACACCCTGCATTCCGGTGTGCCAAACGCCATCAAGGCCTTTAACGAAGTCCTGAAGCCCATGGGCATCACCAAATGCGGCATCCGGCTGGATTCCGGCGATATGGCCTATCTGACGCAGCAGGCCCGGAAGATGCTGGACGAGGCGGGCTGGACCGAGTGCCAGATCTCCGTTTCCAACTCTCTGGACGAGTATATCATTCAGGATATTCTCCGTCAGGGGGCCAAGATCGATATGTTCGGCGTGGGTGAGCGGCTCATCACCGCCCGGTCAGAACCGGTGTTTGGTGGCGTTTACAAGCTGGCCGCCGTGGAGGATGCCGACGGCAACATCCAGCCGAAAATCAAAATCTCCGAGAACGTGGGCAAGATCACCAACCCTCACTTCAAGAAGCTCTACCGGTTCTACGGCAACGACACCGGAAAAGCCATTGCGGACTACCTCTGCGTTCACGATGAAGTGGTGGATGACAGCAAGGACCTGACCATTTTCGACCCGGATGCCACCTGGAAAACGAAAACCGTGTATAATTACACTGCCCGGGAACTGCAGGTGCCTATCTTCAAGAACGGCGAGTTGGTCTATTCCCTGCCCTCCTTGCAGGAGATCAAGGCCTACTGCACGAAGGAAGTGGACGCCCTCTGGGACGAGGTGAAGCGCTTCGACAACCCCCACACCTACTATGTGGACCTTTCCCAGAAGCTGTGGGACATTAAGTACGACCTGCTGAAGCACCACAGATGAGAAACCGTCAAGTGCAGTCCATAGCCCTTGGGGGTGTGCTGGCGGGGCTGGCCGTGGTATTTCTGAGCCTGGGGACCCTGGTCCCCGGCACGACCTACGTCTGTCCCCTGCTGTGCCTGCTCCTTTGTAAGGTTGTCTACGAAAAATGCGGGGCAAAGTTGGCCTGGACCTGGTATGCGGCGGTGGCTCTACTGGGGCTGCTGCTGTCCCCGGACAAAGAGGCGGCGGGGGTGTTCCTGGCCCTGGGCAGCTACCCTATTGTGAAGCCGGTTTTTGAAAAAAGCCGCCTGCGCTGGCTCTGGAAGCTGCTGTTCTTCAATGTGCTGAGCATCGGCCTTTACTGGGTGCTGATTTCGCTGATGGGCCTGGAGGTGGAGGGAGACACCGTGGAGGCCCAGCGGATTTTGCTGCTGGTGCTGCTGGCCTTGGGCAACGCCACGTTCCTTGTGACGGATTTCCTGCTGACCACCCTGGACAAGCGGTATTTTCACCGGAAAAAGGCATGAAGTGGTATGTGTATATCCTCCGCTGCGCCGACGGGACCCTCTACACCGGCTCCACCAATGACCCGGATCGCCGTCTGGCCGCCCACAACGCCGGGAAAGGAGCCAAGTACACCCGCTGCCGGCTGCCCGTGACGATGGTCTATCGGGAGGAAGTGCCGGATAAGTCCGCCGCCCTTCAGAGGGAATGGGCCGTCAAGCAAATGAAGCGCAGCGAAAAGCTGGATATGATCGAACACGCCGGTGGGGCCTGAGTCCCATCGGCGTACTTTTTTGCTCATATAGCGAACGCCCCGGTGCGACCAAAATCACACCGGGGCGTCCTATTGAGGAGAGGTTATATAACATAGTCCCCCTGGACTTCTGTTTGCAGCAGGTCCCGCAGGGAAATGCTATTAAAATATTCGTCGGTCAGCTCCTGATACCGCTTCCACATGAGAAGCGTCTTGCAGAAAGCTGCCCGGGGACAGGGGGCTGCACCGCATTCCAGACAGGCCACCGGGGCCATGTCCCCTTCCGTAATATGGAGAATTTCGCCGATGGAATAGTCCTCCGGCTCCCGGCACAGGCGATAGCCGCCGCCTTTGCCGTGAACGCCCTCCACCAGCCCGGCCTGGGTCAGCAGGGGCATGATGCGCTCCAGATACTTCAAAGAGATCTCCTGCCGGGCGGCAACCTCTTTCATGGGAATATAACCGCCGTTCCGGTGTTCCGCCAGGTCCAGCAGCACACGGACGGAGTATCTGCCGCGGGTAGAGATCATGGAATGGACTCCCTTCTTATTGCATCAGTTCGGTAATGACCCCGCCCCCAAGGACGGTGTCGCCGTCGTAGGCCACGGCGGCTTGACCGGGGGTCGCAGCCCGCTGGGGTTCGGAAAAAACGATCCTGGCCCCACCGTCAGCCTCCGGATAAACATAAGCAGGCTGTTCCGGCTGGCGGTAGCGAATTTTTACCTTGCAGGGTACGGGTTCTGCGGGGATTTCTCCTGAAATCCAATGGAATTCCCCTACCCGAATTTCCTTCCGGAACAGTTCCTCATAAGGCCCAAGGACCACGGTGTTGTCCCTGGCACGAATTTCGGTGACATAGTGCTTGTCGGGCAGATGGAGACCCAGGCCCCGGTGCTGGCCGATGGTGTAGCGGATGATGCCCTGATGCTGGCCCAGAACGTTGCCCTTGGAATCCACAAAATTCCCCGGCTCCGCCTTTTTGCCGGTCCGCAGTTCAATGACCCGTGCGTAATCCCCGTCGGGGACGAAGCAGATGTCCTGAGAATCCGGCTTGTCGGCATTGATGAAGCCACTTTCCTCGGCAATTTTCCGGGTCTCCTGCTTGCTCAGTTCCCCTAGGGGGAACAGGGTGTGGGCCAGCTGCTCCTGGTCCATGGCGTAAAGCACATAGCTTTGGTCCTTACTTGGGTCCAGGGCCTTTTTCAGCACGTACTTCCCGTTTTCCTGGGAAATACGGGCATAGTGGCCGGTGGCAACATAGTCATAGCCCAAAGTCTTGGCTCGAAGGTGCAGCTTGTCGAATTTCATGTGCTTGTTGCACTCGATACAGGGATTGGGAGTGATGCCCCGGCAGTAGCTGTCTACGAAATTTCCAATGACCTTCTCCCGAAAATCATCGGAAAAATTGAACACCTGATAGGGGATCCCCAATCGGAAGGCAACGCTTCTCGCATCCTCCACATCATCCAGAGAGCAGCAGGTGTGACCACGGGAAATGCCCGCATCCTCGTTGGCGTAGAGCTTCATGGTGCAGCCGAAGCAGTTGTCCCCGGCATCCAGCAGCAGCTTGGCGGCCACGCTGGAATCCACGCCGCCGCTCATGGCGACCAGTACGTTTCTTCCCATGCCTTACCCGAACAGCGGCGTGGAGAGATACCGGTCGCCGGTGTCCGGCAGCAGGACCACGATGTTCTTGCCTGCGTTTTCTGGCCGCTTGGCCAGTTCCACGGCAGCCCACAGGGCAGCGCCGGAGGAAATGCCTACCAGCACGCCCTCCCGTTTGCCGATCTCCCGGCCCAGGCGGAAGGCGTCCTCGTTCTCCACGGGGATGATCTCGTCGTAAATCTTGGTATCCAGAATATCCGGCACGAAGCCTGCGCCGATGCCCTGAATCTTATGAGGACCAGCCACGCCGGTGGACAGCACCGCAGAGCTTTTCGGCTCCACGGCCACGATCTTCACGTCTGGCTTCTTCTCCTTCAGATACCGGCCCACGCCGGTGAGGGTGCCGCCGGTACCCACACCGGCCACGAAAATATCCACGTCCCCATCGGTGTCCCGGTAAATCTCCGGGCCGGTGGTCTCGTAGTGGGCCTTGGGGTTGGCGGGGTTCACGAACTGGCCGGGAATGAAGCTGTTGGGGATCTCCTTAGCCAACTCGTCGGCCTTGGCAATGGCCCCTTTCATGCCTTTGGCACCCTCGGACAGCACCAGTTCGGCCCCGTAGGCCTTCATGATCTGGCGGCGCTCCACGGACATGGTCTCCGGCATGACGATGATGATGCGATAGCCTCTTGCGGCGGCAACACTGGCCAGGCCGATGCCGGTGTTGCCGGAGGTAGGCTCGATGATGACGGAATCCGGGGTCAGAATGCCCTTGGCTTCCGCATCGTCGATCATGGCTTTGGCCACCCGGTCCTTCACGGACCCGGCGGGGTTAAAATATTCCAGCTTGGCCAAAATTTTGGCGTTCAGGCCATAGAATTTTTCAATATGGGTCAGCTCCAGCAGCGGCGTGCCGCCGATGAGCTGGTCCGCAGAGGTGTAAATACGGGACATTACAGATTCCTCCTCGGAAAATTTTATTTTACGGCGTCGAAGCCCTGCTGCAGGTCGGCGATAATATCGTCAATATGCTCGATGCCGATGGACAGACGGATGGTGGTGGGCGAAATGCCGCAGGCTCTCAGAGCGGCCTCATCCAGCTGAGAATGGGTGGTGGAAGCGGGATGAATGACCAGGGACTTCACGTCGGCCACGTTGGCAAGCAAAGAGAACAGCTTCAGGCTCTCGGTGAACTTCTTGGCAGTCTCGGCAGTGCCCTTGATCTCGAAGGTGAAGATGGAACCGGCCCCATGGGGGAAGTAACGGTCGTAAAGTTCCTTCTCCTTGCCGGTGGCCAGGGAGGGATGATGGACCTTCTCCACCTGGGGATGGTTTTTCAGGAACTCCACCACTTTCAGGGCGTTCTCCGTGTGGCGCTCCACCCGCAGGGACAGGGTCTCCAGACCCTGAAGCAGCAGCCAGGAGTTGAAGGGAGAAATGGTTGCGCCCTGATCCCGCATGATGGTGGTCCGCATCTTCATAATATAAGCCAGATTTCCGCAGGCCTCAGTGAACACCACGCCATGGTAGGAGGGATTGGGCTTGCTGAGACCGGGGAACTTGTCGTTCTGGGTCCAGTCGAACTTGCCGGAGTCAATGACCACGCCGCCCATGACCGTGCCGTGGCCGCCGATGAACTTGGTGGCAGAGTGGACCACGATATCTGCCCCATGCTCGATGGGCCGCAGCAGATAAGGTGTTGCGAAGGTGCTGTCCACAATCAGGGGAATGCCGTGCTTATGGGCAATGGCAGCGATGGCATCCAAATCGATAACATCGGAGTTGGGGTTGCCCAGGGTCTCGGCGTAGAGCAGCTTGGTGTTGGGCTGAATGGCGGCTTCAAAGTTGGCCGGGTCGGAGGGGTCCACGAATGTGGTGGTCAGGCCCTGCTCCACCAGAGTGTTGGCGAACAGGTTTACGGTACCGCCGTACAGGTTGGCGGCGGAAACGATGTGGTCCCCGGCTACGGCGATGTTCTGCACGGCGTAGGTGATGGCCGCAGAGCCGGAAGCGGTGGCCAGAGCGGCAGCGCCCCCTTCCAGAGCGGCGATACGCTTCTCAAATACGTCGGAGGTGGGGTTCATCAGACGGGTGTAGATGTTGCCGGGCTCGGTGAGGCCGAAGCGGCCTGCCGCCTGGGCGGAATCCTTGAACACATAAGAGGTGGTGGCGTAAATGGGCACGGCCCGGGCATCGGTAGCGGGGTCGGCGGTCTCCTGGCCCACGTGGACCTGCAGGGTTTCAAATTTGTAATCAGACATGATGATAATTCCTTCCTATTTATATGGTTATTTCGGTTTATACGGGACAACATCGCATTCGCCCGAACCGAAAATTATGCCGGATCATGGTTTCCATCGTGTTTTTCATGGGGTTCTCCTTCCCTGCGCCCCGTGGGGGTCCGCAAAAAGAAATCCACCAACCTATCAGGTAGGTTGGTGGTATTATAATATAGCTTTGCCATTCTGTCAAGGGAAATTTTGTCACATGACCTGGCGGCCTTCCAGCGCACGGGACAAGGTCACTTCGTCGGCATATTCCAGCTGGCTGCCCACGGGCACGCCGTAGGCCAGTCTCGTGACTTTGATCTCCATGGGCCGCAGCAGCCGGGAAATGTACATGGCCGTGGCCTCCCCTTCCGTATCGGGGTTGGTGGCCATAATGACCTCCCGGACCTCTCCCTGGCCTACACGGGTCAGCAGCTCCTTGATTTTGATGTCGTCCTGGGAAACGTGATTCAGGGGCGAAATGACCCCGTGAAGCACATGGTAGACTCCGTTGAACTCCCGGCTCCGCTCCATGGCGATAACGTCCTTCGGCTCGGCCACCACGCAGATGACGCTCCGGTCCCGGCTGGGGTCGTCGCAGATGGGGCAGATTTCCCGGTCCGTGAGGTTCTGACAGATGGGGCAGGTATGGACCCGGCGCTTGGCCTCCAAAATGGCGTCGGCAAAGGCCTGGGCCTCCTCCTGGGGCAATTCCAGCACATGAAAGGCCAGCCGCTGGGCAGTCTTGCCGCCGATGCCGGGCAGCCGGGCAAACTGGTCGGTGAGGTTTTGCAGGGATGCGGGAAAATACTGCATGGGTCTCCCGCTCCCTTAGAACAGTCCGCCCAGATTCAGCCCTCCGGTGAGCCGGGACATATTGTTGGCGGCTTCCGTGTCGGCGGTCCGCATGGCCTCGTTCACGGCGGCCATGATCATATCCTGGAGCATTTCCACATCATCCGGGTCCACGGCCTCCGGCTTCACCGTGAGGCTCACGACCTCGTGCTTGCCGTTGACCTCGGCGGTGACCATACCGCCGCCGGAGGTGGCAGAATAGGTCTTATTCTCCATTTCCTCCTGCATCCGCATCATTTCCTGCTGCATTTTCTGGGCCTGCTTCATCATAGCGGCCTGATTCATTCCCCCGGGCATTCCCCGGAATCCACCTTTTGCCATCGTTCTTGTTCTCCTTATTCTTTGATTGAAATAATATCCGAATGTTCTCTGCCGAAATTCAGCAGCTGATCGAGATTTGCGTTGCGCTTTGGCTGCTCGGACTTGTCAACGGCCACCACCTGCATGGGCTTTTTCAGCATGGCGGAAGCCTTCCTGGCAATGATGGCCAGGACCTCCGGTCGGTTGACCATTTCCACCGTGAAGGCGTTGGCACATTCCAGGACCAATCGTCCGCCCAGCAAACGTCCGTTGACCGGTCCTTCCTGGGTTTGGGTGAAGAAGCCCGATACCGGCGGGCGCAGTTCCTGACGGATGCTGGCGCACAGTTCCGGCCAGAAACCCATGGGGGTCTCGTCCGGAAGGCTCGGTTCCTCCGGAGGGGCATCTGCATCGTCCAAGGGCGGGGGCAGCTCCTCGTCATTTATGGGCTGGGGCGCCGGTTGGGGCGCACCTGTGGGCATGGTGAACTGGCCGGTGGCCAGCTGTTCCTCTACCTTGCTGAGCCGGGCGTTGACGCTTTCAGGGGTCAGTTCCAGTTCCGGGTGGCACAGCCGCAGCAGACAAACTTCCGCGTCCAGCCGTCGGCTGGCGTTGCGGGTGAAGCCCGCCATGGTGTCCTCCACGATGGTCATGTCCCGGACCAGCTGGGCGTCGGTGAATTTTTTCGCCAGTGCCTGGGCATCCTCGTCTGCCGTGACCCCGGAAAGCAGCGTAATGCCTTCTTTCGGTGCAGCACGCAGGATCAGTAGGTCCCGGATCAGGCAGGCCAACTCGTCCAGCATGGCGGACAGGTCCTTGCCCTGAGTATATAGCCGGTTGAGAATGGACAGGGCCGTTTTGCTGTCCTGGTCGGCAATGGCGGCCATCATGCTGCCGCACTCCTGAATACCCGCAATACCGAGACAGTCATAGACCGCCTGGGCGTTCAGTTCTCCGGTGGTCGCCGAGGCACACTGGTCCAGAAGGCTCAGGCCATCCCGCATACCGCCGTCGGCCAGCCGGGCCAGGATACGGGCGGCGCTGTCGTCCAGGTCGATGTTCTCCTGATAGGCCACATATTGCAGCCGGGCGGCAATGTCGCTCTGGCTGATGCGCTTGAAGGCAAACCGCTGGCACCGGGAGAGAATGGTGGCCGGGACCTTATGCAACTCCGTGGTTGCCAGAATGAAAAGCAGATGCTCCGGCGGCTCCTCGATGATCTTCAGCAGCGCATTGAAAGCGGAGATGGAGAGCATGTGGACTTCGTCGATGATATACACCCGCTTGCGGACCTGGGAGGGCGAATAGGCCGCATCGTCCCGCAGGTCCCGGACGCTGTCCACGCCGTTGTTGGAGGCGGCGTCAATCTCCAGCACGTCCATGCAGGTGCCTGCATCGATGGCCTTGCAGGCCTCGCAGCAGTTGCAGGGATTGCCGTCCTGGGGGTTCAGGCAGTTCACGGCTTTCGCCAGAATCTTGGCGCAGCTGGTCTTGCCGGTGCCCCGGGAGCCGGTGAACAGATAGGCGTGGCTCAGCTTGCCCGTGAGGATTTGGGTTTTCAGGGTCTGGGTCACGGCCCCCTGCCCTACCACGTCGTCAAAGGTCTGTGGGCGATATTTCCGATAAAGCGCCTGGTACATAGGTTTCCTCCCACATTTTTCCAAAAAAGACAGACCGGCTCATAACAAGATCGCACACCCACATTTGAACAAGCCGAATACCCGGGATCTTCGCAGCCGACTCAGGAACGGCAGCCCTGCGGCACACGAGACGATCCGCTTAATGCTGCTTGGTTCCCCACCTGACATGGTTCACGGGATCTCGTTGCGCAAGACCGATCCATCAACATCGCTTACGAAGGTCAGACGGCACTCGATCAAGCCCGGGTGTGGGAATTCATCCCTGCTGTAGCGGATTGCAGGCAACAGGGCACCGCTATCTCCCCGACTAGTGCGACCTTGTTACAAGCCGGTCGGCCGAACAAGGTTATTCTTTTTTCAGTTCAGCTTGGACTCCACAAAGTCCGCCAGTTCCTGGAACGTGGTGATCTTCTGATCTTCCATATCCAGTTCCACGCCCAGCTCGCTTTCCAGGTCCATGACCATTTCCACCACGTCCAGGGAATCGATGCCCAGGCTCTCAAAGGTGCTGTCCGGGGTAATTTCGGACGGGTCCAGTTCCAGCTGCTTGGCAGCGTAGGCAACCAGTTTTTCGTACATGAATATCAGTCCTCCAAATCAGGCTCATTCAATCTGTGCTCTATTCTACCGCAGAGGAGCCGCTTTGTCAATCCCGGTTTTTGTCTGCGGCGGCGTTTCCTGCGGAAAATGCAGTGGCCCAGGCGATTTGAAGATTAAATCCACCGGTGTAAGCGTCGCAATCGAGAATTTCTCCGGCAAAATAGAAATTTTTTACCAATTTGGATTCCATGGTTTTCGGGTCCACCTCCGAGACCTTCACGCCGCCGGAGGTGATGATGGCTTCGGCCACGGGCCTGCGGCCGGTGACGGTCAAATCGAAGCCCTTCAAAACGGAAAGGAGCCGCCGACGGTCCTTTTTCGTCAGGGCGTTGGCCTGCATGGCCGGGTCGATATTCGCCCGGCGTAAAATCACCGGGATCATGCTCCGGGGCAGCAGGTCCACCATAGCATTCTCCATGGCCCGGTTTTTATACAACTCCAGATCCCGCAGCAGACGCTCGTCCAGCTTTTCTTCGTCCAGGGCTGGTTTCAGGTCGATGACCAGACGGCACTTCCCCTCCGGCAGATGGGCGCTGGCGCTGAGGACGGTGGGGCCGGACACGCCGAAATGGGTGAAAAGCAGTTCGCCAAAATCCGAAAAGACCGTTTTTCCCTTCTCGTTGACCAGCTTCACGGCCACGTTCCGAAGGGACAGTCCCTGCATCTCCGGGCAGTCCCGGCCTTCCGTTTCCAAGGGCACCAGGGAGCCGTGGCAGGGGGTGACGGTATGGCCCAGGGCCTCCGCCATCCGGTAGCCCTCACCGGTGGAGCCGGTGGTGGGATAGGACAAGCCGCCGGTGGCCAGAATCACCCATTTGGCGCTCAGAAACCGCCCGTCGGCCTCCACGCCGGTGACAGCACCGTTTTCCGTGCGGATACCGGTGACGTGAGCCGTCTCCACGGCCACATGATTCTGCCGCAGAGCGATTTGCAGGGCCTGCAGTACGCTCTGGGACCGGTCCGACACGGGAAACACCCGGTTCCCCCGCTCTACCTTCAGGGCGCAGCCCTGTTCCTCAAAAAACGCTTCGACTTTTTCCGGGGGAAAAGCCGCCATGGCGCTGTACAGGAAGCGGCTGTTCCGGGGAATATTTTCCAGCACACCCTGAGCGTTGGTGTGGTTGGTCACGTTGCACCGGCCCTTGCCTGTAATGAGCAGCTTTTTACCCAGCCGGTCATTTTTTTCCAGCAGCAGGACTTTTTCCCCTCGCTTTGCGGCGGTGATGGCCGCAAACATTCCGGCGGGACCGCCGCCGATCACAATGCCGTCAATCATCCTGCTTCTCATAGACCTGGTACGTTTCCCAGATCTCCTCCAATCGGCTGAAGGTCTTGGCCAGCTTCTCCTCCCGGCGGGCCGCCAGGGCCACCACCAAAGCGTTCACCACACTCAGCGGTGCCACCAGAGAATCCACCAGGGAGGCCATGTCGCTCTTGGTCTGCAGGACAAAATCACTGGTCTGGCCCAAGGGGGAGGTCCGGGAATCGGTCATGGCGACGATCTTGGCCCCCTTGGAATGGCAGAAGGATGCCCCGGTGACGGTGGAGGTGGAGTAGCGGGGGTAGCTGAAGGCAATGACCACGTCGTCCGGTCCGGCGCTGATGAGTTTTTCCAGCACCTGGCCGGTGCCGGAGGCGGTGATGGTATGGACGTCCTCGAACATCAGGTTCAGGTAATAGCCCAGGAACGAGGCCAAAGCGGACGCAGAACGAACGCCCAGCACATAAATTCTTCTCGCATCCAGAATGGCGTTGACGGCGGCGGAAAAGTCCTTCCGGTCCACGCTGGAAACGGTTTTCCGCAGCTGCTCCATGTCCGACTGCAGCACCAGGGAAAGAATGTCCTGGTCGCCGATGCGGTCGTTGGCTACCTCAATACGCTGCACGGAGGTCAGACGGTTGAGCACCATTTCCTGCATGGCTTTTTGCATGGTGGGGTAGCCGTCATAGCCCAGTTCCACCGCAAAGCGCACCACTGTGGACTCGGAAACGCCCACGGTGCGGCCCAGCTTGCTGGCGGTCATGAAGGCCGCTTTGTCGTAACTTTCGGTGATATATCGGGCAATGGCCCGCTGTCCTTTGGAAAAAGTAGTGGCTCTTTCCTGCAGGACAGAAAGAATATCGTTGTTCATATCTCTTTCAAGCCCCTCTCTTGCTTTCCCCTATTCTAGCAGAAACCTGAGAAATATGCAAGAGTGAAGAACCAAAATTGCAAAAACCGGGCAGACAAAAATCCGCCCGGTTTTTCAACCCTCTTTGGTCAATTCGATTTGTTCGGCCCTGGTCAGGTAGCGCCAGCGGCCTGCGGGCAGGTCCCCCAGACGAAGATTTCCCTCCCGGACCCGCCGGAGCCGGAGGACGTTCATCCCTGCCAGAGCGCACATCCGCCGGACCTGCCGGTTCCGGCCCTCGTGGATAGTGATGGAGAGAATGGCCCCCTCCCCTTCCCGTTTCAGCACCTGCACCTTGGGAATACGGAGCCGGTAGCCGTCCAACTCCATGGGCTTTTGGAAGGCTTCCAGCCCTGCATCCGTGCAGCCAGCGACCCGGACCAGGTACTCTTTTTCCACCTGATGGCTGGGGTGCATGAGTCGGTTGGCAAAGGCACCGTCATTGGTGAACAGCAGCAGCCCCTCAGAATCCATGTCCAGCCGCCCCACGGGATAGACCCGTACGCCGCAGTCCGTCACCAAATCGGCAGCGCATTTTCGGCCCATTTCGTCGGAAAGGGTGGTCACATAGCCCCGGGGCTTATTCAACAGGATGTACACGTTCCCGGCGGGAGCCGGGAGAGGCTTCCCATCCAGGAGCAGCGAATCGGTATCCGGGTCCGCCGTGTCCCCCAGGCCGCAGACAACGCCGTTGCATTGGACCCGCCCGGCGGCAATCCATTCCTCCGCCTTCCGCCGGGAGCAGACCCCACGGGCGGATAAAATTTTCTGAATCCGTTCTTTCATGGGAGCAACCCTCCGATCCGTTCCCAAAGGCTTTTCTTTTCTTCCGTCTGCCGCTCCACGGGGGCCCCGTAGTACAGCGGGATTTTCCCGACTACCTTTTCCCCCAGCAGCACATAGGCCTCTCCGGCCTCCTCCCCGGCGCAGACCGGGGCATAAACGAACCCCCGTGGCCCCAGAGAAAGGGTCAGGGACTCTCCGTCCGCCAGAGAATAGCAGAAATCCGCCCCGGCGATCAGCTCCACCCGGTCGCATTCGCCTCCAATCACCGGCAGACTTCCCAGCACGTCCCCTTTCGTAACAAAGCGGGTACTGTAATACCGGGAAAAGCCTTCTTCCAGCAGCTGTTTGTGGTCCTGCCAGTCGTTACTGTCGTCCATGGTCACGGCGATGAGCCTCCGCCCGTCCCGGGTAGCCGAGGACACCAGGATTCGCCCGGCGGCCTTGGTATAGCCGGTCTTGACTCCGTCGGCTCCATCCACCTGCCATAACAGCTTATTATGGTTTTGCAGCACCCGCTCTCCTGCCCGGACGGACCGGGTGGAGACCGTCTGGGCAAAAATGGGATTTTCCATGGCGTATGCCGCCAGAATGGCCAGATCCCGTGGGGTGGAATAGTGATTTTCACTGTCCAGGCCGTTGGGATTTTCGAAATGAGTATTGGAAAGGCCCAGGGCGTGGGCCTTGTCGTTCATCCGGGAGACGAACTCCTCCACGGTGCCGCCGCAGTAAATGGCCAGGGCCACGGCAGCGTCGTTCCCGGAGCGGAGCATCAGCCCGTAGAGCAATTCCTGGACCGTCAGCACCTCCCCGGAGCGCAGGTACATGGAGGAACCCTCGATGCCCACGGCCTCCTCCGGGATGCGGACCCGGTCCAGCACGTTGCACTGCTCGCAGATGAGCAGCGCCGTCATGATTTTCGTGGTGCTGGCGATCAGTCCCCGGCGGTCGGCGTTCTTTTCATACAAGACCCGGCCGGTCTGGGCGTCCAGCAAAATCGCCTGCCGGGCGGAAATGGCCCGGACAGGAAATGCAAGGACGGCGGCCAAGCATACAGCCGCCGCCCCGGCGATCCATCGTTTCATAAAACCTCACCCGGCGCTAGTTTTGCCGGAACGAGGGAAATTATTCTTTTTTCGTGTGGGAATCGATGAAATCGGACACCTTATCCAGCACATCCGGCACCATGTCCACTACCCGGTCCGCCGTGGTGCTGGCAGGCTCGGAAATGGGCAGGATCCGCACGCTGCCGTCCTTCACGATGAGAAAGGCCACGGGAATGACCTTCACGCCGCCTCCTGCGCCGCCGCCGAAGGGCATCTCCCCGGGCTTGGCGTTCTTGGAGGCGAAATCCGAACCGCCACCGCCGAAGCCTACGCTGATTTTGGAAATGGGAATGATGGTCACGCCGTCGGGGGTGGTAATGGGACTGCCCACCACCGAGTTCACGTCCACCATTTCCCGGAGTTTTGCAATGGTGCTTTCCAGCATATTGGGAAGCTTTTCACTCATGTTCCTGCACCGCCTTATCCTTAGATTTTCTGATTTTCAAATATTCCCGCAAAGCCCGGACCCCATACCGGACCGTAAGACAAACGGCCCGGCCAAGGGTCAGGGTCACGTCACCTGCGGCGGCCACCAGGGTTTCTGAGGCGGCAAAGTCGCAGGTGATTTCCACATTTTTCCGCCGGATGACGAAAGCCCGCTCCAGCGCTGGCCAAAGTCCGGCCACAGCTGCCCAGATTTTTCCATAAAGAATACCCAGGTCCGCCGGGTCCTCTCCTGCCAGGACCACATGGATGTTGATATGGTCGAACCGCAGTTTCCGCCGCAGGTCTCCCAGAGAGTCCAGCCCCACGGAGACCAGGGGAAGAAAATCCTTCCAGCTGCCGCCTTTTTGCGAATCTTCCTTGGGCTTTTCGCTTTCTTTTGGCTTCTTTTTTTCTTTTTCGGGGGTATCTTTCGGAGATTTTTTCGTTTTCGGAATCGAAAACGGAATTTTGAAGGGTCCCGCCAGGATCTTCATGGCAAAGCCCTGCTCGTTATAGCGGAACCGGACCCCCAGAGGCAGAATGGCCAGCAGAAAGAGGATTCCACCGGCGATGAGCCACCCGGTCATTGGGCCGGTTCCTCCGGGACCTCCACCGGCTCGTCCAGGTCCACTTTGTCAATGGGCGGCAATTCGTCCAAGGAACCGATGGCAAAGGTCCGCAGAAAGTCCGCCGTGGTCCGGTACTGAATGGGCCGTCCGGGGACGTTCAGCCGCCCGGCTTCCTTGATGAGTTTTTTGTTCAGCAGCGCAGACACGGAATAGGAACTGTCCACCCCACGAATCTGCTCTACCAGGGCTTTGGTAGCCGGTTGATAGTAGGCAATGATGGTCAGGGTCTCCAGCTGGGAGGCGGATAGCTTTGGGGGCTTCCGGGTCTCTAACGCTTTGGTCACATAGTCTGCCATTTCTCCGGAGGACACCATCTGATAGGCATTTTCCAGCTTCAGAATCCGCACGCCCCGGCGGTCAAAGGACAGCTGACCGCTCAGGTCCTCCAGAGCCTTTTCAATGTCGCTGGGGTCCGTTTCCAGCGTCATGGCCAGCCGGGCCACCTCCACCGGCTCTCCGGCGGCAAACAAAATAGCCTCCAAAGCCCGCTGCAATTCGCCTTCTTCCATCAGACTTCCTCCCTTCCCTTGACTTCCAGCAGCCGCACGTTGGGATTCTCCCCGGAGACGTCATCCTCCAGGGTAACGGCATTGGTTTTGCACATTTCCAGAATGGCCAGGAATGTGGCCACGATTTCCGACCGGCTCTTGCTGCCCCGGAACAGGTTCTTGAGCCGCTCCACGCCCCGCAGAATCAGCGAGCGCATCAGCTCCGTGGCCTTTTTCGTCACCGGGTACGGCTCTTTCCCCACGATGCCCTTGAAGTTCACCGTAGGCGGCGGCAGCCGCCGGGCGTTCCGGGCGGCAATGTCGTCCAAAGCCCGTAAAAGGTCCGAAGGCTCGTGCACATAGCGATAGGTATTGTCTCGGCGCAAGGGCTCCGGCTGCTTGGTGAACACGCAGCGGCCAATGTCGTTCCGGGGTTCCAGAGCCGTGATGGCGATGCGTATTTGCTCCATGGCTTCTTTCCGCTGGCGTTCCAGCAGGGACTGGCGCAGCAGGTCCATTTCGTTTTCCGCTTCCTCCCGCTCGGCGGCGGAAAGCAGCATTTTTGTTTTAATGAGCATCAGGTGGGAGGCCATGGTAATGAACTCGCTGGCGATGTCCATGTCCAGCCGCTTCATCTCGTCCAGGTAGGCCAGATATTGCTCCAGAATGGCCGTAATGGACACATCCTGAATTTCGATTTTGTTTTTGCTCAGCAGCAGGAAGATGACATCCAGAGGGCCCTGAAAATCCGTCATTTCCTCGTTGCGGCTGCGGACGATGCCTTCCAGATGATATTGTGGTTCAGCCATAGCCGCTCCTATCCATTGTTTCCAGAATTCTCCCGTGATTATATCATTGATTTTCCCATCTTGCAAGCGTTGGACGGAAAAAACTCATGTTCCCTTCGGTTCTTCCCCGAAAAAGGATTGCAAAACCTGTCGAAATGTGCTATCATGACAGTAATACTCTTAGGAGGCGTAACCTATGGAAGAAATGGAAACCACATCCCCGGCGCCCCGCCGCCATCGCAGCCGGGACAATCGCTATCGGATGCTTGAAAAATATATGACCTATGCCCTGCTGGGGGACGCAGGCGTGTTCGTGCTGTACCTCATCAGCGCCGGATTCGGCATCGGCTGGCTGAAGGCATTTTTCGCCGTGGTGGGCATCGTGGGCTCGGCCCTGGGCCTGGTGTACCTGTATTTTACACGGGAATTGCTGCGGCCCAGAAGCCTCTGGATGAGTGCGGGCCTTGCTGCCGTACTGGTATGTATTCTGGTCTCTCTCCTGGTGAATTATCCCAGCCCCAATCCCTATAAGAAGGGCAAGGATTCCACCAAGGACAGCACCCCCGCTTCCACGGACCCCTCCGATACGGACACCAAGGCAGCGGACCTGTCCTTCGGGACGGCGTTTTCCATCTGAAAAAGCAGCAAAAGCGCACCGTCAGGAAACTTGCGGTGCGCTTTTCTAAAAGGATAAGGTGATTTCAATATGAAAGTTGTTATGTGGCTCGGCATTGCCTATTGCGTGTATGGCCTGCTGTACCTGCTGGGCATCCCGCACGTTGCACCCAAATACAGGAATCGCACCTGGACCCGGCGGTATCAGCGCACCTGCGGCATTGGCTGGCTGATGATCGGAATTCCCTGGCTGGCGCTGTATGTCCTTTCCGTGAACTGCCAGATTGCCCATCCCCTGCTGGCAACGTTGATCGTGGTACTGGCTCTGCCGTCTATTTTCTACGGTTTCCTCTCCGAAAAACGTTTTCGGGAAATCGCAGATAGCGAAAATGCGGAGTGATGGGAAATGCTGAAAATCCGCAATGCAGAGCTTTCCGACCTGGGGCGTATCCTGGAAATTTACCGGTACGCTCAGGATTTTATGATAAAAACGGGCAACCCCATCCAATGGGGCCGTTCCTACCCGGAGGAAGCGCTGATTCGCCGGGACATTGCCCAGAATGCCTGCAAAGTCATTTACGACGAAATGGGCATCCACGGGGTGTTCGCCCTGTTTTCCGACCCGGACCCCACTTACGCAAAAATCGATAATGGCCGCTGGCTGAACGATGAACCGTACCTGACCATCCATCGAATGGCCGGAGACGGGCAGGTCCACGGCCTCTTTTCCCGGGCCGCCGACTATTGCAAGGGCCGTTCCCGGAACATCCGCATCGACACCCATGCAGACAATCGGGTCATGCAGAGGTGCATCGAGAAAAATGGCTTCCGGAAATGCGGCACTATCTCCGTCCGGGACGGCTCCCCTCGCCTGGCCTACCAGTGGACCGAACAATAAAACACCAGCCGCCGCAAAGGGTCTCCCCTTCTGCGGCGGTTTTATAAAAAGACGCAAAGAAAAGCGCCGTGAGAAGAATTCCCACGGCGCTTTTTGAAATTACATCAGGCTCAGAGCCAGCGTCAGCAGCACCCAGGCCAGAGCCACCCACTTGGTAGCGGTAGCCAGCGTCTGATCCAGGCCGCCCTTCTTATTCTTGCTCAGGTAGGTCTCGGCAGAACCGGAGATAGCGCCGGACAGACCGGATTCCTTACCGGACTGGAACAGCACCACCAGGATCAGCGCCAAACTGGCGATCACCTCGAGAACCATCACCACAGTTTTCAATGCACCCATTTGTAGTAACCTCCCTCCGCCTCCGACTCTTTCGTCTATAAGCGGACGTAAATCGAATTATTCGCAAACAGCTTTACAAGTATATCATGGCTTTTCGGAAAATGCAAGGGCTGTTTCGATATTTTTTTACTTTTTATTTCGTGACCCAGTTGCCGGTAGCCAGGCAGGTAAGGTATGCGTCGATGAAGGGGTCCAGATTGCCGTCCATGACGCTGTTCACATTGGAGGTCTCGCAGCCGGTCCGGGTGTCCTTCACGAGAGTATAGGGCATGAACACATAGTTGCGGATCTGGCTGCCCCACTCAATCTTCTGCTGGACGCCCTTGATGTCGGAAATTTTATCCAGATGCTCCCGCTCCTTGATCTCCACCAGCTTGCTTCGCAGCATCCGCAGACAGGTCTCCTTGTTCTGGAACTGGCTTCGCTCGGTCTGACAGGACACCACAATACCAGTGGCCTTGTGAATCAGACGGACGGCAGAGCTGGTCTTGTTGATGTGCTGGCCGCCTGCACCGGAGGAACGGTAGACCTGCATTTCGTAGTCGTCGGGCTTGATCTCCACGTCCTGGCTGTCGTCCTGGCTGTCCGGGATGACCTCGATGGCAGCAAAGGAAGTCTGACGGCGGGCATTGGCATCAAAGGGCGATACCCGCACCAGACGGTGAACGCCGTTCTCCCCTTTCAGGAAGCCGTAGGCGTTGTCGCCCTCGATGAGGATGTCGGCGGATTTCAGACCGGCCTCGTCCCCCTCCAGGTAGTCCAGAATTTTATAGGTGTAGCCGTGGGCTTCGGCCCAGCGGGTGTACATCCGGTAGAGCATCTGGCACCAGTCCTGGGCCTCGGTGCCGCCGGCGCCCGCATGGAAGCTGACCAGGGCGTTGTGATCGTCGTAATGGCCGGTGAGCAGGGTCTCCAACCGGCAGCGCTCCATGTCCTCCTCCAGCTTGGCGAAGCCCTCTTTCAGCTCCTCCAGCATGGAATCGTCGTCCTCCTCGGCAGCCATTTCGCAAATGGTCATCAGGTCGTCCCAAGAAGAACGCATCTTTTCGTAATGTTGAATTTTCGTCTCGGTCTGCCGGGTCTTAACCACAATCTGCTGGCTCTTTTCGGGGTTATCCCAGAAGCCGGGGGCTTCCTGCATGGCGTGGAGCCGTTCCAGCTCATTTTTCAGTCCTTCCAGATTCAGGGAATCTGCCAGCCCATCCAGCGCAGGCTTCACTTCGTTAAGCCGCTGCTTATAGGAATCAAATTCGATATTCATGGATGTAACACTCATTTCTTCTTTATTGCATAGTTAAGGATATTATAACCGATTCCCCCATCCATGTAAAGGAAAATCTTGCATTTGCGCCGGAATTTTTACCGTTGGCTGGGCTGGCCGCTGTCCTCGTCGAAGATGAGATCGTCCAGATCGGCGTTGGGGTCGTCATTTTCCCACATATTTCTTCCCTCCTTTTTGTCACTCACCGGCTAGTATATGCTGTTGGGGAAGAAATATTCCGTCGATTTGCCTGCGCCATTGACTTTTTTCCCGAAATGGGGTACAATAACCCCGCGCAAAGCCCCAAAGGGCCCGATATGCGCCAGTAGCTCAGCAGGATAGAGCGTCCGCCTCCTAAGGTTGCGTTACAACGGCCACCTCAAAAAAAACTAAATAAGGGATTGCAGTTCGACTTTGATCGGGCTATAATCATATATCAGACACGTCCATATAGCTCAGCTGGATAGAGCACACGCCTCCTAAGAATATGTTATAACGACCGCCTTTCGGGCAAAGGCGATTGACATTGAGTAAGTTTAAGACTAAAATTGAATAGATTTTAAAGATGTTTCCGTAGCTCAGCTGGATAGAGCGACCGCCT
>UQVA01000025.1 GCA_900544405.1 uncultured Eubacteriales bacterium
CCCCACTTATTAGATAGTATATCATACTTGTCTAACAAATGGGGTGCAGTTCAAAGGGACATCGGGAACTTTATGGGAGAAAATTCCGCCGGTTTGGCACCGGCGGAATATCCAGTCTTTACAGGTCGGGGGTCGTGCCTTTGTAGCCCTCAGGGGTCACGGGAGCGGCCTCCCGCAGGGCCTTGAGTTTCTTGTTGGCCTTGACGGCCATGGCCAGTTCCACGATGATGAGCACATGGAACACGAAATCCATGAAGAAGGATTCCGGGGAATCCGTCAGGGTGAAGACGAAAACGATCAGCGCCGCAGTGTCCACGCAGAACAGCACCAGGCCTGCCGTGAGCCAGCCGGGACGCTTCTTGGAAAGCACGAAGCAGACGACGTACAATGCCAGCACCACAACGGAAATGACCAGCGCCGTGACGGTGTAGCTGCCGGAAAGCAGGTTTTCGTCCATGATCTGGCCCAGCACGGTGAGGAAATAGGGGACGGAAATGGAGAAAAGCAGATACCGGTCGCTGTCCGTCAGCAGCAACACCAGGTTCAGGACGGTCAGAATGACCACGCCGATGAGGGCGGTGCGGCCTGTCCGGATCAGATTTTCCTGATATTCCGGGGAATTGCGGTCCACGGTGGGACGCTTGGTTTGTTCGGCCATAGGGGGGGACCTCTCTTTCTTTGGATACGAACAGTATAGCATAGGTTTTGACAAAAGGCAACCGGAATTTTGCCCCTTGACAGATGCTTTCCGCCATGATATAATCCAACCGTAATTGCATAGGACAGTTCGTAACCATCCTGTCGGTAAATAAAACTAGGATTTTGAAGGATGGGCGCATTTTGCGCTCTTTTTTTGTGGATGGGTGCGTGCTGCGCCCATTTTCTATTTTTGGAGGACAACATGAACAAGAAAACCCGTTTTTTGGCCCAGGCCGGAATGATCGCTGCCCTGTATGTGGTGCTGACCCACCTGCAAAACTTTGTATGGCCGGAATCCACCAGCTTCGCCATTCAGTTCCGGCTTTCAGAGGCTCTGTGCGTGCTGGCCGTGATGACCCCCGCCGCCATTCCGGGGCTGACCATCGGCTGCCTGGTGTATAACCTGACCTATATCGGAGCGCTGCCGCTGGATTGGCTTATAGGCAGTGCAGCCACCCTGCTGGCGGCCCTGAGTATGTGGGGCCTGCGGAAAGTGACCATCAAGGGCTATCCGCTGCTGGCCTTCCTGATGCCCGCCCTGTGGAACGCTCTGCTGGTAGGCTGGGAACTGACCGTGTACATCGGGGATACCTTTGCGCTGAACGCCGTGTATGTGGCCATCGGAGAGGTCACGGTGCTGCTGATTCTGGGCAGCGTGCTGTTCTTCGCCCTGCGTAAGCGCCATTTGGAGCAGAAGCTGTTCTGAGTTCAGGAAAATCCTTGTCTAAAAAGCCTTCTCCCTAGGGCACACCCCCGGGGAGAAGGCTTTTCTCTGAAACCGTTAAGCGCTACTCCTATTTTGGGGCACCCCCCCAGTCTGCCCTATGGGCAGACTGCCCCCTCTTAGAGGGGGCCAAGAGACGGTACAACATCGTAGTCCCTACCGCCCCTCATCCGGCCCCTTCGGGGCCACCTTGCAGAGGTATGACTGCCACTGGCAGTCAGAATCATTTCTATTCGCTGCGCGGGGCACAACCCCCAGGGGAAGGCTATTTTCCGCCACGCCGGAAGCTGTCCAAAACTTGGCGGGTTACACCCCCTCAGTCACGGGCTTGTGGCCCGTGACAGCTCCCCCTACACAGGGGAGCCAGCGCCACGCCGGGAATTTTCCGGTGCAAACCGGCATAAAAAATCCTCCCTGCTGAAAATCAGCAGGGAGGAAAAAGAAGCTTTGATTACAGAGCGGCCTTGGCCTTCTCCACGATGGCGGAGAACGCAGCGGCGTCCTGAATGGCCATCTCGGACAGGCTCTTGCGGTTCAGCTCGATGCCGGCCTTCTTCACGCCGTTCATGAAGGTGGAGTAGTTCAGACCGTAGGGAGCCACAGCGGCACTCAGACGGGTGATCCACAGGGTACGGTAGCTGCGCTTCTTCTGCTTACGACCAGCGAAAGCGTAGTTGCCGGACTTCATGACGGCCTGCTTGGCCATCTTAAAATGCTTGGACTTGGAACCCCAGTAGCCCTTGGCCAGCTTCAGGGTCTTATTTCTTCTCTTGCGCGTCATCATTGCGCCTTTGATTCTTGCCATTTCGGTATCCTCCTATCCTCTTATTTGTACGGGATCATCTTTTTGATGGCCGCGGTGTTGGTCACGTCAGCGTAAGCAGTGGTGCGAAGACGACGGGTACGCTTGGTGTCCTTCTTGGTGAGGATGTGGCTCTTGAAAGCGCGGGCTCTCTTGACCTTACCGGACTTGGTCAGGTTGAATCTCTTCTTTGCACCGCTATGGGTTTTCAGCTTGGGCATAGGTAGTAACTCCTTCCAGTCTTTTGTTTATTTGCTGTTCTTGGGGGCCAGGAAAATGCTCATGAAGCGGCCCTCCAGCTTGGGATTCTTTTCCATGGTGGCAATGTCAGCGCACTCAGCCACGAAGTCCAGCAGCAGCTTTTCGCCCAGGTTGGTATGCGCCATCTCCCGGCCACGGAAGCGGACGCTGACCTTCACCCGGTTGCCGTCCTTCAGAAATTTCTGGGCGCTCTTCACCTTGGTGTTGAAGTCGTTGGTATCAATACTGGGGCTCATACGGACCTCTTTGATCTCCACGACCCGCTGATTCTTCCGGGCTTCCTTCTCCCGCTTCTTCTGATCGAAGCAGAACTTGGAATAGTCCATGATCTTGCAGACGGGGGGGACCGCATTGGGGGAGATCTTTACAAGATCCAGTTCCTGCTCCTCGGCCAAAGCGTTCGCCTGAGCGGCGGACATGATGCCCAGCTGGGAACCGTCCGAACCGATCACACGGAGCTCCTTGTCCCGGATCTCGTCGTTGAGCTGATGTTCTAATTTGCCGATGGTAAGCACCTCCAAAATCACAACAAAAAAGCGGATGCCAAGCACCCGCAAACATTCCGCATGAAAACACGCAAATGGAATATTGACCTTCTTGCATGGAAGCGAAAGGTGAGGCGGATGGGTGGCCTTCTTTATTACCCGGGTATTTTACCACGTCTTTGCTTCCCTGTCAAGGGGTATTTTGGCTTTTTTCATACTGAACTCTGATGAAAACATTTCTGTTTTCATAGCCGCCGCAGCGGCGTAGATTTCGTATGAGACGGCTTTTGAAGCATCAACTGCGCTTTACGCAGCTCTTGGATGCTTCAAAAGGCCTGTGTAAAATCACAGATTTTACACAGGTATCCGTATCAGGGGAATGCCGGGACAAAACCTGCCCCGGCATTCGGTGTTCAGATCTCTTTGTACATGGCTCCGGCGTCGTCCTTCCGGACGGCATCGGCCACGGCCAGCACCTCCACCGCAAGGGTGCGGGTGCCCAGCTGAATTTCGATCTTGTCCCCTGGCTTTACCTCGTAGCCTGCCTTGGCGACCTTGCCGTTAACGCTGATGCGGCCGTTGTCGCAGGCCTCGTTGGCCACGGTACGGCGCTTGATGAGACGGGAGACCTTGAGATATTTGTCCAGCCGCATCTTACTTGCTAACGGCGTCCTTCAGAGCCTTGGCGGCCTTGAAAGCGGGAGCAGAGGAAGCGGCGATCTGGATCTCCTCGTTGGTCCGGGGATTCCGGCCGGTGCGCTCCTTCCGGGTGCGGACCTCGAAAATGCCGAAGCCGGAAAGCTGCACCCGCTCGCCCTTGGAAAGTTCTGCGGTGATGGCATCCAGAGCGGCGTTGACCACCCGCTCGGTGTCCTTCTTGCTCAGCCCGGTCTGCTCGGAAGCGACGGCGATCAAGTCAGTCTTGTTCATGGAATTACCTCCTTCTTTATTTTGCGATCCCGCTAAGATTATCATAGTTTTACCGGAATTGCAAGTTTTATTTTCGATTTTTCCCGAAAAAATGTCACAGGTGCAGAATGTTGGCGATCTTCTCGCCCTTGGGCAGCAGCAGGCAGTCCTCCCGGGTAATGGACTTGCACAAAATGGCCAGCACGCAGTACACGATGACGCCTGCGATGATGGGAACGCCGCACAGCAGCACCCGGCTGCCTCCGGCACCCAGCACATGGCGAAGGCCCTGCCAGGTCCCCCAGGCAGCGGCACCCATCAGGAGGCTGGGAAGGAGAGACCGGAGGAAATTTTTAACCAGCCTGGGCTTTTCCGGTACGATGCGGGCGATGGTGATGAGGTTCAGGACCGTCACGAAGGCGTTGCACAGGGAGGAGCCGATGCCCACGCCCACGATGCCCAGGGCCGGGTCCCCGCTGAGGAGGTACACCACGCCCATTTTCAGCACGCCGCCCACAAGTACATGGATGGCGGGGCGGGTGGCGTGGCCGTGGGCCTGGAGAATGCCGTTGGTCAGCTGGGTGGTGGAGTAGAAGAACAGACCCACGCCCAGCACGCTCAGGCAGGTCCCCGCCAGGGGCAGCCGCTCCTGGGCATACCCGCCCAGCAGAGCCATGACAGGCTGACCCAGTACGGTCAGGCCTACGGCGCAGGGCAGGGCAATCAGTGACGTGACCCGTGCGGCGGATTCCTCGGTGGCCCGGACCTGAGTGCTATTCTGCTGGGTCAGGTGGGCGGTGATGGCGGGAATGACACTGATGATGATGGGAGCCGTCAGAGCGCCGGGCATATTGTAGACGGTCAGGGCCATGTCATACACGCCCTTCATGGTGTCCGCCTGGGCCTGGGTGCTGTAGGTCAGCAGCTGGCCCATGTAGAGATGGGTCTCCAGCAGATACATGGCCTGGAGGCCCGCAGAGCCGATGGTAATGGGCACGGCGATGGCCAGCAGGTCCCGGATGACCTTCCCAAACCGGTCCGGCACTTCCTCGCTGGGCTCCATGGCCGCATATTCCTTCCGGTGGAGAACGCCCATATACAAAGACGCCACCAGAGAGCCGCTGAGTACGCCCAGAATGGCCCCCGCAGCGGCCAGGGCCACGCTGTTGGTGAGCTTGAGGATCACCAACGCCATGGGAATGCCTACCACCAGCTTGCCGGAGGCCTCAATGACCTCACTGACGGAGGTGGGAATCATGTTCCCCTGCCCCTGGAAGAAGCCCCGGTAGGTGCTCAGCAGGCAGGCCAGGAAAGCGCAGGGAGCCAGGGCGGCAATGGCGGCCCAGGCGTCGGGCTGCTGCTGGAAAGCGGCCAGCTGACGGCTGAATACGAACATCAGGATACTGCTGACGCCGCCCAGAGACAGGTAGAGGATTTTGGCGGACTGGTACACCCGCCGGACCTGATTGGTGTGGCCCAGGGCGCTGGCCTGGCTGATCATCCGGCTGGCGGCCACGGGCAGACCGGCAGTGGAGATGAGCAGCAGCACGGAATAGATATAATAGGCGGTGTTGAAGTAGCCGAAGCCCTTTTCGCCGATGATGGCGTTCAGCGGTATTTTATAAAGAGCGCCGATGACCTTCACGACGGCGGTGGCCAACGTCAGCAGCGCTGCGCCATGAAGAAAGGTCTGCTTTTTGGAAGACATGGAGAAACTCCTTTCACTCAATCCTCCGAGGGGGAAAACAACTTGGGGATGGCGTAGCCGGTCAGGGACTCCACGGCTCCGGGCAGGTCCAGGGTGGGGAATTTGCCGTTTTCGTAGAGAATTCTGCCACGGACCATGGTCATGGCCACGTCGCTGCCCCGGGCCGAGTACACAAGGCCGTTGAGGACATTGTGGCAGGGCATCAGGTGGGGGGCGGTGAAGTCCACCAGAATCAGGTCAGCGTCCATCCCCGGCTTGATCATGCCGCATTCGGCCTCCCGGCCCTGGGCACGGGCGGCGCAGGTGGTAGCCAGCATCAGTAGAGCCGAGGCGGGCAGGGGCGTTGCGTCGGCGTTGGCTTTCCGGGAGGCGGCTGCGGCGAAGCGCATTTCCTCAAAGAGGTCCACGCTGCCTACCTGCTCCACACCGCCGCTGCCCAGGGCCACATTCATGCCCGCTTTCAGCAGCGTGACCACATCGGCGGTCCTGCGGCCCTTCAAAGCGTCGGCCTCCGGGGTCAGTACGGCAGAAACGTGCTTTTTGCCCAGCAGAGTGATCTCTTGGTCGGTGAGATACCCGCAGCCCACGGCACAGGTCTTGCTGTTGAATACCCCGTGGCAGTTCAGCAGCTCCGCAGGGGCCAGACCCGTCCGGTCCAGACAGCCCTCCCGCTCGGATTCCGTCTGAGAAAGGTGCAGCTGGAAGCCCAGGCCCTTTTCCCGGGCGAAGTCCGCCATGCCCTCCCAGAGCCGGTAGTTGCTGGTGTACTCGGCGTAAATGCCGGCATCCATGCGGATGCGGCCCTGGTCGTGACCGTGCCACTTTTCCACCAAGCGCCGCAATTCCTGGCACTGGGGGTCGGATTCAAAGTCAAAATCCTCGTTCTGGTCCTCAAATCGATAGGCGGACAGGGCCAGATTGCCCTTCATGCCCGCTTTGTCCAGGACCTTGGCCGTGGCCTCCGGGTAATAGTACAGGTCGCTGACGGAGGTGATGCCCATGCGCAGGCACTCAGCCACCCCCATGGTCACGGCGGCCTCGGCGGCCTTGGAGTCCATCCTGGCCTCGAAGCGCAGCAGAGCCTCCAGGGAATCCTTGGGAGAAAGGTCGTCAAAGAAATTCCGCAGGGCCGTCTGGGCCAGGTGGGTATGGCAGTTGATGAGGCCCGGCAGCAGCACCATGCCGCTGCCGTCTACGATGGCGGCGGGCTTTTCCTTGGGGGCTTCCTTGCTCAGGTAGACGATCTTGCCGTCGGTGATGCCCACAAAGCCCCCCAGCAGCACCTCCATGCCTTCATTCATGGTGACGACGGTGGCGCCGGAAATCAGCGTATCCAAAAAACGATCATCCTTTCATCTGCCGGAACAGCTCCTCTTTGTGGGCGAGGACCTCCTCCAGCTGGGAAATGTATTGCTCCGGGAATTTGGGGTTGGGGAAGCGGACCAGCTTCCCGTCCGGCAGGTTCAGCTTGGTAATGCCCCCGCCGCCCAGAGAAAGTATCGTGTGCAGTTCTTCCATCATGGCGATATTGTACAGGCAGTCCTTCCCGTCCCGGCTCCAGCCCACATTTTCAAAGCTGCCGGACATATATTTCTGCCGGTACAGGTAGTAGGGCCGGTAGCCCAGGGAACGCAGGGTCACTCCGGCATAGTCCACCATCCGGGCCACCTCCTCCGGGGAGGAAAGCCCCTGGCGATGCTCGAAAAGATCGGCATCTTTTTTCAGGGCTAGGGTGTGGACGGTGATATTGGCGGGATGCTGGGCGGCTACCCCGTCCAGAGAACGGCGGAAGCCCTCAAAATCATCCTGCGGAAGCCCTGCGATCAGGTCCATGTTGATGTCCGCAAAGCCCGCCTGAACGGCCTGGTCATAGGCCCGGAAAATATCCGCCGCCGTATGGGGCCGACCGCAGGCCTTCAGCACCGGGTCCTGCAGGGACTGGGGGTTGATGCTCATGCGGTCCACGCCCAGCGCACGCAGCGTTTGCAGCTTCTCCAAATCCAGGGTATCGGGCCGTCCGCCCTCCACGGTAAATTCCAGACATTCCGACAGGTCCAGGTGGGCCTTTAATGCCGTAATGAGCCGAGTCAGCTGCCCAGCTGAAAGGGTGGTGGGGGTGCCGCCGCCTATGTACAGGGTACGAAGGCGGAAGGGAGAATTTGCCAGCAATTTTCCCGTCAGGGCGATCTCCTGCTCCAGAGCGTCCAGGTAGGGACCAAGCAGGTCGCCGCTGCGGCCGGTGGTGCGGCTCACGAAGCTGCAATAGGCGCAGCGGGTGGGGCAGAAGGGGATGCCCACATAGAGGGAAATATCATTTGGGGTCAGTTTTTCCGTAAAAGCCTTGGTGGAAAGAGAACAGTCTACCGCCAGTTTTGCCCGCTCCGGGGTGACAAAGTAGTCCTTTTCCATCTTTTTGGCGGCTTCCTCCGGGGAAAGCCCCTGCAAGAGCATTCGGGTGGTCAGCTTGGTGGGCCTCACGCCCGCCAATGCCCCCCAGGCGGGGACTTTCTGCAAATGGGGCAGGGCCGCCAGATAGAAGCTCTGCTGCAAAAGCTGCCGCCGCAGGGGGACTGTTTCGATGTTTGCCCGCAGGCGGCGGATATTTTTCTCGCAATTTTCGCCGATGGTGATGGTGGTCACGGCGGTGAGCCAGGTCTTGCCCCGGTGGAGGGCGCTGACGGCCTTGCCCTCCGTCCCCTGAGGGAACAGGGACAGGCACAGCTGCTCCACGGCATAGCGGTCCTCATGGCCGCACAGGATCAGTTCCATGGTTCGCTCCTTTTATGCCATGCCGGGGTTGGTGTCCCGCTCCCGGGCCAGGGTGGTAATTTCCCCATGGCCGGGATAGACATTGTAATCCCCTGGCAGGGCCTTTAATTTTGCCAAAGACCGGGCCATATCCGCCGGGCTGCCGCCGGGCAGGTCCGTGCGGCCGTAGGTCCCGCAGAACAGCGTGTCCCCGGAGAGCATATTGTCCCCGCACAGGCAGCACAGGCTCCCAACGGCGTGGCCGGGGGTCTCCAATACGGAAAATTCGACCCCGGCCAGGGAAATTTTGTCCCCTTCTCTGAGAATGTGCAGTTCCTCCGGCAAAAGTTTGCGGTTTTTCCGCTTTTCTTCGTCCTCGCCGGGCAGGGCATAGCCCCGCATGAGCCAATCCGGCAGGTCCGTTGCTTCGGGGCCAAGATAGACCGGCACACCGGTGGCCGATACGATGGGGCAGACCCCGCCGATGTGGTCAAAATGGGCGTGGGTCAGCAAAATGGCCACGGGCGTTAAGTTTTCCTCGGCCAGATGCTGCAAAATGCGCTCCGGCTCGTAGCCCGGGTCCACCAACACGCAGTCTTTCCGAGCGCTTTCATGCACAATGTAGCAGTTGACGGAGTAATCCCCCACCCGCAGTTTTTCTATTTCAATCATGGTGTTCTCTCCTGGGACTGCCCAGAAGCTCCTCCGTATCCAAAAGAATGGTCACGGGGCCGTCGTTTTCCGAGGCCACCAGCATATCCGCTCCGAAGCGGCCGTGCTGGGGCGGATAGCCCAGATCAGCGCAGTCGGAAAGGAACTGTTCATAGAGCCGGTTGCCCAATTCCGGGTCGGCGGCACCGGTGAAGCTGGGGCGGCGGCCCTTGCGGCAGTTGCCGTAGAGGGTGAACTGGCTCACCACCAGCACACTGCCCTCCACCTGGTCCAGCCCCAGGTTCATTTTTCCGTTTTCGTCCTCAAAAAGCCGGAGGGAAAGGGCCTTTTCCGCCAGATACCGGCAGATTTCTGGGGTGTCGCCGGGGCCGACACCCAGCAGGATGAGATACCCCCGGCCAATGGAGCCGACCGTTTCCCCAGCGATGGTCACGCTGGCGGAGCGGACACGGGTCAGGACCGCCCGCATCAGGCTTCCTCGTCGCTGTCGGCGGCGGCCAGAGGCTGGGTGTTGTTGTTCACGGCACCGGTGTTATAAGAGCCGAAGGTCTGGTTTTTCCGGGGACTGACCAGCATGCCCACGACCACGCCGGTCAGGGCGCACAGGGCAAATTCCAAAATCATTTCCCGCTTGTTCACGGTAATGGGAGTGGCGGTATCCTCCCAGGCCTTTTTCAGCTTCCGGGTATAAAGTTTCAGCATATTCTTGTCCTCCTGATACTATTTTTGTAAAATTTTCTTGGAAATTTTAATTGGAACCCCGCCGGGCACCCACCACATCGGGGATGCTCAGCAGGCGGTTGCGGATGGCGTTCAGCTCCGACACGTTCTTGACCTCGAAGCGGATGGTAAAGACGCTCCGGCCGCCGGGCAGGTCCTTGCCGTTGAGTTCTTTTACCCGGACACGGGCGGTGGTCATAGCGGTGGCGAAGTCCAGCAGCAGGCCGTCCCGGGTAATGCAGTCCAGCTCCAGCGTGGTCTCGAAGGGCTGCTCCTCGGCATTGGCCCAGCGGACCCGGACCCAGCGGGCGGATTCCCGGGGGTCATCCCGGTGGGCGGCGTTGGGGCAGTCGGCCCGGTGGATGGATACGCCGAAGCCCTTGGTGATGAAGCCCACGATGGCGTCCCCCGGCACGGGGGTGCAGCATTTGGAGAACTTGATCATGCAGGAGTCGATGTCCTCCACGATGACCCCGTTGACGGCGTGGCGGTTCTGCTTCACGGCGGCGGAATCCGGGGTCAGCTTCAGGGGACTCTGGGGGGACTTGTCCGCAGCCTGGGCCTTCAGGGCCTTGGTCACGTCGTCGCGGATGCGGCCAACGGCCTTGGTGGCGGTGAGACCGCCGTAGCCGATGGCGGCATACATATCGTCCCAGCTGTCAAAGGACAGCTTCTTCAGAAGCTGCGCCGACAGGTCGGCATCACTGAGGGCGGAGAGGGGCAGCTGCAGCCGCTTCATTTCGGATTCAAAGCTGGCCTTGCCGTGGAGAATATTTTCCTCCCGCTTCTCCTTCTTGAACCACTGCTTGATCTTGGTCCGGGCCTGATTGCTCTTGCACAGCAGCAGCCAGTCCCGGCTGGGACCCTTGGCGGACTTGGAGGTCAGCACCTCCACAATGTCGCCGTTCTGCAGGGGGGTGTCGATGTTGGCGATTCGGTTGTTGACCTTGGCTCCCACCATGGCGTTGCCCACCCCGGAATGGATGGCGTAGGCAAAGTCGATGGGGGTGGACCCGGCGGGCAGAGACACGATGCGGCCCTTGGGGGTAAAGACGAACACCTCGTCGTCGAACATATCGATTTTCAGAGAGTGGACGTAGTCCTCCGCATCGGTGTCCTGCTGGCTTTCCAGCAGACGGCGGACCCATTCAAAATCCTTCTCGCTGCCCGCCCCGGAGTGCTGCTTGTACTTCCAGTGGGCGGCAATGCCGTATTCGGCGGTCTCGTGCATTTCCCAGGTCCGGATCTGTACTTCAAAGGGGATGCCCTGGGAGCCGATGACGGTGGTGTGCAGGCTCTGGTACATATTGGGCTTGGGGGTGGAGATGTAATCCTTGAACCGGCCCGGCACCAGGCTGAACAGGTCGTGGATGTGGCCCAGCACGTTGTAGCAGTCCGGCATGGAATCCACGATGACCCGGAAAGCGTACAGGTCGTAAAGTTCATCCAGCGACTTGCCCTGGGCCTGCATTTTCCGGTAAATGGAATAGACGTGCTTGATACGGCCGTAAGTTGTATTTTTGATGCCCACGGCGTTGAGCCGCCCGGAAATTTTCTCCTGAATGGAGCGCATGAAGGCTTCGTCCTGCTCCCGGCGGGAGTTCAGGTAGCTCATGATTTCCTCATAAGCCTGGGGCTCCAGGTACTTGAGGGAAATGTCCTCCAACTCCCACTTGATTTTCTGCATACCCAAACGGTGAGCCAGGGGGGCGTAAATATCCATGGTCTCCCGGCACTTGAGGATTTGTTTGGCCGGGGACTGATACTGCATGGTCCGCATATTGTGGAGCCGGTCGGCAATTTTGATAAGCACCACCCGGATGTCTTTGCTCATGGCCATGAACATCTTCCGCAGGTTCTCCATCTGCTCCTGCTCGGTGCTGGAAAAGTTGGCACGGGTCAACTTGGTAACGCCCTCCACCAGCTCGGCGGTGGTGGTGCCGAAAAGCCGGGCAATGTCGTCGTGGGAGGTGTCGGTATCTTCGATGCAGTCGTGGAGCAGGGCCCCCAGAATGGCATCGGTGTCCAGTCCCATTTCCGCCACGATCTCCGCCACGGCCAGAGGATGGATGATGTACGGGGAGCCGTCCCGGCGGACCTGATTTTTATGTTTTTCCCGGGCAAATTCCACGGCCCGGTCGATAATTTCCAAATCGGCACCGGGCATACAGCGCTGAATGGTGTCCATCATGGATTGATAATGTTCTGCAAAGGTCTCCATAGGGGAAATTTCACTTCTCTTTCACACGCAGCAGAAGCTGCATGGTTTCACTTTTGGTAAGGTCCGCTTTCTGCGTCACCGGCAGAGGCCGGACCAGGATGTATTTGTTCTGCCGCTCCAGGGCCAGAAGGCCCACGTCTGCGAACATATCGAGACACGTCAGCATTTGCCCCAGACTCACCGGGACGCCGTATTTCCGGACGATCTTCCGGCACAGGCAGCAGGGGGTATCTTTTAACGACGGCTCGGCGGCGATGTAGCGCCACACGGCTCCCTGGATTTTCCGGTCCGGCAGCAGCCGCTCGGCTCCCTCCGCCGTGAGACGGCCGGAGCGCATGGCCCGGTAGTCGCACAGTTCCTGGCAGCATTCCACCGGGCAGGCCGGACGGACGTCCACCACGTTCAGCTGCACGCTGCGGTTTCCCCGGAACTCGTTGACCTGGGGGGTGAAGGCCACGTCCACCAGATCGCCCTCCCGGAAGCTGTCGCCCTCCTGCTGGACGGAGAAATAAATAGCGTTCAGGACGAACCGGTCCCGGCTCAGCCGCAGCCTCAGATGCCGTCCGTTGCCCACGCTCTGGATGTGTTCCAGCGTCAGGCCCGTGAGCATCAGCACCGGCTTGGGGCAGCCGTTGCCGCAGGGTTCCAGGACCTGCAATGCGTCAATATTCGGGATGGTCAGCAATTCCGGCTCCACGGCGCAGTCTACCTGCAATGTGGTCTGGGGCGTGCCGTCCCGGTAATAATGCTCCGCCAGACGGCAGAGCTCCTGCCGGAATTTCGGGATATTTTCCCTTGGAATGGTGAAGCCTGCCGCCAATTCGTGGCCGCCGTAGCTTTCCAGCAGCGGAGCCAACTCCGTCAGGGAGGCGAACAGGTTGAAGCCTCCGTAGCTGCGGGAGCTGGCCTTGCCATGCTCCCCGTCCAGACAAATGAGGACCGTGGGGCAGCAGAATTCCTCCGCAATGCGGCTGGCCACGATGCCCACGACCCCCTGGTGCCAGCTTTCCTCCGCCAGCACGATGGCTTTCGGCGTCTGGTCCGTGGGCAGCATGGAAATGGCCTGCCGGTAAATTTCCTGCTCGATGGCCTGCCGCTGGGTGTTCATTTGACATAACTCTTTGGCCAGCTTTTCCGCCTGGACCGGGTCCGTACTCAGGAACAGGTCCACGGCCACCTGAATCTTGCCCATGCGGCCTGCGGCGTTGATGCGGGGGGCCAGCACGAAGCCGATGGAGGTGGCGGACAGGGCGGCAGGGTCGCAGCCCGCTTCCTTCATCAGCGCCGCCAGACCCGGACGGCTCGTGTGGGCCAGCGCATCCAGCCCATGGCTCACGAAGGTCCGGTTTTCCCCCTGCAAAAGCATCACGTCCGCCACGGTGCCCAGGCACACGAAGTCCGCATAGGCTTCCAATGCCGTTTCCTGACTGCCCCAGATGGCGGAGGCCAGCTTGAAGGCTACGCCCACGCCGGAAAGATTCTGGTGGGGGTAGCCGTCTCCGGGCCGGTGGGGGTCCACCACGGCCACGGCCTGGGGCAGTTCTGCCTTGCAGACATGGTGGTCGGTGATGACCAGGTCCATGCCCAGATCCCGGCACAGCTTCGCCTCGGCCACGGCGGTGATGCCGCAGTCCACGGTGACGATGAGGGACACTCCCTGGTCGCGGAGGTAGGAGATTGCAATGGGGTTCAGCCCGTAGCCTTCCTCCAACCGGCCGGGGATATAGCTGACGACCTTGCCCCCCATGCGCCGGAGGAAATCCGTCAGCAGGCAGGTGGCGGTGATGCCATCCACGTCATAGTCGCCGAACACGGCGATGGTCTCGCCCTTGGCCAGGGCCAGACCCACCCGGTTCACGGCCTTGTCCATGTCCGTCATGGCGAAGGGGTCCTCCAGAGGAGCGTTGGAGCCAAGATAACCAGCCGCCTGGGCCGGGGAGCCGATGCCTCGTGCGGAGAGGACCATGGCCGCCAATGGGGCATAGCCTCCGGCGGACAGGGCGTTTACATTGTCTATTTTCGGCGCCGATACATTCCAAATTCCGTATTTCAAATTCATGCACATCCAATAAACAGCTTTTCTCCTAATTATAGCAAAAAGCCGGGGGATGCACAATAGGAAAATCGTAAATTTTCAGTTTCGGGCCAGTTCCATGGCGATGCTCCCCAGCATGGGGGAGAGAATCATACCCCCGAAGCCCCAGAGCCGGTAGCCCAGGTACAGGCAGGCCAGGGTCACCAGGGGGTCCAGCCCCAGGTGGCGGCCCACCAGCCGGGGTTCCAGGGTGGAGCGGGTCAGGGCGGCGCAGGCATAGGTGGCCAGCAGGCCCAACGCACGGGGAAGCTGCCCCTGCAATAAAGAAATCAAGGCCCAGGGCAGCAGTACCGTGCCGGACCCCAGCACCGGCAGGGCATCCACCAGCGCCACGCCCCCGGCCCACAGAGGGGCATAAGGAATCCGTAAAATCAGTAGTCCGACGCTGACGATGAGAAATGTCAGAAGCAGCAGCACCGATTGCGCCCGGAGCCAGCCCCCAACGGCGCTGCGGATCTGGGTCAGCCGCAGCAGGAAAGCCTCCCGGCGCTCCGGGGGAAACCGCTGGGCCAGCCATTTTTGTATCTTCGGCAGCCGCAGGGAGATCATAAAGGCGGACAGGACCCCGGTGCCAACGGTCAGGGCGCTGCCGGAGACGGCTCCCAGGAAGCCCGTCATGGCGGCGGGCAGGGCCCGAACCGCATCGTCCGTGAAATTCATTCCGCTTTCAAAGAGTGCGGACAGGGTGTGTTGGGCCATGGGCTGCAAATTCTCCGGCAGCTTTTCGGCCAGCAGGGTCAGCCGGGACCGGAGGAGGGAGAGAGCATTGGAGGCGGTGCGCTCCATGTCCGGCAGGGCCTTGGCAAGAAGCCCCAGATTGCGCAATATGGCCGAGCACAGAAGCACCAGCAGCCCCGCTAAAAGGAGCAGCAGAATGCCCACCGCCAGCACGCTGGCCCCGGCCCGGGGCATTTTCCGGGAGAAAAACTTTACCGCAGGCTCCGCCAGCAGCGCCAGCGTTCCTCCAAGAAAAAAGGGGAAAAACAGCGGGAAAAGCCAGCGTATCCCCAGCCAGGCCGCCCCGAAAACACAAAAAAGGGCCAATGTCCGCCGCCATGGAAACCGGGCCAAATCCTTCACCTCCAAAAACATATTACAAAAGGGCTTGCATTTCGGGAAAAGTGTGGTACAATAGTCACCAGAAGAACAACTCTGTGGGACAATATGAACAAAAAATAAATTCAGGAGGCGACGTATGTCTAAGAATTCGAAGTTCTACATTGTGGAAGCATCCGCACTGCCGGAGATCTTTTTGAAGGTGGCCCAGGCACGGGAGCTGATCCAGACCGGCGAGGCCAAGACCGTCAACGAGGCGACCCATATCGTGGGCATCAGCCGCAGCGCGTTTTACAAGTACCGGGATATGGTGCTGCCCTTTGAGAACATGATGAACGGCCGGGTCATTACCCTGCAGCTGCTGCTGCACGATAACCCGGGCCAGCTTTCCCTGATCCTGAACCTGTTCGCACAGCGGCAGGCCAACATCCTGACCATCAACTCCATCGTGCCGACCAACGGCTGCGCCGTAGTGACCATTTCGGCGGAGACCATCGAGTTGAACGTGCCGCTGGAGGAGTTCCTCCGGGAACTGCGGGAGACCCGTGGCGTTATCAAGGCGGACATTCTGGCAGGTTCCTAAAAGAGCATCGTTTCCTTCCGGGCCGGTTTTCGGCCCGGAATTTTTTTCCCTCTTTCGTCATAGAATGACCCGGAGGTGAGAAATTTTGCGGATCGTGCAGAAATACGGCGGGACCTCCCTGGCCGATGCCGGGAGGCTCCGCAATGCGGCCCGGCGGGCGGCGCTGCTCCATGCCCAGGGGGCGGAGGTCATCCTGGTGGTCTCCGCTCAGGGGGACACCACGGACTTTTTGGTCCGGCAGGCATCGGAGGTGAACCCACGGGGGTCCCTGCGGGAAATGGATGCCCTGCTGGCCGCCGGGGAGCAGATGTCCGCCGCCCTGACGGCCATGGCCATCGGGGCCTTGGGCGCACCGGCGGTGAGCCTGACGGGCTATCAGGCGGGCATCCATACGGACGGGGTTCATGGCAATGCGAAAATACTGGACCTGACCGGGGAGCGCATCCGCCGGGAACTGGAAGCGGGGAAAATCGTCGTTACGGCGGGCTTTCAGGGCTATGACGATGCCGGGGACGTGACGACGCTGGGCCGGGGCGGGTCCGACACCACGGCGGTGGCTCTGGCGGCCTTTTTGCAGGCGGATGTGTGCCAGATCTTCACGGACGTGGACGGGGTCTATGACCGGGACCCAAGAAGATACCCGGAGGCCCGGCGATTCGGACGGCTCAGCTACGAGGCCATGCTGGCACTCATCGAAGGGGGCGCACAGGTGCTCCATGACCGCAGTGTGCTGCTGGCCAGGGAGCATGGGCTGACCATCGAGGTCCTGTCGGCCTTCACCGGCGCCCCGGGGACCCTGGTCGGCCCCTTGGAAGCATTGTAACCGGGAAAAGAAGGAAATATTCGGATCAGTTGAGGCGGGAAAAAGCAGGACCGGATGGGAAAACGCCTTGGCCCCTCTCGGAGGGGCCAAGAGACGGTGCTTCGGCTTAGCCCCTACCGCCCCTCATCCGTCTCGGCTGACGCCGAGCCACCTTCCCCCGGGGGAAGGCGATTTCTCTGTCCCGGCGGGCTATGCGTCGATTTTGCTGCTCTGGTATCGGCAATAATTCCTTAATGTTATGTCATCTAATAAACTCAAAAAATCCCCCCGATTCGGAAGAATCGGGGGAAAATCTTAGCCATTGGCAGCAGTATAGACCAGCTTGAAGCTGTCGCCGTCGTGGATGGGGGTCTGGTCCACGCCCAGTTCGGCGTAGGCATCGCCCTGATAGAAGGCCCAGTAGCTGCCGTCGGTGTTGTAGTCGGCGGTCTCGCCGTCCACGGCCTTGATGTACAGGCCGTAATCGCTCTGCTCACCTTCCACCAGGCCTTCAGCCACCAGTACCGTGCCCAGATATTCCTCATCGGTGTGGTAGGTAAAGACCTTCTCGCTGCCGTCCTTATGGACCACGGTCACGGTGACGGCCTTGCCGCCTTCGCTGGTAGCAGGACGGGTGGCAAAGTACACGCCCAGCACAATGGCGACGACGGCCACCAGGGCCACCAGAGCAATGACCAATTTCTTGTTCTTCATGGGGTTTTTCCTCCTAAAAAATAGCGCCTGTCCGGCTTTTTGGCCAAACAGGCGCTATTCTAGCATAAATCGGAGAATTCGTCAGGATTTTTCAGCAGCAGAACACCCGCCCGCCGCAGCAAAGCTGAGAGGCGTAGCACAGGCACAGGCTGGGACACAGACCCCCCGCCGCACCGAAGCCCCGGTAGTTTCCGGCAGTCCGGCGATAAGCGGCGCCGCCGTTTTCAATCTCGTTCAGGGTCTGCAGATACAGGGGATTGTTCGGCTCCATGCTCACCGCCCGGCGGATATGCTCCAGGGCCGTCACGGAGTTGCCAAGACCGTCGTTGGCCAGTGCGGAAAGATAATACCACTGGGCGTTCCGGTTGGTGTCGTTGCTCAGGGCGTTCAGGGCCTCCTGATACCGGCCGAAGCGAATGTAATTATAGGCCGCCTGCTGATAGGAGGCCTCCGAGGACCGGCTTTCGCCGCCGTAGCCGCTGCCGTAGGGGTTGTAGCCCCCGTAAGAGCCGGAATTGCCGGAGGAACGGGCCTTTTCCGGGTTCTTGATCTGCTCGTAGGCGGCGTTGATCTCCTGCATTTTCTTGGCGGCCACTGGGTCCCCGGGGTTCAGGTCCGGGTGATATTGCTTGGCCAGACGGCGGTAGGCTTTCTTGACCTCTTCGTCGGAGGCATCGGGGCTTAAGCCCAGCACTTTATAGGGATCGTCCATCATTGCTCCTCCTTCCGTTGGTCCTTGCGCTGCTGGCGGTGCAGCTCCATCCACACGCCGCTGTACAGAATGTTGTCCAGAATGGCCTTATCCTGGACCAAAGGCAGCTTTTCAAAGCAGCCGGTGCAGCGGCCCATGGCCAGCACCAGATATTCCTCCCAGCGCTTGGGGTCATTGCCGGTACCCATGGCCAGGAAGGGATTGTATTTCTTTTTCTTCTCGTCGGCGGCATAGTCCACGGCGGCGTCGGCCAAATAAATGAACCGGCCCAGGCCGTTGCCCATTTGCCGCAGGGCCTCGCTCCACAGGTCCTCTTTCCAGACCAGCAGTTCTCCCATGAGCCGCCCGAAGCACCCGGCGGGCAGGTCCGGATTGGCACAGTTCTCCTTTTCCAACGTGGAAAGCTGGCTCAAGCAGGACCGGATGGCCCCGCATTGCCGGGGGTAGGCAGCCTCAATGCGGTTCTTCTCTTTGCCGAGAATGCCGGCAAGCATTTTTGCGCCGGTCCGCCGGTCGTCCTCCCAGTCGTCCAGGGCATTGTAATAGGCCAGAATGACGTTCATGTCGGCGGCATAGCGGATGCAGTCGTTGTCCACCCAGTGCTTTTTCCGGATAGGATGCAGCACACAGGCGTGATCGCCGCCGGTCTCCTCCGGCTCATAGAGACTCATCAAAAGCAGAGCCAGGAACGTGGTGTCATAGCTGAGGGTCAGCCGGGACAGATTGGAGGACTGGCTGCGGATGCGGCGGCAGATGCCGCAGTAAACGCTGTTGTAGCGCTGCTTTTCCTCCGACGTCAATTCCTCCACGCTGGCGGCAACAAAACCGAACATGGCGCTCCCTCCTTTTTTACCCACGTTACCCGGGAATTATGTCGAAATCATAAACGAAATGAAAAGAAAAATCAGCTTTCCGGCTCTTTGTTCCAATCCAGCAGCAGCCGGTTCAGGACCCCGCCGAAAAACAGGATATACAGGCAGAAATACAGCCACAGCATGGACAGCGCTACGGCGTACACACTGCCGAAGATGTTGGCGTAGCTGGGGAAATGCTCCACATACACGGAGAAGGCCTGGGAAAAGACCTGCCAGCCAATGGAGGCCAGAAGCGCTCCGGGCAGGGAGTATTCCAGCCGGTTATGCTCGTTGGGCAGGACCATATACATGGCGGTGAAGATCACGGCCTGGACCAGAAGCAGCAGGAAAAACCGCATTTCCAGAATGTCCGCCAGGAAATTCAGAAAGGGATTCCGGCTGGCGTTCAGGGCTTCGGCAATGGTGGCGCCGAACACGTGCAGGGCCAGGGTCAGCAGCAGAACCACCAGAAAGAGAAAGGTGTAGAGCATACTGATGAGCCGGGTGTGCACATACCCCCGGTTTTCGGAGACACCGTAAATGGCGTTCAGCCCGGTGAGCAGGCCGTACACGCCCCGGCTGGCGGACCAAAGGGCCGTTACGGCGGAGAGGCCTACCATGGCCTTGGAGGTATTGGCGTAGGTGCTGATAATGAGCCGTTCCGCCGCAGGCAGCAGGGCCGCCGGAAGCACACCGTCCAGCAGCTCTGTGAGGGTCTCCACGTGGAGCGGGGTGTAACGCAGCAGGCTTAAAAGCAGCACCAGCGTAGGGAACACGGCCAGCACGATGAAATAGCCTGCGTGGGCCGCATGGAGGGGCAAATGCAGTGAGCCGATGGTATGCACGGCGGACACACTTCGTTGGAGAAATTGCTTTTTCTTTCCGGGTCTCATCGATCGGCTCCTTTCGAGTTTTTTGAGAAAAAGCCTTCCTCTGGGGGGAGGCTTTTTTGCGCATCGTCGGGGGATGGGCTTTTCCCTCCCGAAAACTTCGCCCGGCGAGAGGGGCCTCCCGCCGGGCAGGGAACGCTTTATTCTGCGGAGATCAGGTAGTAATACACCGGCTGACCGCCGCTGAGCAGATTCACGTCCGCTCCGGGGCAAAGCTGGGTGAAAATGTCCGCAGCCTTCTGGGCCTGCTTGGGGGTGATGTCCGCACCGTAGTAGATGGTGACGAACTCCCGGCCGTCGGCGTGGACTTTTTCGGCCAGGGACCGGAGCAGCACCTTGATGTCCCGGCTGGTGCCGAACAGGGCACTGCCGTACATGGCCAGATAGTCGCCCTCGTGGATGTCGTAGCCGTCAAAGTCGGAATTCCGGGCGGCGTAGGTGATCTGCATGGTGTCCACGGTACCCAGAGCCTCGTTCATGGCCTCGGTATTTTCCTCCACGCTGCCCTCCGGGTTGAAGCTCAGCATGGCGGTGACGCCCTGGGGAACGGTCTTGCTGGGGATGACCACGACCTTCTTGGGGGTCAGGCCCTCCACCTGTTGGGCCGCCATAATGATATTCTTGTTGTTGGGCAGAATGAACACGGTCTCGGCGGGGACCTTGTTCACGGCCTCCAGAATGTCCTGAGTGCTGGGGTTCATGGTCTGGCCGCCGGAAATGATACCGTCCACGCCCAGATTGCCGAACACCTCGCCCAGGCCCTTACCGGCGCAGACGCTGACCACGCCCAAAGCCTTTTCCGGCTCGGCGATCTTCGGGGACAGTTCCTGCTCGCTCAGCACCTTCTCGGTGTGCTGCAGGCGCATATTCTCGATTTTTACGGTGACAAAGGAGCCGTATTTCAGGGCCTCCTGCAACGCCGTACCGGGGTTATTGGTATGCACATGGACCTTGATGATCTCATCATCGTCCACCAGCACCAGACTGTCGCCCAGCTCGGACAGGAACGCACGCAGCTCCTCCGGGTCCTTGTCGTTCTCCCGGGAGACGATGAACTCCGTGCAGTAGGTAAAGGTGATGTCCTCGTCGGCAAAGTCGGAGAAATCGGCGCTCTCCTTCACCTCGGCGCTTTCACCATTTTCGGGGACCACCACATCCTCGCCCCGGAGGGCCAGCAGCATGGCTTCCAGCACGAAGCACCAGCCCTTGCCGCCGGCGTCCACCACACCGGCCTTTTTCAGCACCGGGTTCTGGTTCACGGTATCGGCCAGAGCAATTTTTGCCGCTTCCAGCGCCTGCTCCTGGACGAATTCCAGGTAGTTGTTCTCGTTGGCGGCGGACAGGGCCTTGGCGGCGGCCAGCCGGGCCACGGTCAGGATGGTGCCCTCGGCGGGCTTCATCACGGCCTTGTAGGCGGCGTCCACGCCTTCCTGCAAAGCATTGGCCCACAGCACGCCGTCACATTCGCTGGCGCCCTTGAGCTTCTTGGAAATACCCCGCATCAGCAGGGAAAGGATCACGCCGGAGTTGCCCCGGGCCCCCCGCAGCATGGCGGAGGCGGCAGCGGAAGCTGCCTTCTCCAGTGTGGGGTCCTCCAGCTTCCGTAGGTCGGAAGCGGCGGCGTTAATGGTCATAGACATATTGGTACCGGTATCTCCGTCCGGCACCGGGAACACATTCAGCTCATTGAGCTTCTGCTTGTTGATCTCAATGGCTGCGGCAGCGCTCAGCAGCATTCTGCGGAAATCGGCTCCGTTTATGGTCTGCCTCAATGGTTTACACCTCCGAAAATTATCCAATCATCATGGAATCAATATAGACATTCACGGCCCGTACTTCGGTGCCGGTACATTTGGTGACCACATAGCGGACCTCCGAAATGATGGAAGCGCCTACGGCGGTGAGGTTCACCCCGTTGTCCACTATGATGTGCAGGTCGATGGAAATGGTATCGTCCTCGTGGAAGTTCACCTTCACACCCTTGCCCAGGGATTCCTTGCGGAGCAGGTGATACACCCCGTCGGTGACGGAGCGGGCAGCCATGCCCTTCACGCCGAAGCAGTTGGAGGCGGCAGTACCGGCAATGTCGGTGTAGACACTGGCAGAGACACGGACGGAACCTTGCTCGTTATTCTGGCGGATCATGGATCGTTACCTCCTGATTTGAAATTTTGAAATGGGTCCCTCCCGTTTGGACGGGAGGGGATGGGGGTCAGACCATACTTGCTTCCCAGCAGTCGGGAGCGGTGAGGCCCAGCATCTTCACGACGGTGGGAGCCACATTGGCCAGACCGTAGTTGCCCGGAAGGATGGTCCAGGTCTTGTCGGTATCATAGATAATGAAGGGCACCGGGTTCAGGGAGTGGGCGGTGCGGACGCTGGTCTTGCCTTTCTTGGTCTCCAGCATCTGGTCGGCGTTGCCGTGGTCGGCAGTGACCAGTACCCGGTAGCCGTACTTATCGGCGGCTTCGATGATGGCGGCCAGGCTCTTGTCCACGCTCTCCATGGCGGAGATGACGGCTTCCAGCACGCCGGTGTGGCCAACCATGTCGCCGTTGGGGAAGTTGCAGCGGAGGAACTCGAACTTTCCGGAGGCCATGGCGGCCACCAGATGCTCGGTGATCTCCTTGGACTTCATGGCGGGAGCCTGATCGAAGGGGATCACGTCGGAGGGAATTTCCTCGTAGACTTCCAGCTTCTCGTCCACCTTGCCGGACCGGTTGCCGTTCCAGAAATAGGTCACATGGCCGTACTTCTGGGTCTCGGACACGGCGTACTCGGGAATGCCGGCCTTGCACAGGACCTCGGTCAGGGTGTTGGTGATGACCGGGGGCTGCACCAGGTAGTGCTGGGGAATCTTCAGGTCTCCGTCATACTGGAGCATACCGGCAAACTTCACGCCGGTGTAGTCGCCCCGGTCGAATTTGTCGAAATCCTTCCGGTCAAAGGCCAGGGAAATCTCCTGGGCTCGGTCGCCGCGGAAGTTGAAAAGGATCACGCTGTCGCCGTTGGCGATCTTGGCCACGGGTGCACCGCTGCGCTCCACCACGAAAGCGGGCAGGTCCTGGTCGATGCAGCCGGTTTCGTTCCGGTAGGTCTCAATGGCCTCCCGGGCGGAGGGGAACAGACGGCCCTTGCCCTCCACATGGGTCCGCCAGCCGGCTTCCACCATGGGCCAGTTGGCCTCGTAGCGGTCCATGGTAATGACCATACGGCCGCCGCCGGAGGCGATGGCGTAGTCGCAGCCCTCGGTGTTCAGGCCTTTCAGGACTTCTTCCAGCTGGTCCACATAGTCCAGAGCGGAGGTGGCGGGCACGTCACGGCCGTCCAGCAGGATGTGGCAGTAGACCTTCTTCACACCCTCGGCGTGGGCCTCCTTCAGCATGGCGATGAGATGGGAAATGTTGGAATGGACGTTGCCGTCGGACAGCAGACCCAGGAAATGCAGGGCGTGGCCGTCCTTGGCGTTGGCGATCAGGTCCTTCCAGGTGTCGGACGTGTAGAGCGCACCGCTGGCAATGGACTCGCTGACCAGCTTGGCGCCCTGAGAATAAATTTGGCCGCAGCCCAGGGCGTTGTGGCCCACTTCACTGTTGCCCATGTCCTCATCGGAGGGCAGACCGACGGCGGTGCCGTGAGCTTTCAGATAGGTGTGGGGGCAGGTGGCCCAAAGATGATCCAGCGTGGGGGTGGCAGCCAGCTTCACGGCATCGCCAGGGCCACCGTCACCTTTGCCTACGCCATCCATAATGACCAATACGATCGGTTTTTCCATATTAGATTCCTCCAAACAGCCGCATCCAGGCGGCCTTCTTTGTATCAATGGTTGTAATCCATAGGTTCTGCTATTTTACAGCATTTTTCCGGAACTTACAAGAGATTTTTGAAAAAATTCCGTCCGACATGAAAAAATGCCCGCTCCCGGACCCGGGAACGGACACTTTTGCGGGGGGGTGCAGGCAATTTTTGCCGTGGTACCGCCCTTGGCGAGGCGATATAGAGGCAGCAAAACCGATCGGTGGGGCGCTTATCTCCCTTGCGTGGGTGAGCCTTTTTCTCTGCTCCGTCATTTGCGCGATCCCATCAGTTGGGTGCCGTATCGGACCGGGCGAACAGGGCTTCTATCCGCATTTGCAGGGCAGGGGAGGGAGCCTGGTTCCGGTAGGGCTGGGCGGCCTGCTGGGCCTGCTGCAAGGTCTCCAGATCGCACATGGGGTCGGCGCAGCGGAACACCGGAAGCCCCGACTGCCGGGACCCGAAGAAATCTCCCGGTCCCCGCATTTTCAGGTCCTCCTGGGCGATCTGGAAGCCGTCGTTGGTGGCGCACAGGGCTTTCAGCCGGGCCAGAGTCTCCGGATTCCGGTTCCGGGTGGTCAGGATACAGTAGCTTTTCGCCTTGCCCCGGCCCACCCGGCCCCGCAGCTGATGAAGCTGGGAAAGGCCGAACCGGTCCGCATCCTCAATGACCATCAGCGTGGCATTGGGCACGTCCACACCCACTTCAATGACCGTGGTGGCCACCAGTACGTCCGCCTCCCCGGCGGCAAATTCCGCCATGACGGCCTCTTTCTCTTTTCCCTTCATCTGCCCGTGGAGCAGGGCAATGCGCAGGTCCGGGAACACGGTATTCTGCAGGGTCTCCGCCCAGACCTCGGCGGCTTTCACGCCCAACTCCTCATTTTCCTCCACGGCAGGACAGACCACATAGCACTGATGGCCCTCCGTGACCTGCTTGCGGATGAAGGCGTTGATCCGGGGCCGCAGGGCCTCGCTGACCAGGAAGGTATCCACGCTTTCCCGGCCCGGGGGCAGCTCGTCCACCAAAGACACGTCCAGATCGCCGTACATCAGCAGCGCCAGGGTCCTTGGGATGGGGGTGGCGGACATGACCAGCAGGTGGACATTCTCCCCTTTGCTGCCCAGGGCCGACCGCTGGCCCACGCCGAAGCGGTGCTGCTCGTCGGTAATGACCAGCCCCAAATTGGCAAACCGGGTGGAATCCGTCAGCAGGGCGTGGGTGCCGATGACCAGGTTCGCTTCCCCCTGGGCGATGCGCTCCCGGCGGAGGGCTTTTTCCTTGGGGGTCAGGGATCCGGTCAGCAGCGCTACCCGGATATTCAGCGGTGCAAACAGCTTCCCCAGGGAGGCAAAGTGCTGCTCTGCCAGAATCTCCGTGGGGGCCATCAGGGCACACTGGCGGCCGTTCCGGATGGCCAGAAACGCCGCAGCAGCGGCCACCATGGTCTTGCCGCTGCCCACGTCTCCCTGGACCAGGCGGTTCATGGGGATGCCCAGGGTCATATCCCGGCGGATGTCCTCAATGGCCCGCTTCTGGGCACCGGTCAGGGAAAAGGGCAGGGCGGCGAGAAAGGCCGTCAGGTCCGTATCGGTATAGGGCGCCGTCCGGCGGGTCTGCCGGGTCCGGCGCAGCTGGGCCAGCCCGGCGGAGAACACAAAAAATTCCTCGAAGATCATCCGCCGCTTGGCCATGGCCGCTTCCTCCATGGTTTTCGGGGTGTGGATGGCGGTATAGGCCCGTTCGGCGGGAAGAATGTGATATGCTTGCAGGACCTCCGGGGGCAGGACCTCCTCCGGAGGGTCGCAGATGGCCAGGGCCTGGGTCACGGCCTTGATCAGGGCCGCATTGGACAGTCCCGCCGTCAGGGGGTACAGGGGCAGAATGCGCCGGGTCAGCACCGGGGGAGACTCCGGGGACTCGAACACCGGAGAAGTCATGCCGTAGCCGGAATAATCCCCGGAAATGCTGCCGAAAAAGATGTACTCTTTTCCCACGGTCAGCTGATCGGCGGTGAATTTCTGGTTGAAGAAGGTCAGGCTCAGCCGGGCGGAAGCGTCGGCCACGGTGACTTTCGTAATATCCAGACCTTTGCGGATGTGGGCCGTCCTGGGGCTGTTCATGACCATGGCCCGGAAGCAGGCGCTCTGCCCCGCCTCCAGATCGGCGATATGCACCAGCCTGGTCCGGTCATCGTAGCCCCTTGGAAAGTGGCACAGCAGGTCCCCCAATGTCCGGATGCCCAGCTGCTCCAGCTGCTTGGCCTTGGTGGGGCCCACGCCCCGGAGCATGGTCACGGGGTCCGACAGCTTTGCCATAAATACGCCTCCTTCTTCAAAAAATGCCTATATAATGAAAAAACTCCCTCCGAGTTTTGAGTCGGAAGGAGATATTTTCAGAGCGTTCAGGCCAGCTTGTTCAGCTTCAGAGTCATGCTGCTCTTCTTCCGGGCGGCATTGTTCTTGTGCAGAAGTCCCTTGACGGTAGCCTGATCCACGGCCTTGACGGCCAGCTTGTAAGCGCCTTCGGCAGCGGCACGGTCACCGCCGTTCACGGCAGCCTCAAACTTCTTCAGAGTCGTCTTCAGAGCGGACTTCTCGGCCTTATTCTTCTCGTAAGCGACCTTAGACAGTTCGACACGCTTCTTAGCGGACTTGATGTTGGGCATGATCCCACCTCCTCGTTTGGTCTATGCTTTTGCAGTTCCCCATTATAGCGCAGAATTTGAAGAAAAGCAATCCCTTTTTTGAAATTTTTTGAACTTTCGGAGGGGAAGCCTGTCAAGTCCTTTTTTTCGCCGGAGGGCCGGGGGAATGGCAAAATGATACGACACGAAAAAGTGCGAAAAATGTCGAATCCGTGAATAAGATGTTATGGAAACTTGAATCCCGGACCCCCAACTTTTTCCCCAGGTCCACAGTCTTGTGGAAAACTCTGTGGAGAATGTGGAAAACCCATTGTTATTCACAGGACTTTTTCCACAGCCCCCGGCGGGGAAAGCCGGAGGAGAAAAAGGGAGAAAATCCAACCATCCGGGGGCAAGCCTGCCGTTATGTCGTCGCAGGCAACAGCCGGGATTATTCGGGAGATTCCCGGAAAAAAGTTGGCTTTTTCCGAATGGAAAAGAATTCCAGCTTACCGGGAGGAAAATCGCCGGGGAAAACTTTGTGAAAATGGCACAAAGGGATAAGATGCCCTCCGGCGGGAAATACTGTCTGCAAAGTGCAAGGGAGGAAATGCAGGTGCAGGGAAAGGTAGAGATCTGCGGGGTGAACACCGCCCAGCTGAAGGTCCTGAGCCAGAAGGAAATGAAGGAGCTGCTGCTCCGGGCCAGGGGCGGGGACAAAGCCGCCCGGGAGGCCTTGATCGAAGGAAATCTCCGGCTGGTGCTGTCGGTCATCCAGCGGTTCGACAAGCGGGGCGAAAGTCCCGACGATCTCTTTCAGGTGGGGTGCATCGGCCTGATGAAGGCCATCGCCAACTTTGACCCCACCAAAGAGGTGAAGTTTTCCACCTACGGCGTGCCTATGATCGCCGGGGAGGTCCGGCGGTATCTGCGGGACAACAGCGTGATCCGGGTGTCCCGGTCCCTCCGGGATACGGCCTACAAAGTCATGCAGTGCAAGGAGCGGCTGGTGGCCAGCCTGGACCGGGAACCGACACTGGAAGAACTGGCCAGGGAGGCAGGGCTTACCGAGCAGGAGGTCAGCAGGGCTTTGGATGCGGTCTGCGCACCGGTGAGCCTTTATGACCCGGTGTATTCCGACGGCGGGGACCCGCTGACGGTCATGGACCAGGTCCGGGACGAGCGGAACACCGACGAGGCCTGGATGGAGCATATTGCATTGAAGGAGGCCTTCAAAAGTCTGGGGGACCGGGAAAAGCAGATCTTGCGGCTTCGTTTTTACGACGGCAAGACCCAGATGGAAGTAGCGGGGCTGGTAGGCATTTCTCAGGCCCAGGTGTCCCGACTGGAAAAGGGGGCCATTGGGGCTATGCGGAAAAATGTGGTGGTGTCGTGAATATTTTTCCTCCCCGGAGCATAGGGTGAAGCAAGAATGAAGGGGAGGTGGACCCATGTCCATTCGCTTTTCCGAGCTGCACTGCAAAGAGGTGATCCTGGTGAACTCCGGCCAGCGGCTGGGATTCGTGTCCGATGCGCTGGTGGAGGTGCCGGAGGGGAACATCACGGCCATCCTGGTGCCGGGACCCTGCCGGTTCCTGGGACTGGGGGGCAGGCAGGAGGATTATCTCATCCCCTGGTGCAAAATATGCCGCATCGGCCCGGATATTATTCTGGTGGATGCGGACCCGGAAAAATGCCGCATCCCCAGAATGGGAAAGCCGAAAGGCTGCGAGCGGACGTGAGCCGGGATGTTTCCGATGATGGAATGTCGGAACAAGCGAGTATGCCCCGCCGGATTCGGCGGGGTGTTTTTTTGCAGAACTTCCGGCGAGGCATTGTAGGGGCATGCCGCTGCCCCTACACACAATGACCAACTGCCTACCGCCCCTCATCCGTCTGCCCTGACGGGCAGCCACCTTCCCCCAGGG
>UQVA01000026.1 GCA_900544405.1 uncultured Eubacteriales bacterium
CACCCCACTTGTTAGATAGTATATCATACTTGTCTAACAAATGGGGTGCTGTTCACAAGAGCGGTATCGGGGAAATGTTTTATTCTTCCATGGCTTTCAGCTTGGCCAGGCGGCGCACATGGCGCTCCTCCCCGGAGAAGGGGGTGGTCAGCCAGGTGTCGGCAATCTCAAAGGCCAGGTTCTCGCCCACCACACCGGCACCCATGGCCATCATGTTGGTGTCGTTGTGGAGCCGGGTCATCCGGGCGGACATGATGTCCGAAAGCAGGGCGCAGCGGATGCCCTTCACCTTATTGGCGGCAATGGACATTCCGATGCCGGTGGTGCAAAGCACGATGCCCCGGTCGCACTCGCCGCTGGCGACCGCCCGAGCGGCGGGACCGGCATAGTCGGGATAGTCGCAGCTGGCGGTGGTATCCGTACCGAAGTTGACGACCTCGTAGCCCTCCTTGCGGAGATGCTCCATGAGATGCTCTTTCAGGGTCACAGCCCCGTGATCGCAGGCAATGGCAATTTTCATTTCTGTTTCCTCCTAAAAATATCACAAAATATCAAATGACATAGCCGCCGTTGACGGCCAGTACCTCACCGGTAATAAACTCCGCCCCCGCCAGATATTCCATGGCACAGGCCACGTCCTCCGGTTTGCCGTTCCGGCCCACCGGGGTCTCCTCCGCCAGTCCGGCCAGCACTTCCGGGGCCACGCTGGCGCACATATCCGTTAAAATCACGCCGGGAGCCACACAGTTCACCCGGATGCCGCTGGGGCCGAGTTCCTTGGCCAGGGCCTTGGTCAGGGCAATGACCGCCCCCTTGGTGGCCGAGTAAGCCGCTTCGCAGGAGGCGCCCACCTGCCCCCACATGGAGCTGACGGTGACGATGCTGCCCTTCTGGGCCTGCAAAAAGGCAGGCATAGCTGCCTTCACGCAGGTATAAATGCCCTTCACGTTCACGGCAAAGATTCGGTCCCAGTCCTCCTCGCTCAGGTCCTGCAAAAGGCCGTAGCGGCAAATTCCGGCGCACAGGATGAGATTGTCCAGGTGTCCGATGGACGCAAAGGCCCGCCGGACCGCTTCCCCATCCGCCACATCGCAGCAGATAGCCTCCGCTCCCGTGGCCCGGGCCACTTTTCGGGCGGCTTCGTGGTCCTTTTCATAGAGGAACACCACCCGGTCCCCCCGGGCAGCGAACCGTGCCACCGTTGCAGCCCCGATGCCACGGGAGCCGCCGGTAATGACTGTTGTTTCCATAGTCAGCCCTCCGGGAAATAAAGATCGATGTCCGCTTCCCCGTCGATGCCAGGGACCGTACCGGTGCTGGTGTATTGCCACATATCGATCTGGTAGGGGTAGACCATGTTTCGGTACATGGCCAGCCAGAAGCCGTACTCCGTCAGTTCGGAAAGCTCCAGCAGATCGTCCCCCTGGGCCTGGCTGAAATAAAGCATGGGGGTATAGCCTGCGGCCTTGACAGCCTCGCAGAACACCCGTGTGGCGCTGGTCAGGGCGGTCTTGCCGATATTTGCCGTCCGGGCAGAGGAGGAAACGTATTCCCAGTCAAAGACCACCGGCATATCGATCTGCCAGTCCTTGATCTGCTCCAACGTGAAGGCTGCTTCGGCGGCAGCTTCCTCGTCGTTCAGGGCCTGAGAGAAGAAGTAAGCGCCGATCTTCAGTCCGGCGGCCTTGGCTCCCTCATAATGAATCTGGGCCTCGGTGTCGGCGTACAACTCTCCGGTCTCATAGCCCCGGTAGCCCACCCGGATGATGACGAACTCCACTCCGGAATCCTTCACCGCCTGCCAGTCCACGTTGACCTGATGCTCGGACACGTCCACACCCACCACGCTCTTTCCGGCGGTCAGGTGCAGATAGCCGTCCACACCGTAGGAAAAGTCCGTGGCAAAGTAGGGATTCGCAGGCGGAGGGGGCAGGGTCTCCTCCGTAGGCCGGGAAATATCCCCCTGGATAACGTCCGGCTCCGACGGCTCCCCGCCGGGCTGCAGGCCCCGGACGAAGGCAAGGACGATGCCGATGAGCACCAGCGCCGCCACGCCCACAGCAATGGCTTTTATCAAAAATATCTTTTTCTCTTTATCCATTTGACAACTCCAATCACCCCATGGGGCTTTTGATGCTTCTCTCAGTATAGCATATTTTCGCCTTCGGGGCAATGATTTTTTCCGAAAAGCGAAAATCCGGTTGGAAACAACTGTTTACCCCTTGCAAACAGGCTCGATTCGTGATATAGTAGCGGTGATTCGCCGATGCAACGAGGCGTTGAGGCCGATCCCAACGGCTTGTTGGGATGTAAGGTTCCTTTTCAACCGACGCTTTCTTGCATTTTCCGCCCTCTTGTGAGAAAATCCTTGCAGCGATTCCAAGCGGCGAATCGTCATCCAGGCAAACCCCGCTCCCGCCAGGGAGACATTCCAATAAAAGGAGAGCAGTTTATGATTTCAAGAGAAGTTTGCAGGCGTGTTCTGCAAAAGGCCGTATCCACCGGTGCGGACTACGCAGAGCTCTTCGCCGAAAACACCGTCAATCACTCCATCCGCATGATCGCCGATAAGGTGGACGCCATTCAGGACGCCGTGGTGGCCGGTGCCGCCGTGCGGGTCTATAAGGGCCTGCGGAGCGTCATGGCCTCCACTGTGGATACCAGCGAATCCGGTCTCCTCCGCTGCGCCGAGCAGGCCGCCGAGGCCCTGGGCCAGGGCAAGGCCGCAATCGACATCGTGCTCCATGAGCATCTCTTTGGGGACATTCACCCCGTGAAGATCGCCCCCACCAGCGTTTCCAACGCCGAGAAAATCGACGTGGTGAAGGCTTCCTACGCCGCCGCCAAGGAGTTTGACCCCTCCATCGCTCAGGTCACCAGCCAGCTGTTGGATGTGGACCACAATATTCTCATTGCCAACACCGAAGGCACCTACGCTCAGGACCGCCAGATTCGGACCCGGCTCTTTACCCAGGCCGTGGCCGAGAAAAACGGCGAGACCCAGGTAGGCTTTCATGCCCCCGGCCGCCGGATGGGCATGGAAATGTTTGACTTCATCGACCCCAAGGCCGTGGGCATTCATGCCGCCAAGCAGGCCGTCACCATGGCGGGGGCCGGTTACTGCCCCGCAGGCGTGATGACCGTGGCCATTGAGAACGGTTTCGGCGGCGTTATCTTCCACGAATCCTGCGGCCACTCTCTGGAGGCCAGCGCCGTGGCCTACGGCCAGAGCCAGTTCTGCGGCAAGCTGGGCCAGAAAATTGCCAATGAGAAGGTCACTGCCATCGACGACGGCACCATTCCCAACGCCTGGGGCTCCATCAACATCGACGATGAAGGCACCCCCGCCCAGCGGAAGGTCCTGATTGAAAACGGCATCCTGAAGAGCTACATGATCGACAAGTTCAACGGCCGCCGGATGGGCATGGCCTCCACCGGCTCCTCCCGCCGTCAGAGCTTCGCCTACACCCCCACCTCCCGGATGACCAACACCTACATCGCCGCAGGCAATGACAAGAACGAAGACATCATCGCCTCCATCGAGTACGGCCTCTACGCCAAGGAAATGGGCGGCGGCTCCGTGAACCCCGTCACCGGTGAATTCAACTTCGCCGTCAACGATGGCTACATCGTCCGCAACGGCAAGATCTGCGAGCCGGTCCGGGGTGCCAGCCTGGTGGGCAAGGGCTCCGAGATCCTGCAGAACATCGATATGGTGGGTACGGATATGGATATGGGCCAAGGTATGTGCGGCTCCTCCAGTGGCTCCGTCCCCACCAACGTGGGCCAGCCCCTGATCCGGGTGTCGTCCATCACCGTCGGCGGCAGATAAGGAGGAATTACCATGGAATTTACCGAATTCAAGAATGCGGTCATTGCCGAGGCCAAGGCCCTGGGTCTGACCGACTACGAACTGTACTATCAGAGCGGCTCCGACCTGTCCGTGTCCGCTTTCCAACATGAGATCAATGAGTTCAGCTCCTCCATCGACGGCGGCGTGTGCTTCCGCTGCCTGGTGAACGGAAAAATGGGCTACGCCTCCACCCAGGCTCTGAATGCCGACCAGGCCAAGAGCATCGTGGCTCACGCCATGGAGAACGCCGCTTCCCTGGAAGCCGAGGAGGAGGAATTCCTCTGCCCCGGCGGCAAGACCTATGCCCCTCTGGACCGGAAGCCCTACGCCCTGCCCTCCACGGAGGAACTCATCTCCGCCGTGCTGGACACTCAGGACAAGCTTTACGCCGCCGACCCCTCCGTCATTGACGGCACCAGCGCCCGTGGCCTGGCCCAGACCATGAACATTGCCATCTGCAACTCTAAGGGTCTGGACGTGTCCTATGAATCCAGCGTGGCCGGCCTCATCGCCATGCCCACCGTGTCCGACGGCACGGAAATGGAGAACGACTTCTCCGCCAAGCTGGGCAAGCTGGACACCATCGACGCCAAGGCTCTGGCCGATAAGGCCGTGGCCCGTGCCAAAGGCAATCTGGGCGGCGAAGTACCCACCACCCAGGCCTGCCCGGTGGTTTTTGACCCGGAGGCCATGTCCGACCTGCTGCAGACCTTCTCCGACATCTTCTCCTCCGAGAACGCCCAGAAGGGCCTGTCCCGGCTGGCCGGGCAGGAGGGCCAGGTCATTGCCGCTTCCTGCGTGACTCTGGTGGACGATCCCTTCCATAAGGACAACCCCATGCCCATCAACTTTGATGCCGAGGGCTGCCCCACCTACAAGAAGAACGTCATTGAAAACGGTGTGCTGACCACCCTGCTCTACAATATGAAGACCGCCGCCGTGGCCGGAAAAGAGACCACCGGCAACGCCTTCAAGGGCAGCTACACCTCCCCCGTGGGCATTGAGCCCTTCACCATGTACTTGGCAGGCGGCGACCTGACCGAGGAGGAACTGCTTTCCAAGGCCGGGAACGGCGTGTACATCACCTCTCTGGGGGGCCTCCATGCAGGTGCCAACGCCATCACCGGCGACTTCTCCCTGCAAAGCGCCGGGTTCCTCATCGAGAACGGCAAAAAGACCACCCATGTGAAGTCCTTCACCGTAGCCGGTAACTTCTACCAGCTGCTCAAGAACATCACCGCCCTGGCCAAAAACACCCAGCTGCCCACGCCCTTCGGCATGACCACTTTCGGTGCGCCCAGCGTGCTGGTGGAGGGTCTGTCCATCGCCGGTAAGTAAAATCTTTTTCAAGCCCACGTCCGGCTCCCTTCGGGGGGCCGGATTTTTGCGTCTCCCGGGACGAACGGCAGAATGCAGTGCCGTTCGTCCCGTTTTTTCTGCCGTTTATCCCCGGCAGGCCTTGTTTATCCCGGCATATCGCACGATTGGCACGAGTCCATTGTAACCATCTTTGGTGAATATTAGAATATTCCCAGGCAATGACCGGAGGCCTGGAAAACAAGAATGTAAAATTGGAGGTAAGAAAATGAAAAAGAACACCGGTATCCCCCGTGCGGCCGTTGCGGGATTGGCGCTGTGCGCCGTTCTGCTGACCGGCTGCACCAAGAGCCCCAGCGGCACGGAAACGACGCCCACCGCTTCCAGCTCCACGTCCCAGAGTGACGGCAATCTCAGCTTCGTGGCTGCGGACAAGAGCAACTGGGACAAGGAAGTCGCCATCGGCGACTATCAGTACACCCTGGCCGTGAACTTTGCCAAGGGCGGCACCCTGACCCTGACCGGCACCTGCACCGGCCGGAAGCAGGCGGAAGCCCAGCGTGGCGGCCCCGGCGGCAGCGGCAACAGTGACGAGGAGACCACCGAAGCCACCACCCAGCCGGAGCTCACCGACAGCGAAAAGGCTGCCCTGAACTTCACCCTCACCGGCACCTGGACCTACGACACCGGCTACGGCTACACCGTGACCATCGGCGACTACACCACCAAGACCGATTATGACAAGGCCAGCGCCCGTCAGGTCTTTTACGCACAGATCACCGCCAACGGCGCCACCTCGGACCTGATCCAGTTCCAGGGCAAGGACACCGCTTTCCGGAAAGAGATCGCCGCCGACTACGAGGACTTTGAGATCCGGGACGCAGCCTTCGTATTCGAGTATGTGCAGACCGGCTCCAACAACAACCCCAACTCCACCCACCTGTATCTGGAGAAGGACGGCAGCGCCAATGCCCTGACCTATCAGGGTTCCTCCCCCACCTATAAGCGGGGCAGCTGGAAGGAGAACGCCGACAAGTCCCTGACCCTGACCATGGACGGCAAGGACTACACCGCTGACTACTGCGACGTGTCCGGCAAGGAAGGCTACCGCATCACCTACAATTCCGACACCATGTACGCCAGCGTTTCCGGTGCGGAAATTTCCTACACCGACGAGGACTTCAACGGCAAGACCGTCATGACCCTCCAGTGCGCCGAGCAGGATTACACCGTGGCCCTGACCGAGAAGGGCTTCGCCGTAGTGATGAAGGACGGCCAGGTGGATTCCACTGGCAAGTACACCGAGCAGGACGGCGTGTATACCATCGTTCTGGGCGACGATACCTTCGTTTCCGAGAACGGCACCATCACGCTGGAGTTTGCCGATAACTCCCAGATGGCTTCCTCTGGTGGCGGAGATCCCGAGACCCGTACCTTTGCTCTGGACGGCAGCGTTCCCGCAGCGGCCCAGCCCGACGCTCCTGCCGGTGACGGCACACCTGCCGGGGATGCTTCCTCCGCAGGCGGCAACAACGCTCCCTCCGACGGCGCTCCCTCCGAGGGCGGCGAAGGCGCACCGGATGCTTCCTCCGGCGGTGGACAATAAACAAAGGAGCGAACCATGAACCAGGCAGAAATTCAAAACAAGCTGGACGGCATGAAAAAGACCCGCAAGACGCTTTCCGTTGTGACCATGGTCACGGCCATCGTGTGCATGGTTGTGCTGCTGGCCTACAACTTCATGTCCGTCACCTATCTGAAAAGCCCCGTGGGCACCGACTACGAGCAGGGCTTCGCCTTTCCCGGCTGGCAGATGATCTTCTACGGCTTCGGCCGTCAGTTCATCATGCAGGACCACCTGTTTGACCCCAACCCCTACACCATCGTGGGTATGCTGGGAACGCTGATTGTCCTCATCGTCTGCACCTGCCGCTATCAGAAGGGCCGCAACAGGCAGAAAGCCAACCGGGAATTCATTTCCGCCGCATTCCTGGTGTACAGTGCCATGGTGCTGGGTGCCTTCCTGCTGCCCGTCGCCACCACGGCCGCCACCTCCGGCGGTGTGTACGATTTCAAGAATCAGTACATCCTCAACAGCGCTTCCAGCTTCACCAAGCTGCCCTTTGCCAACATCACCTGCGTGGTGCTGCTGCTGGGCGCTCTGGTGAAGATCGGAAACGGCGCATTCCTGCTCTATCAGAAGCAGTTTGCCGCCAAATATGCCCCCAAAAAGCCGAAAGGAGATCAATAACAAATGGCATCCAAGAAAAAAGTCGTTTCTCTGAGTGTCGTGACCGCCATCGTGCTGGTGCTGGTCATCGCCCTCTCCATTGTTGCCAACAGCTTCTCCGTGTATCTGGATATGTGGCTGGGCCGTGGTTCCCAGACCGTGACCAGCACCTCCGGACTGGACGGCAAGTACATTGACTTCAACGCCACTACCAACGAAGAAGCACGGGACAACGCTGCTGCCGTCACCCTGAAAACCGCCGAGGAGGGCATGATCCTGCTCCGCAATGACGACAATAGCGCCCTGCCTCTGGCCGCAGACACCAAGCTGACCATCCTGGGCTACAAGGCCTGGCACAACAATATGTCCGGCGGCGAGGACCCCGCCACCACCGAGAACGCCGTGTCCCTGGGCAAGGGCCTGGAGAACGGCTTCCAGACCAATCAGGCCGTCAACGACCTGTACGCCACCGCCAGCGGCAACTTCGCTGACCCCGACGCCGCTTTCGCTTCCGTGGAGTCCTCCTTCAGCGAGTACAACACCGCCGTGGTGGTCATCTCCCGGAACTCCGGCGAAGGCTCCGACCAGGTCCGTTCCACCAACGACAACGGCGTGGAGCGCAACGGTCTGACCCTGACCACCGACGAGTACAAGCTCATCGACTACGCATCCCGCCACTGCTCCAAGGTCATCATCGTCATCAACGCCGCCAACACTATGGAACTGGGCTTCCTGGACCCCAACGATTCCAACTACAACGGTGGAATGTACACCGACCCCTACTCCGGCGCCACCTATGATTTCTCCGGCATCCAGGCCGCCATCTGGGCAGGCTGCTGCGGCTCTCAGGGCGGCACGGCCCTGGCCGAAATTCTCAAGGGCGAAGTGAACCCCTCCGGCCACACCCCCGACATCTACGCCCGGGTCCTGGCCAACGAACCCACCTATGTGAACTTCGGCAACTATGAGTACACCAACGGCACCAGTCTGAACACCTATCTGGGTGCCAGCGTTTACTTTGTGGAGTACGAGGAAGGCATCTATGTGGGCTACCGTTACCACGAGACCGCCGCTTACGAGGCTTCTCAGGGCAACTACGCCGGTTACGATTATGACCAGGCTGTTGTGTATCCCTTCGGCTACGGCCTGAGCTACACCACCTTCGACATGAAGTATGCCGACACCCCCAGCTACGATGCCGACACCGACCAGTACACCTTCCATGTGACCGTCACCAACACCGGCAGCGTGGCCGGTAAGGGCGTGGCCCAGATCTATGTGTCCCAGCCCTACGAGGTTGGCCAGGTGGAAAAGAGCCATGTGCAGCTGGTTGGCTTCGATAAGACCCAGCTTCTGCAGCCCGGCGAAAGCGAGACCCTGACCATCACCGCCAACCGGGATTACTTCACCAACTACGACTACAAGGACGCCAAGGCTTACACTCTGGACGCCGGTGACTACAAGTTCTACCTGTCCGAGAACAGTCACTCCTGGGCCTCCATTGCGGATTCCGACTCCTCCAAGGTCTGGACCCACACCCTGGACAAGAAGATCGTCTACTCTGAGGATGCCGACGGCAAGCGGACCACCGACCTGGTGGCTGCCACCAACGCCATGGACGACGAGACCAACTACAAGTTCGCCGCCTGGAACGAAGGCTCCACCGGCGACGGCTACATCCACACCATGAGCCGTGAAAACTTCGCAGCTTCCTTCCCCACCGCTCCCACCGGCAACGATCTGGTGATTACCGACGAGCGTGCCATCAAGCAGATTGAGGTCTACGACGTGTGGGCCGACGATCAGAACCCCATCACCGAAATGCCCGAAACCAACACCGACGAAACCAGCTACTCTCTGGTGGAGATGCGTGGTGTGGCCATTGACGATCCCAGGTGGGACGACTACATCAACCAGTTCACCGTGGAGTCCATGGCTAAGATGTTCTCCAACGGCGGCTGGAACGAGCTGGCCGACACCGACAACGGCGTGCCCATCAGCTACGACGCTGACTCCCCCTACGGCTTCTACGCCGGTATGCTGAAAATCAGCCAGTATGCCCATAACATCTGGTACTGCGGCGCTCCCATGGTCTCCGCCACCTGGAACCTGGAAATTGCCGACGAACTGGGCAACGCCTTCGCTGAGGAAGCCTGGCTCTTCAAGCAGGAGGACGGCCAGCCCGTCACCGGCCTGTACGGCTACGGCCTGAACACCCACCGCTCCGCTTTCGGCGGCCGGAACTACGAGTATTACTCCGAGGACCCGGTCCTGGCCGGTAAGTTCGCCGCCACCGAGGCTTCCTCCGCCTCTGAAAAGGGCCTGATCGTGTTTATGAAGCACTACGCCCTGAACGAGCAGGAGACCAACCGTCAGTCCAACGGCTACTGCGCCTGGGCCGACGAGCAGGCTTTCCGGGAAATCTACAACCGTGGCTTTGAAATTTACATTAAGGAAGCCAAGATGGACGTGAACTACTACGGCCTGGACGAGGACGGCGAAGTTGCCATGATGACCACCGAAATGTCCGCTGCCACCGGTATCATGACCTGCTACAACCGGATCGGCGGTATCTACGGCGGCGCTTCCAACGTCATCAACCAGATCCTTCGGGATGAGGAAGGCTTCACCGGCACCGTTCTGACCGACGCCGGCGGCGAGCCCAACACCTACATGACCACCGACCTGGCCCTGCGCCGTGGTCAGAACCTGACCCTGTCCAACAACGGCACCAACGGCCTCTACGACACCGAGAGCCCCACCGCCGTGTCTTGGCTGAAAACCTCCACCCGGTATCTGCTCTACAACAAGGCCAACTCCAACGCCGTCATGGGCATGACCCCCGGCACCGTGATCTCCTACGGGACCTCTCCCTGGCGCATCGTGATGTACTGCGTATGGGGCCTGACCGCTCTCTTTGTAGTGCTGAACGCCTGCCGCATCGTGGGCTTTGCCACCGGCAAGCTGCAGGCGAAAGAAAAGGCTTCCAAGAAGAAGCAGGATGACAGCGACGACGAATACTAAGCCAATTCTCTTTTCCTCCTTTTAATAGCGAGAGGGACATGCATTGCTGCGTGTCCCTTTCCATTTTTTACTTTTTCTCCCAAGCAGGGCCCGGCGGGTCTTTCCTTTTGGGATGTTTTATGCTATAATGTAAAAAATGTCAGGAAAGGAGCTTTGCCCCATGTTTGATTTCCTGTGGCTCCTCCGAGACCCCGCCAACTGGGTCCAATTTTTTTGCGCTGCGTTCTTCGCTTACTGTCTGCTGGATAATCCCAAAAAGGACCGGTCCAAGCTCTGGCGGTCTCTGGGGAAAGTTCTGTTTCTGTTTGGTGTGTTCCTGCTCACGGACCTGGTGCTGAATGCCCTGAGCCATCGTTTCTTCATTCTGGCCGGTGTTGGCTCCTGGCTGTCCTATCTGTTCGGCATTCTGCTCTATGCGGCCATTTTCCCGAAATACGACTGGAATGCCCGCATCGTCACCGGGGCCGCCGCCTTTTCCATCATCATTACCGCTTTCCGGCTGGGTGCGGTGTTCGGGCGGCTGCTGGAATTTTCCCAATGGCACTTCAATTCCCTGTACGCCAAGCTGGCGGCCAGTCTGGCCCTGGTGCTGGTGGGCTGGTTCCTGCGGAACTATCGAATCTACAAATATCACGTCAGCGTCCACGCCGTCCGGCTGAATCTGGCCACCTGTATCGCCAGCGCCGCCTGCGTCACCGTGTATGATACCTTCAGCGTCCATGTGTTCGGCATGACCAGCGAATCCGGAATTCCGGGGCTGATGAGCGCCATTCTCCTGGCCCTGTGCGTCATTGACATTCTGGTCTATCTGATGACCTATCACCTGTGCCGGGAGTACACCAACGTGGCCGACCTGACGGCGGAGACCCAGATGAACAAATCCGCCGCTTCCCTGATGGCCGTGACCAGCGAAAATCTGGCGGAGCTGCATAAAATCCAGCACGACATCAACAACCAGTACGCCTATATGCGGGCCATGCTGGACACCGGAGACCTGGCCGGGCTGAAAAACTACCTGGACGAACTGTCCAGCACCTTCTCGGAACCCATCGTCCCCCTGGTGGACTGCGGCAACCACACCCTGGACCTGATCCTGAACATGGAGACCTCCAAGGCCCGGAGCCAGGGGGTCACGCTGGACGTGAACGCCGTGCCGCCCCATGAACTGCCCTTCAGTGAACTGGATTTGGTAAAGCTCTACACCAACGTCATCGACAACGCCATCGAAGCCTGCGTATCTGAGCAGCCGGAGGACCCCACCGTGACCGTTTCCATCCGGGCCACAGAGGATTACCTGCTGACCAAGGTCCGGAACCCCACCCGGAAGGGCAGCGGTATTCTGGAAAAGGGCTTCCCCACCACCAAGGGGGACCGGACCCTCCACGGGAAAGGCACGGGCATCGTCCGCAGCATCGTGAAAAAGCACGGCGGCAGCATTCGGTACAACATCCAGGACGGACATTTCCTGGTGGAATTCATTCTTGATTTGAAGGGGGAAAGCGACCATGCGTGAGCGACTGAAAATTGCCGTCTGCGACGATGAGCCACGGGCGCTGACCATTGTCTCCTCCTCCATCGGCACTGTCTTTGCCGAAGCGGGCATGGACGTGTCCCTGGAGACGTTCCTGGGGCCGGAGGCTCTGCTGGAGGCCCTGTCCACCCGGTCCTTCCAGCTGGTGTTTCTGGACATTTCCATGCCGAAAATGGACGGCATCACCCTGGGCAAGACTATCCAGAAGCTGGGCAGCGGCACCAGCATCGTGTTCGTCTCCAACCGGACGGACCGGATGTTCGACACCTTTGCCGCCGAGCCCTTCGGCTTCGTGCGAAAGAATCACTTCATGGAGGACCTGAACCAGATCGTCACCCGCTATATGGAAAAACTGAAGATCAAGGACCAAGGGGACCTGGTGCGGTTCCAGGACGGGCGGAACACCGTGTCCATCGATGCCAGCCGGGTCACGTACATCGAGTGCATCCGCAATACCCAGGAGCTGCATTTTGAGGACCCGGAGACCCAGCGGAAAATCTATTCCCGGATGGAGACCCTGGAAGAAGCTCTGAAACCCTACGGATTTTTGCGAATTCATAAGGGCTACCTGGTAAACAGCCGCTTTATCACTAGCTTTGGGGTCAAATCTTTGACCCTCTCCGGCGGGGCGGAGCTGCCCATCGGCCGCAGCTATTACCACGACGCAAAGATCGAGTACCTGGACTATGTGACCCAGTCCGGCGCAGCCTATATCGGCCGCTCCGTGTTCCGCCAGGAAGATACGCCGTGAAATCGCCTTCCCCTGGAGGGGAAGGCATCCCTCAGAAGAATCGGTACCCTTCTACGACCTCCAACCGTACACCCCCTCCGTCACCTTCGGTGACACCTCCCCCTACACGTCGGGAGGCAACGCATCGCCGGAAGTTGATTCCTCTAGTTAAACCACGCCCCGGAGGGGAATTTTCTCCTCCGGGGCGTATTTTCTGAAATTTTGGCAATTTATTCCTGAATTCCCTGCTTTTCCAGCAGGTCCAGCACCTGCTGGCCCCGGTTGGTCAGGGCCACGGAACCCTTCACGGGATATTTTTCGTATCCGGCGTAGGAAAAGCCCTTCAGCGGGGCAGAATAGTCAATGGACACCAGGTTCTTTTTCTCCAGGCACAGGAGAATCAGGGCATACTCCCGCACCGTGGCGTCCATGGATTCCAGGTACACCGGCTCCTCCGAGTCCGCCCTCCGGGCCACCGGCAGGAACGGGATACGGGCCAACGTGTCCAGCATTTCCAGTTCCCCGGCATTCAGCTCCAAGGCTCCCCGGCAGCCGCCGCACCCGGCGCAGCCACCGGTGCATCCGCCGCAATTTCCGCAATCATGCGCCATTTGCTTTCACTCCTTACCCCTTGGATTATACGAAATTTCATCTTTTCTGTCAACCCCGTTGCGGTTTTCGCAAAATCGTGGTATAGTGAAGAAAAAAGGAGGATTTTATCCATGCTGCATTTGAACAAAGAGAATTTTGACGAGACCATCGCCTCCGGCACCGTGCTGGTGGACTTCTGGGCCAGCTGGTGCGGACCCTGCAAGATGATCGCCCCCATTGTGGAGGAGATCGCCGCCGAGCGGCCGGACATCACCGTCGGCAAGGTCAATGTGGACGAGGAGATGGACCTGGCCCGGCGCTTCGGCATTGCCAGTATTCCCACCATTCTGGTTTTCAAAAACGGAGAGCTGAGCAAGACCTCCATCGGCTACTGCTCCAAAGAAGAGCTACTTGCCCTGCTGTAAAAAAGTCGGTGTCGCCCGAGTTGGACGGCACCGATTTTTTAGTTTACGCTGAGATTCGAGCCGCCGGAGGAGGGATTCTCCACGCTCCAGGAGATGCTGTCGTCCCGGTCGATGACCGCCCACAGAAGCCAGGTGGCCATGTCCATGGTGCCCACGTCTCCGTTCATTTTCCTTGACAGGGTCACGGTCCCGGTGGACGGGTCGATGGACGCAAAGCCCACCTGAATGGAGCCGGAGCTTTCCGTATCCACCACCAGCAGCAGGGCGTGCTTCTCAAAAAATGCCGCATCGTAACCGGCCAGTTCCGCATAGTCCGGCAGCTGGTCCACGGAGTTCACATAGGTCAGGGAAGAACGGCTGCCGGTGTATTCCAGCCGCAGCTTGCCCCCCTCGATGCTGGCATCTGCCGTGGGCTGGGTGGCAAAGCCGCTGGTGGGCGGCACGGTGGCCCCATCCCTGGGCAGGGTCGTGGCCGCAGTCCCGGCGGTGACGGTCCCCACAGTGGTGCCGGGGGTGGTCGTATTGGCAGTCTTTCCGCCCTTGCACCCGGCCAGCAAAACACCGGCGGTGCAGACGGCAGGAACGGCAATTTTCCAGATTCGATTCATAAAAAAGCCTCCTTTTCTGGGGTTTGGCCTCATTATAGCCCAAGTTCGTCCGCTTGTCAAGCGAATCCGTCCGCCAGATAAGAACAGTTTGTTAATTTTCCTCGATCATCATGCGGATGATGGTCCGGTCCGTTTCCCGCATTCCCTCGCTGGCCAGGGTGGCCACATTGCGGATGGTATTCTCCACCCCCTTGACCACAATGCCCTCGCCGCCGAAGAATTGGGACTTATGCATCTGCATCTGCATACCCAGCAGCCCCGCCTCCACGGCGGAGGCGATTTTTGCAGCGCAGCTGGCCTTGGCACCGTCACAGATCATGCCGGAATCGATGGCCACAGCGTTGACGATGGTGTGGGCAATGTCCTTTTCGTCGCCGCCGTAGAGATACATGACTCCTGCGCCCGCACCGCACCCGGCGGCGGTGGCTCCACAATAGGCGGACAGGCTGCCGATGCCGGTTTTCAGATGGATGGTCACCAAATTAGAAACCACCAGCGCCCGGTAGAGAATTTCCTGGGAGACCCCCAGTTCTTTTGCATAGACGATGACAGGCAGACTGGCGGTAAGGCCCTGATTGCCGGATCCGGAATTGATGACCACAGGCTTCTCGCAGCCGTTCATCCGGGCATCAGACCCAGCGGCGGCGTAGGCCTTTGCCCGGTTGTGGACGCACATTCCGTAGGATTGCAGAAGGATCTTGCCAATATTGGCCCCATATTCCCCCCGGAGGCCCTCCTGGGCAATGTCCCAGTTGCAGTCGATCTGCCGCTGCAGGGTCTCGGCCACGTCCTCGATTTTCACCGTGTTGGCAAACTCCACAATGCGCTCCACGCTGAGCAGGCTCCGGTCCGTCTCGTGACGAATGGCCGCCTCGCTGTAATCCCGGTGGTGGACGATGACCCCGTTCCGCTCCACCTGAATGACGTTGGTGTGGAATCCTGCGATCTCGGCGCTGGCGGTATCCGCTCCGGCGAACAGCACCACCCGGATGTGGAACACATAGTCCTTCCCGGACCGCTCCACATGAAATTCGCCCTTTTCCAGGAAGTCGTCGATGGCCCGGACCTGGTCCTCCGTGACCTGAGACAGCACCTGCAGTCCCGTGTCGGCCCGGTCGGCGATGATGCCCGCCGCAGCGGCGGCCGCAATGCCCCGCTTGCCGCCGGTATGGGGCACCACCACGCTTTTCACGTTTTTGATGATGTTGGCGCTGGCCTCGATGCACACCCGCTCCGGCATGGCCCCCAGGGTTTTTCTTGCCAGAGCGGCGCAGTAAGCCACGGCGATGGGTTCCGTGCAGCCCATGGCGCATTGCAGTTCTTCCTTCAGAATGGAGACGTACTCCCGATAGATTTTTTCTTCCACGATATGTCCTCCGGGGAATTTTTCTTTCCATTATACCACGGTTTCCCGAAAAATCCAATCCTTTCCGGAAAATCTTGCTTTTTTCGACGTTTCGGCTTATAATGGCACCAAGAAACGAGGAGGAATTCCCATGACCTTTGCCCGAAAAGTCTATTTGCAGCTGCCCACCCCCTCCCCTGCCGACCTGCGTGCGGACCGGGAGCGGGTGCTGGAAGCCTTTCACGCCGATTCCATGACCCTGAGCGCCATGCAGACGCTCTACCCCACCCTGAAAAAGGCAAATTATGCGGTCACCGCCAGTCTGAGTCCCACTGACACCGGCTGGGAGATTCGGAACATCGAGGCCGGGGACACCCGGAGCCGGTCCTGCGCCCTGGCACTGGACCTGGGCAGCACCACCCTGGAAATGGAGCTGCTGGACCTGAACACCGGGGCCACCCTGGCCTCCGGCACGGCCACCAACGGCCAGACGGCCATTTCCGCCAATATTCTCGACCGCATTCTCTACGCCAAGGACCGGCCGGACCACCTGGCCCATTTGCAGGCCCTGGTGGTGGAAAACATCAACGATCTAATCACCCGCTGCTGCGCCCAGGCCCAGGTGGACCCGTCAGAAATTCTCCTGCTGGCCGTGGGCGGCAACACCACCATGATACACCTTCTTCTTGCCTGCGAACCCTGGCAGGTGTTTCAAATTCCCTACACCCCGGTCTTTTACGACCCCGGCATTCAGGAAGCACGGGACATTGGCTTGAATCTTTCTTGCAGTGTCTTTTGTATGCCTGCGGTGGCTAATTATCTGGGTGGGGACATCATCTCCGGCCTTTTGATGACGGACCTGGACACAAGAACGGACCCGGCGCTGTTTCTGGACATCGGCACCAACGGCGAAATTGCCTTCGGCTGCAAGGATTTCCTGCTGGTGGGTGCCGGTGCGGCCGGTCCTGCACTGGAAGGGGCCGTCAGCAAATCGGGAATGCGGGCGGAGCCGGGAGCGGTCTGCAACGTGACCATTGACGAAGGAGACCTAATCCATGTGAAAACCATCGGCGGCAAGCCCCCGGTGGGCATCTGCGGCTCCGGCATTCTGGACCTGATCGCCCAGGGCTTCCTGGCCGGGTGGATCAACGGCAACGGCACGCTGAACGTGGACGCCGCCCCAGCCATCCGCTGGACCTACGAGCCGGACACCCAGCGGCAGCTGCCCGCCATCTGCTACGCCCAAGGGCCGGAGGGTCCGCTGCTCTTTACCCAAGCGGACATTCAGGAATTCATCCGCTGCAAGGCCGCCGCCTTCACCATGGCCGCCACGCTGATGGAGGAATGTGGGGTGGCCCCGTCGGACCTGGGGGCTATGTACCTGGCCGGAGGGTTCGGGGAACACATGGACCTGGAATCCGCCATTACCGTGGGGATGTACCCGGATATTCCCCGGGAAAAGTTCAAAATTCTGGGGAACAGCTCCCTGAAAGGGGTCAAAAAGCTGCTGCTGGACGAAGCGCAGCTGCCCCGGCTGCGGAAATTCGCCCAGGATGCCCAATATGTGCAGTTCGGCGAAATGGCTCGGTTCCCGGAAAATATGGTCGCCGCCCAGTTCCTGCCCCATACGGACGCCCACCTGTTCCCCAGCGTAAAACCGAGGAAACGGTAATATCGCACCGCCCCCGCTGATGATTCAGCGGGGGCGGTTTTCAAATCAACTTCTAATAGCAAAAGCCACTTCTGACGAGCCAAGTACGTTTCATATTCCACGACTTCCACCCCCACATTTCCTCTGTAAGGTGTACATCTGTATAAGAACCCTGCTCAAATGTCTCAAATTCTGTCTGACTAAAAGATTCTTTCTTTTCCTTTATGCACTCTATCCAAAATTCATTTGTAACCTTTGTTAATTTCTCCATCTTGAATCTCTAAGCTTTTTATGTATAATAAAAGTATCTTCCGAAAGGAGTCGAAAGGAGGTCCTTCCAATTGGGTATTTAAGTAACTTCTCATAACGCATATCAACCATAGGTGTATTTTTATCAGGAGGTATAGACATGATAAAAAGATTGATTAGTCTGTTCGTGCTGTTTTCGATTTGTCTCTGCATTTGCACCCCTGCCATGGCTGCGGAGAACACCCCCTCGAACACCTTCACATACAAGACTTCAGCTACCGGGAAAATGGAGATTTCCGTAGATACCGCTTCACCGAACACAATCAATTCTCAGCACACTGCCCCCTTTGTCATTACCCAGTACGAGAACAATCGTATTATCCAAACTGTAACCGGAGAAATTGGTGGTTCGCAGCTTGTAGTAACCAACTTCAAAGATAGCATTATCGTAAATCGGTATACTATCAATGTAGCAGAGAGAATTTCCAAAACCTCCCCCCAAATTTCTACATTCTCAGCCCCAGCCGGAAACGTTCTTGGCTATATAACATATAAGAAGGATTCAGTTACAGGTGAAGAAATGAAGATTCGAGTATCTAGCGTTCGCACAAAAAATGATACAGAATCCTACGTTATCAATGGGAAGAAAACCGATACTCTCTCAACTATTTCTGCTCTTCTTCTCTCCTTTTTAACATTCCTTGTCAGCAAAAAAGATATTGTTACTCAAATTGCTGTTGCCATCATCACATTTTTTGGCGGTGAAGTTACTGGTGCCATGATTGGAGTAGCGTTTAGTGAACCCGTCGCTGTAAATGCCTACTATTATGAACTAACCGGCTATGACGCATCCTATGACAGATGTACGCAAAAATACAGCGGTATTTCTAGGCATGTTTTAACAAAGAGCAGTAGTGCCTATAACGATTGGATTATCGAGGGATGTACTCCCCAGAACTGGCAAGACAGTTCACTTGCTTATTGGTTCTGGACCGATTTGAATGCCAGCAACTATTACCCTGGTGTTAAATCTTACTCTTGATGCAGTGAGGTATCTCTATGCTCTGTCCCATTTGTCACAATGAGATGATTGCCGGTTGCCTTCTCGCTCCTTCCGGCGGTGCAATTTTCTGGATAAAGGACGAGGCTGATGCTCCATCGACTCTATGGCCCAAAAGGGTCAAGGCTGCGGGAGGCATCCTGCTGGATAAGAAACTCCTGCCCTTTGGCTTCTACGCCAAGGAACGGAATGTCACCTATCACTGCGCCGCCTGCCGGATCTTCCTGGCTCCGGAGCCGGAAGAAGATTAAGTAAAAAAGGACCGCCCCGGAGAGGATTTTCTCTCCGGGGCGGCGTTTTTATCCCATTTTTTCGAACCGCAGGGCGATCATTTCCGCCGCCTGGTCCAGGGTGTACTTGGAGGTGTCGATACACAGGTCGTAGTGACTGGGGTCGCCCCAGATCATACCGGTGTAGGACTCATAATACTTTTTCCGCTGTTTGTCCATCTTGTGGACCAGCTTGGAGGCCTGATTCAGCGTCAGGTTCTCCTGGATCATCTTCCGGCGGATGCGCTGCTCCTCCGGAGCGGATACGAACACCCGCAGCAGCTGCACGTCCTTGTCCTTCAGCACGAAGTCGGCGCAGCGGCCCACGAACACACATTCCTCCCGCTTGGCGATCCGGCGAATTTCGTGGCTTTGCAGGGCGAACAGCACCTCGGAGGTGGATTTGCCCCGGAGCACATGATAATTTCCCTCATGGACCGTCTGGAACAGGTAGGGATTGGTGGCCTTTTCGTCGGAATCCGTCACGGAGGTCTCCGGCAGCTCGCCGTATTCGCAGGCCAGCCGCACCAGTTCCCGCTCATAGACCTTCAGGCCCAGCCGCCCGGCAGTCTTGACGGCGATCTCATGGCCGCCGCTGCCGAACTGACGGCTGATGCTAATGATCCGATTTCCCATGATTCTCTCTCCTCCACATTTTTATTTTTTCAGTGCGCTGCGGACGGCCTCCGGGAAGGAAACCTCCCGGTCCACGAAGGTAATGCCGGCGCCAAGAGACACATTGGTATCCGTCAGCACGATGCGGGCGGTGCCGGAGCAGGAAATATTCAGGGACGTGATGGTCCCGTCGGTGAGGGTCAGCGTCAGATTGCCGGTGGTGAAGGTCACGTTCTGGCTCTCCACGTCCGGGGCAATGGCGGCGGAGAGCTGCTTCATGCCCTCCTGGTCCAGGGCCAGGGTGTAGGTCCAGGTATCGCCGCTCTGCTGGGCGGTGACGGTGCCGGAGGCCATCATGGTGTAGGCCAGGTCAATGAGTTTGGCGCTGTCCGCCATGGCCTTGCCGGTGGAAATGGCCCGGCCGGTGCTGTCGCAGAGGGTATCGCCGGAGAAGTACACCGCCACGCTGCCCTTGCGCACGCAGCCCAGGGTGTCACCCTCGCTGCGGAGGCGGTCATACTCCAGCGTATCGTTGACCACGATGGGGCCGCAGTCTGCCCGGAGGGCGATGTCGGCACTGTAGCTTTCCTGGTTTTCCAGGGTGGCCCAGGCTTCCAGAAGCCGCAGCACATCGTCCGTGATGGTATTTTTGCTTTCGGAAGTGCCGTCCGAAATGGCGTCCAGCACTGCATCCGGAATCACCGGAGCCGTGCGGGTGCCGGTATTCAGGATGGCCTTACCGGAAAGGCTGCCGCTGTTGCTGCTGCCGGAGAATTCCAGGGTGGTCAGGCTGCCGTCGGTAGCCGTCAGGACCAGTTCCAGCTTGTTCACGCCCTCCACCGGGTCCCCCAACAGGTCCAGGAACTTGGCCGCATCGCTGCCGGAGGCGGTGATGGTGTAGCGGGTCTTGGAGCCGGACTTGGTTTTGTCCACGTCCAGCAGCTTGTAAAGCTCCACCGCCTGGTCCATGATGACGGAATAGTCCGCCTTGCCCACGGCGTAGGCCTTGCCGTTATCCAGGTACACATTGCCGTCGGCATAGTACAGCTTCACGCCGCTGCTCTCCACCATGGTGATCTGCTTTCCGTCCACCTTGGTGGAGCGAATTTGAGCATCGGTGTGGAGGGTCACGCCGTTCAGGTCCGTGTCCAGTCCCAGGGACAGGGACATGGGGTCCTTCTGGACGTAGGCATTCAGCAGCCGGTAGGCTTCCAGGCCCTTGCCCAGGTTGCCGGTCAGCAGCACATAGGCCCCCACGCCCAACGCCGCCACCAGAACAACGATCAGCACCGGGATCCACCAGCGCTTTTTCTTCTTGGGCTGCTGGGGCAGGGTCACTTTTCCGCTGCGCAGGGCCTCCAATTCAGCCTCCGCACGGGCCAGCCGCTCCTCGGCGGTCAGTGCTTCTTCCTTTTCCTCCGCAGGCTCGTCGTCCTCCTCCAGAGGCAGGTCATTCAGGATGGGCTTGCGCTTGTGATTCCTGTGGACCAGCATCAGGATCGTGATAATGACCGCCGCCAGGGCCACAAAGGCCAGCAGCCAGATCCACCACACGGCAAAGGTCGTGACTACCGCCAGATGGACGGTGCTGCCCGTCACCGGGAACACCAGGTAGCTGCCGATGGTGTCGTAATCTGCCCGGACCCAGCCGCCATTGTCCTCCACATAGAGCCGCAGGTTGCTGGTTTTCCCGGAGGGAGCCAGGTAGCGGAGCGTATGCTCGCTGCGGCCGTCGTCGGTGAAGGTGATCTTCCACTGCTCCACTACTTCCCGGTCAATGACCATGGCCGGGAAGCCGCCCTTGGAGAAGTAATCCGCCAGGTCTTCCGTGGTCAGCTCCGTGGCCGTCACCGCTTCCGGGGCGGCGGTCATGGCACTATTTTCGTCGTAATCCCCTTCCAGCAGGAACACGCTGCGGCCGTTTTCCCGGGTCTCCTGAGAGGCCAGGCCCGGCACATAGGGGGTGTACACGGCAGTGACCACCGTATCAAAATGCAGGTCCGTCAGGTCCTCCCGGTCCCACCGGGCGTAATAGCCGTCCTTGGCGGGGATTTGAGGGAAGATGTCGGAGCCAAAGGACGCCCCGTAGGAGAAGGAATCCGTGAACAGCGTCACATCATCCGCCACAAAGGTCAGGGTGAAGGACTGCATGGCCTGGGGCAGGCCCATGACCTGGGAAAGCTGAGCATAGGTCATAGGCTCCGCTTCTCCGGCGATGCTCTGGCGGTTGATACCGGCCAGGGTGTCGGAAACGAAGTAATTTTCTGCGAACGTGCCTTTCTCGGAGCCGGAAACGGCACCCTGATACTGCCCTCCCTCGGGAATCTCCACCATGGAATAGCAGCCCGTCACTGTGGAAGAACTGCCGCTGGCAGTCTCCTCCACGCCGGAACCCACGATGCCGCCCACATACTTGCCGCCTTTCAGGGTGGCCTTGGCGTAGGAATCCCGGACGGTGGCTGCGGTCAGGCCCGCAATGCCGCCTACATAGTCGCCGCCTTCGCTTTCCACGCTGCCGAAGCCCCGGCAGCCGGTCAGAAAGCCCAGGTCCATCCGGCCCACAATGCCGCCCACATAGCTGCGCTTGCCGGTGACGACACCGTCATTCTCGCAAAGCTGGATAACGGCCTTGTATTCATACTGCCGCCGGTACTCACCGCTCAGGTCCCCGGACACGTCGTCCTCCGGGTCGGCGGTGTACTCCTGGCCCATGGATCCGGCCACGCCGCCGGCATTGATGTCGCCGGAAACGGCTCCCCGGTTGGTACAGTAGGAGACTTTGCCCAAGGTAATGGAATCAATGTCCAGTGCGGAGGTGTCGGTAATGATGTCCCCGTTCTCCACCTGGTCCATGGCCTCAAAGAGCGTGTCGGACAGTTCGGAGAACTTGGCATTGATCTGCCGCACGTCCTCGGCCAGGGTCCCCACGGTCCCGGCCACGGCGCTGTTCAGCAGGGCGATCTGCCCGCTGATGCCGTTGACGGCGGAACTGAGGCCCCCCAGGTCCGGGGAAGCCACGATATTGGTGCTGGCGTCGATGGAGCCGGAGCCTTCGCCGGTGTGGTCAATGTCCACACTGCCGCTGACGCTGACACTGGTGCCCCCCTCCGGGGTGGGATTCACGTCCACCTTGGGGTCGCCGCTGACGGTGGTATCGGAGGATGTATTGCCGGAGCCGTTGATATTGGTATTCACATCGGCGTTGACCTTCACCTTCCCGGCCTCGTCCACGGCCGTATCCACATAGCCGGAGAGGCTGTTCAACCGGGAGGACACGCCCCCTGCGCCGCCCTCGGCATCGTCGGAGGCCTGGTCAACGAGCTTGGAAAGCTCATCCAACTGCCGCTGCAGCTTGCTGCGGGTGCTTTCGGACAGGGCCACCTGCACATAAGGCTCCATCTGGCCCACGATGCCGCCCACGTCCTTCCGGCCGCAGACGCTGCCCTCGTTGGAGCAGTTCTTCACGGCGCCGCTGCTGCGGCCCACCACGCCGCCTACATTGTAGCCGATGTGCTGATGACCGATGGCCCCGTAGTTCACGCAATTATCCACCGTGCCGGAGGAATAGCCCGCCGCGCCGCCGGTATCGGTGGCCACATTGGCCGTGTCGATCTGGGACAGCATGGAAAGGTCCAGAGAGAAATTCAGAGAAAGCTCGTCCAGGTTCACGCCGGGGTCCGTGCTTTCGATATTCACATACATTTTATTCCGGGAATCCTGCACCAGCCCCAAATTGCAGCCCACCAGGCCGCCGGTGCTGTTGGTGCCGAACACCGCTCCGGAAGCAGTTGCATTTTTCACGGTCCCCAGGTTCCGGCCCACCAGGCCGCCCACGTTCCGCTTGCCGGAGACCGTACCGGTAAAGGTGCAGTTCTCCACGGTGCCGCTGTTGACACCGGCCAAGCCGCCCACGTCGGTCTTTTCTCCGTCGGGGCAGACGCTGCCCTCCAGATTCAGGTTCCGCACCACCGCATCTGCCTGCAGCCGGGCGAACAGGCCCGCCGGGGCCACGGTGTCGGTGATCTCCAGGCCGGTAATGGTGTGGCCGTCGCCCTCAAAGGTCCCACCGAAGGTGGGGATGGGGGTAAAGCCCGTATTGGCCAGGGAAATGTCCGCCGTCAGGCGCACGGTCTTGCCCCGGGACCAGGAATCCAGGGTGCAGCTTTCGGCAAATTCCAGAAATTCCTCCGCCGAGGAAATGGTGAGCGTCCCCTCCTCTGCCCGGACTGCCGGAACAGCGGCAAAGAGCATCACCAGCGCCAGCACAAGGGCGCTCAAGCGGAACCAGCACTTATTCATCATCTTCGTCACCCTCCTCGTCGTTTTCCACAGAGCCGGAGATCAGGTTCAGGTCAATGTCGCCCTCCACAGTACCCCGGACAATGCCCCGGATGGTACCGTTGACTTTGCCCCGGACCATACCGTTGACGGCGATCTTGCCGTGGCCGGTTTTCCGTTCGCCGACGCCCACACCGGGCACGGAGAAGGAGGTCCGGTCCACCACGCCGCTGCCGATGAGCAGAATTTGCGGCAGCACGAACATGACCAGGATAATGGAAATGACCGTGCCACGTCCCAGGCTCTCGCCGATGCCCGCAATGACCGGTTCGGAGGTCATGCTGCCGATCAGGAAACCGCTGACGGACATGATGGCGCCGGAGGTGATGATGGTCGGGAATGCGAAGTTCATGGTCTCGGTAATGGCGCTGCGGTGATCCATCTTGGTTTTCAGTTCCTGATAGCGGCTGGCAATGACGATGGCGTAGTCGATGTTTGCGCCCATCTGAATGGAGCTGACGATCAGGTAAGCCAGATAGAACAGGTATTTGCCCGTAATGGTCGGGAAGGAGAAGTTGATCCAGATAGCGCCCTGGATGACCAGGATCAACAGAATCGGCATACCGGCGGACTTGAAGGTGAACAGCAGCACCACCAGCACGATGAGCACGCTCAGGATGCTGACCACGGTGTTATCCACGGCGAAGGACTTCTCGAAGTCGTATTCGCTGGTGGAGTCGCCGGCAATGTACACGTCCCCGTCGGGATAATAGCTTCTGGCAATATCCAGCAGGGTATCCGTAAAGGCATAGGTCTCATCGCCGCTGACCGGCAGGGTCAGATAGATCAGCATCCGGCTGAACTCGGTACCCTGCAGCTGATTCTTGGCGCTGAGCATCTGGGTCTGAGCGTCCTTCAGGGTCTGGGTCTGGTCCTCGCTGAGGGAGACGATGCCCGAATCGATCTGGTCGCAGACGTAGAGCATCATGTCAATGAGCGGCACCTGGTAAGTAGAGAGCTTTCCGGCCAGCTGACCGTAGTTCTCCTGATTGGCGGCGTAGGCGGCGTAGACCACCTCGGCCACCTCATAATCCAGTCCCGCCAGTTCCGCAAACTGCCGGGGGGTCAGCTTGTCGGCCAGCATATAGCCGTCCATGGCCTCGATGTTGGTCAGGCCCATGGTGTAGTCCACTTCCTCGTGGCTCTCGATCTCGGCAAGCATTTCCCGTTCCTTGTCGAAATCCCCCGCCGGGACCACCAGGGCCACCATATTAGAAGAACCGAAGTTGTCCTCGATCATCTGCTCGGCGATCTGGGTATCATTGAGCTTCGGGGTGGACAGAATGCTGTAACCGTAAGCGTAGGGGCACTGCGAGGAAAGCTGGAAGGCAAACACAATGAGCACCACGAACACCACCGGCACCACATGGCGGGTGGCATAGTCGATATGGCCCACAAAGGGGATTTTCGGCACGAAGCTCCGGTGGCCGGTTTTTTCGATGAGCGGACCAAAGAGCATCAGCAGGCCCGGCATTACCAGGAACGCGGACAGCAGCGCAAAGGCAATGGCCTTGATAAGGCAGATGGCCATATCCGGGCCAAGCTTGAACTGCATGAACAGCATGGCCACCAGGCCGCCGACCGTGGTCAGGCAGCTGGAGCCAATTTCCGGGATGGACTTGGCCAGGGCCGTGATCACGGCCTCCCGGATGGGCAGCAGCCGGTGTTCTTCCTTGAACCGGTTGCAGAAAATGATGGCATAGTCAATGGACAGGGCCAGCTGCAAAATACTGGTCACGGAGTTGGACACGAAGGAGATTTTGCCCAACAGGAAATTGGTACCCTGGTTGATGATCAGAGCCACCACGAAGGTCAAAATCAGCACCGGCACTTCGCCGTAGGTCTCCGAGGTCAGCAGCAGCACCGTCACGATGACCACCGCCACATAGACCATGATCATGTTGATCTCCCGGTCGATAATTTCCGCCTGGGTGTTGCCCAGATCCGTGGACAGATACAGGTCATAGCCCGCCAGGGCCTCTTTTACCGCTTCCAGAGAATCCAGACAAGCGTCATTCTTCTCGTCGTAATCAAAGGTCACGGAGAACAGAGCAGAAAAGTTATTATAGTGGTCGGAGGTCTCATCATAGTCCACGCTCTGCACGCCCTTGATGTCTTTCAGGGTGTCGTGAAGCTTGGCGGCTTCCTCCTGGGTAATGTTGGCCACCATCACCTGGGCCGTGCCGTAGGTGATGAACTGGTCCTCCATTACGTCCAGGGCTTTCTTCGTCTCCGAAGTGTCCGGCAGGTAAGCAGTCAGGTCATTCTCCACCTCCACCCAGTTCCGGGAAAACATGGAGAAAATGATGAGCAGCACCACGATAAGGTAGATGAGGTTCCGCTTATCCACAATAAATGTGGAAAGCTTTTCCATGAAGCTGCCGCCGCTCTCCGGCGTATTGTTTTCCATTGTCAGCGTCCTTCCTTTCTATTGGGCTTCGGCCCTGCTGATTTACAACTCTTTACGTTTCTCATTATAGCGTGCCTGAAAAAAAGAATCAAGCGGACAGATCGCTCCCGGTGTGTAAAAATGCGGCAAAACCACGCCTCCACTCTTGACATGAAGTGAACTTCATGTGCTATAATAGGCTCAAATTATTTGAAAAGGAGATCGGTATTATGCCATCCAAGGTTTATTTCACCCGTACGCTGACTTCCGAGAAGGTCGTGGAGCTTTACAAGGCCCTGGGCATCTCCCTGCCCGGTAAGGTCGCCGTGAAGCTGCACTCCGGCGAGGAAGGCAACCAGAATTTCCTGGGGCCGGACTTCTGGAAACCCATGATCGAAGCCGTTTCCGGCACGGTGGTAGAATGCAACACCGCCTACGAAGGTTCCCGGAACACCACCAAGAAGCACCTGGCTACCCTGGAAAAGCACGGCTGGAGCAAGCATTTTCACGTTGACCTGCTGGATGCCCAGGGCCCCGACATGGTGCTGGACATTCCCGACGGCCACGAGATTCACAAGAACTATGTGGGCAAGGACATGGCAAACTATGATTCCATGCTGGTCCTGTCCCACTTCAAGGGCCACCCCATGGGCGGCTTCGGCGGCGCCCTGAAGCAGCTGTCCATCGGCTGCGCCTCCGGCTACGGCAAGGCCTACATCCACGGTGCCGGTGACCCCGCCCAAATTTGGACTGCCGACCATGATTCCTTCCTGGAGTCCATGGCCGACGCCGCCTCCTCCGTGGTGCAGTATTTCCACGGAAATATGGCCTTCGTGAACGTGATGAAGAACTTGTCCGTGGACTGCGACTGCTGCGCCGTGGCCGAGGACCCCTGCATGGCGGACATCGGCATGATGGCCTCCCTGGACCCCATCGCCATCGACCAAGCCTGCCTGGACATGATCTATGCCTCCAAGGACCCCGGCCGGGACCATTTGATCGAGCGCATCGAATCCCGCCACGGCGTGCATACCGTGGAAGCCGCCGCCCAGCTGGGCTTCGGCAGCCGGGAATATGAGCTCGTCGAGCTGTAAGTTTCCAAAGCCGTGAAAATCGCACTTCCTTCCGCGCCGGAAGTCTGCTGATGATCCTGCGGCACCACGAGAATATTGGCCGGCTCCTGGCCGGTACGGAATCCAAATTTCACTTATCTTCCAAAAAAGCATGAAAAACCGGCTGACAGAGCATTTCTGTCAGCCGGTTTCAGCCTGTCAAAGAACCCCTGCTTTCAAATAACGAAAGCAGGGGTTTTCTTAC
>UQVA01000027.1 GCA_900544405.1 uncultured Eubacteriales bacterium
CCCGCGCAGCGAATAGAAATATTCATGACTGCCGGTGGCAGTCATACCGCTACTACGCTGGCGCAACTTTCGTTGCGACGGATGAGGTCGAAACGAGCAATTATCACCATAGGTTGGTACGGCGCTGTTACCTTCGACCTCATCCGTCATGGGCTTTAGCCCATGACACCTTCCCCTCCAGGGGAAGGCTTTTGGCCCCACCGGAAGTCATCTCCATAAAGTTTGGATTTTCCTTCCTTTGAGCGCACATATTAGCACCAAATTTTTCTCCTGTCAAGCACGGAAAAATTCATAAAAAAGTACCGCTGTGAGCCTTCACAGCGGTACTTTTTGCCGTAATGTTTATTTTGCCCGGGTGCCGAAGTTTACAGAGGTATCGCCCTGCTCATTGACGCCGAACTCGTAGTCCTTGCCGGGCAGGACAGCGTTCATGATAATGCCCACCAGAGCAGCCACGGCCAGGCCGGACAGGCTGATGGTCACGGAGCCAACGTTGAAGCTGATGGCACCGGCGGCGCTGTTGCTGACGCCGATGGCCAGGCCCATGATCATGGCGGCGATCAGCACATTGCGGCTCTTGGTGAAGTCCACATGGTTCTCCACCACATTCCGCACGCCCACGGCGGAGATCATGCCGTAGAGCACCAGGCTCACACCACCCATGGTGGCTGCGGGCATGGCCCGGATAACGGCGGAGAACTTGGGGCAGAAGGACAGGACCGCCGCAAAAATGGCGGCCAGACGGACGACCTTCGGGTCGTAGACCTTGCTCAGAGCCAGCACGCCGGTGTTCTCGCCGTAGGTGGTGTTGGCAGGGCCGCCGAACAGGGAGGCCACGGTGGTAGCCAGGCCGTCGCCCAGCAGGGTCCGGTGGAGGCCCGGATCAGCCACGAAGTTCTTGCCCACGGTGGAGGAAATGGCGCTGATGTCGCCGATGTGCTCCATCATGGTGGCCAGGGAGATGGGCATGATGGTGATGATGGAGGTTACCAGCAGGCTGCCGTCGAATTCCTTGCCGAAGATGGACAGGGCGGTCTTGTTCCAGACCACGGGCAGGCCGATCCACTCGGCTTCACCCACCAGCTGCGCCAGATTCGCACGAGCGGCAGGGTCCACAATCATGGCGAACACATAGGAACCCACCACACCCAGCAGGATGGGGATAATCTTGATCATGCCCTTGCCGAAGATGTTGGCGATGACCACAATGAGGATGGCCACCAGGGCGATCCACCAGTTGTTGGCGCAGTTATTCACGGCAGAGTTGGACAGGGTCAGGCCAATGCAGATGATGACCGGGCCGGTGACAATGGGCGGGAAATAGCGCATAACCTTCTTTGCACCGAAGATCTTGAAGAGCAGGGCCACGACCAGGTACACAAGACCCGCACAGGCCACGCCGAAGCAGGCGTAGGGCAGCAGGGCGTCGTTGGTGGAGCCGTCGGCCATGGTGCGGATGGCGTTGTAGCCGCCGATGAAGGCGAAGGAAGAACCCAGGAAGGCGGGAACCTTCCGGCCGGTGATCAGGTGGAACAGGAGGGTGCCGATACCGGCGAAGAACAGAGCCGTGGCCACGTCCAGACCGGTCAGGGCAGGTACCAGGACCGTTGCGCCGAACATGGCGAACAGGTGCTGGACGCCCAGCAGGAGCATCTTGGGGGTACCAAGGGAGCGGGCGTCATAGACCGCTTCGGTGGTTTTTTCGGGTTTTGCCATAAAAAAACATCCTTTCTCTACCGTGCCGTCGGGCCGTCGAGAAAGGAGAAACCGATTCCGTAAAAAGGGAAACACTTACTCCGAAATGACTGCCGTCCGGGCAAAAAAATCGGAGGAAAATACCAGAGCCGTGAAGTTCAGCATCGTGTATCTCCTCCTTTCCGTGTGGGGTTCGCTTGAGTGGTAGTATATCGCTTTTCCCGGCAAAAAGCAAGGAAAAATGCGCTTTTCCAAAAGAAAAGAACACCGGATTCCGACGTAAAATTTTGTTCATATTTCACAAGCGGCGCAGCGTCTGCCGGGACAGAGGAACACCTTCCCCTGGGGGAAAGTGGCATGGCGTAAGCCATGACGGATGAGGGGCGGGACGCAGTTATGGCGAGGCGCTGGCTCCCCTGTGCAGGGGAGCCATTCTCTGTCCCGGCAGGCTTTCCGTCGATTTATACCGCTCAAATATCGCAGCAAAGCAGACGGGGCCTGCCGCCGCCCCTACAAAGTTCCACCGGAAGTGCGGTGCTCGTCAGCGAGACCCCCGCTCCCCCTCTTTTTCCTTTTCAGTAATATATATTGACAAATCCCCTTGGTTCTGCTATACTCTCGATTAGTTCAAAAATGAACAAAAGGAGCGTGACCCCTATGACCTCTATCCACTGGGACACTGTGACTCGCCTGCGGCGGCTCTATGCCCAGGCCATGGACCCGGTCTGCCGCCGGTTCGGCCTCACTGCCAACGAAATGGGCGTGCTGCTGTTCCTGGCCAATAACCCCCAATACACCCGTGCCGCCGACATCGTGAACGTCCGAGGCATCGCCAAAAGCCATGTTTCCGCCGCCGTTTCCGCCCTGGAAAAGCGGGGGTGGTTGGCTCAGGAGCCGGACGCCGGGGACCGGCGGAGCATGAAGCTGACCCTGCTCCCCGACAGCCGGGAGGCTGTGGCCGCCGGGCAGGACCTGCAGCGCCGCTTTGGCAGCGCCGTTTTCGAGGGATTTCCCAGGGATGAACAGGAAAAAGCCCAGCTTCTTCTGAAAAAAATCAACGAAAATCTGGATAAAATTGCAAAGGAGCAGCCTTTCCATGGATGAACTTCTGAAATTTCTCGTCTGCTTTATCGCAGGCATCGGCGCCGGTCTGGGCACGGGCTTTGCAGGCATGAGCGCCGCTGCCGTCATCAGCCCCATGCTCATCACCTTCCTGGACATGGACCCCTACATGGCCGTGGGCATTGCCCTGGCCTCCGATGTGCTGGCCAGCGCCGTCAGTGCCTACACCTACGGCAAAAACAAAAATCTGGACATCCGCAACGGCCTGGTGATGATGTTTACGGTGCTGGCCTTCACGCTGGTGGGCAGCTGGGTGTCCAGCAAGGTGCAAAGCACCACCATGGGCAGCTTTTCCACCTTTATGACGCTGCTGCTGGGTGTGAAATTCATCGTCAGGCCGGTAATGACTACGAAAGAGGCCATGGCAACCGTCAGCAAGGAAAAACGCCTGATCCAGAGTGTCGTCTGCGGCATTCTGATCGGCTTCATCTGCGGCTTCATCGGTGCCGGCGGCGGCATGATGATGCTGCTGATTCTGACCAGCGTACTGGGCTATGAGCTGAAAACCGCCGTGGGCACCAGCGTGTTCATCATGGCCTTCACGGCCCTGACCGGCTCCATCAGCCACTTCGCCATCGGCGGCGCTCCGGACTGGACGGCGCTTGTGTACTGCATGGCCTCCACCCTGCTCTGGGCTCAGATCGCCGCCCGGTTCGCCAACAAGGCCCAGCCCAAGACCCTGAACCGTGCCACCGGTGTGGTGCTGGTCCTCCTGGGCGTGGTCATTCTGGTGGTGAATACGTTCTTCAAGTGAGAGAGGGCCCCGATGGGGCGAAATCTCCCGGCGGGGCAAAAAAAGCCTTCCCCTGGGGAAGGTGGCTGCCCTTTAGGGCAGACGAATGAGGGGCGGGACGCAGTAACGGCGATGCGCTGGCTTCCCTGAAAGGGAAGGTGTCACGGGCTTACCCGTGACTGGGGGAGTGCCCGGGCGTACTCCCTCCGTCACGCCTGACGGCGTGCCGCCTCCCTCTAAGAGGGAGACAAGACAAAACCCACAGCCCTCCTGGGAATCAGGAGCGCTGTGGGTTTTCTTTATCTTTTTCGCGTCATGGGCTGGCACTGGTCCTGGATGAGCAGCAGGTCCGAAATGATGGAATTGGAAATCAGGAACCCCTTGGGGGTCAGGTACCACCGGCCGTCCAGGGTCTTATTGGCAAAGCCGTTCATGCGGCACTTTTCCAGAGACGCTTCCAGGGGCGCAAAGGGCAGCAGATACTGCTTTTCGTACTCGCTGCCCTGAATGCCCACGGTGGTCCGCAGCCGGGTGGTCAGGTACTCCCCGGCCCGCTCCCTGGGGGGAATCTGCTGGATGTCCGCCAGAATGGACCCGCCGGTCTTCATGGCGGAAATATAGGCGTCCAGGTCCCGGACGATGTCGAACCGCTTTCCGGCAAAATCCGAGCTGGCCCCCGGGCCGAAGCCCAGGTACTCCCCGCCCATCCAATATTTCATATTGTGCCGGGAAAGAAGGCCCTTCCGGGCGAAATTGGAAATTTCGTACTGCCGGAACCCATGGGCCTTGAGAATTTCCACGGCGGACAGGTACATATCCGCTTGCGTGTCGTCGTCGGGCAGCTTCAGGAGGTCCTGATAGCCGTACATGGGGGTGTTCGGCTCGATTTTCAGGCCGTAGCAGCTCATGTGCTCCGGGTTGATGGCCAGAACGTGCTGCAAGGTCTTTTCCCAGTCCGTCAGGGTCTGGCCCGGCAGGCCGTACATCAGGTCCAGAGACAGATTCTTGAAGCCCGCCTTCCGGATGCGCTGGACGGCAGACAAAACCTGGGCATAATTGTGGGGGCGGCCCAGCTTTTTCAGCATTTCGTCGTTGTCGTTCTGAACCCCCAGGCTCACCCGGTTGAAGCCCTCTCCCCGGAGCCGCCGGAGCAGCTTGTCGGAGATGGAATCCGGGTTGGCTTCAAAGGTAATTTCCGCATCGCCGGTCACGTCGAAATATTTCCGCACGGCGGAAAGAATGGTCGCCAGGCCGTCGCCCCCCAGATAGCTGGGGGTGCCGCCGCCGAAGTACACGGTATCGACCTTGTAGCCGGGGGCCAGCTGTCCCGCCTCTTTGATATGGGCGCAGACGGCGTTGATGTAGGCGTCCATCCGCTTGTCGTCCTTGCAGGCCAGGGAATAGAAATCGCAATACTGGCACTTGCTGCGGCAAAAGGGGATGTGTACATAAATGCCAAGGGGTATTTTTTCTTTTCTACCAAGTAAGGGCATGGAAATTCCTCCCGAAAAATCAATCGTCGTCCAGCTTCAGCACCGCCATGAAGGCCTCCGAGGGGACCGACACGGTGCCGAAGGTCCGCATCCGTTTTTTGCCTTCCTTCTGCTTTTCCAGCAGCTTTTTCTTCCGGGTAATGTCGCCGCCGTAGCACTTGGCCAGCACGTCCTTCCGGAGGGCCTTGATGGTCTCCCGTGCAATGATCTTGCCGCCGATGGCCGCCTGGACGGGAATTTCAAACTGGGCTCTGGGGATGTTGTCCTTCAGCTTTTCGCAAATTTTTCTGGCTCTGGGGTAGGCATTGTCCGCAAAGAGGATGAAGCTCAGAGCGTCCACAATGTCGCCGTTGAGCAGAATGTCCAGCTTTACCAGGCGGCTGGGCCGGTAGCCCAGCATCTCATAGTCCAGAGAGCCGTAGCCCCGGGTCCGGGATTTCAGGGCATCGAAAAAGTCGTAAATAATCTCGTTCAGGGGCATTTCGTAGTGCATTTCCACCCGGTTGGCATCCAGATAGACCATGTTCTTGAACTCGCCCCGGCGGGAGGTGCAAAGGTCCATGATGTTGCCCACATATTCCTGGGGGGCCATCAGGCTGGCCTTCACGAAGGGTTCCTCCGCCAATTCGATCTCCATGGGGTCCGGGTAGTCCAGGGGGTTGGCCACCATGATGACCTCTCCGTTGGTTTTTGTGACCCGGTAAACCACGTTGGGGGCGGTGGTAATGAGGTCCAGGTTGTATTCCCGTTCCAGCCGCTCCTGAATAATTTCCATGTGCAGCAGGCCCAGGAAGCCGCAGCGGAAGCCGAAGCCCAGAGCGATGGAGCTTTCCGGCTCATAGACAAAGGAAGCATCGTTGAGCTTCAATTTTTCCAGAGCGTCCCGCAGGTCCTGATATTTGGCCCCGTCGGCGGGGTACACGCCGGAATAGACCATGGGCTGCACCGCCCGATAGCCGGGCAGGGGCTCCGGAGCGGGGTTTTCCAGGCCCGTCACCGTGTCGCCCACACGGGTATCGGACACGGTTTTGATGGATGCCGTCAGGTAGCCCACTTCTCCGGCCCCCAGGGAATCCCGTGGGGTCAGGCCCAGAGGATTCATGGTACCCACCTCGACCACTTTGTACACAGCACCGGTGGCCATCATTTTGATGTCCATGCCGGTGGTCAAAGTTCCCTCTTTGACCCGCAGGTACACGATGACGCCCCGGTAGGAATCATACTGGCTGTCGAAAATCAGCGCCTGCAGGGGGGCCGTGCGGCTTCCCGTAGGTGCCGGGACCCCGGAGACGATTTTTTCCAGCACCGCATGGATGTTGATGCCGTTTTTGGCGGAAATTTCCGGGGCATCCTCCGCTTCCAGGCCGATGATGTCCTCAATTTCCTGCTTCACTTCCTCCGGCCGGGCGGAGGGCAGGTCGATCTTGTTGATGACCGGCAGTACTTCCAGCCCGGCGTCCGTGGCCAGGAAGGTATTGGCCAAGGTCTGGGCCTCCACGCCCTGGGAAGCGTCCACCACCAGCACCGCTCCCTCGCAGGCGGCCAGGGACCGGGAGACTTCGTAGCTGAAGTCCACATGGCCCGGGGTGTCGATGAGGTTCAGGTCATAGGTCTCCCCGTCGTCGGCGGTATAGGTCAACTGCACTGCCCGGGCCTTGATGGTGATGCCCCGCTCCCGCTCCAGGTCCATGGAGTCGAGGATCTGGTCCTCCATCTCCCGGCGGTCAATGGCGTTGCATTCCTCCAGCAGCCGGTCGGCCAGGGTGGATTTGCCATGGTCAATGTGGGCGATAATGGAAAAATTGCGGATTTTGGAAAGGTCTGTCATACGTCCACCTCATTGCGTGATGCCGGTATTCCGGCGAAGTTCCTGAAAAAGGTCAATTACCCTTATTATACCGAATTTTTCCGGAAATGTAAACCGTATTATTTGCCCATTTCCGGGGCAAAATGACCTCAGGCTCAGGAAAGATGGCGAAAAAAGGCGGCTGCGGCGAAAAAATTTCCAAAAAACCCTTGCCAAAATCCGAAAATCGATATATAGTCAAACAGAATGACGATAAGAAAAAGAAGGGGCAGTTTTATGAGCAGCAATACATCCAATAACAAGAATACGAAGAACATGGAAGAGATTCAGACCGCCATGCAGGCCCTCATCGCCCAGGGCCGCAAGGAGGGAATGCTGCGGGCTTCCGAGCTGAACGCCCAGCTGGAGAAGCTGGACCTGAGCCCGGAGAAGATCGAGGAAATTTATGACCGGCTGGACGCCATGAACATCCAGGTGGTCAGCAGCGACCTGGACCTGGAGGTGGATTCAGATCTGGACGGCCTGGACCTGATGGACGGTCTGGGGGACGAGGTGGACCTGTCCGGCATTCCGGAGGAGGACCTGGTGGACCCGGTGGACCTGGCGGCGGAATACTCCCTGGACGACCCCGTGCGGATGTACCTGAAGGAGATCGGCCAGATCAAGCTGCTTACCGCCGACGAGGAAGTGGAGCTGGCCAAGCGCATCACTGCCGGCGATCAGGCCGCCAAGAATAAGCTGACGGAAGCCAATTTGCGGCTGGTGGTCTCCATCGCCAAGAAGTATTCCGGCCGGGGCCTGCACATTCTGGACCTTATCCAGGAGGGCAATACGGGCCTCATCCGTGCCGTGGACAAATTCGACTGGACAAAGGGAAACAAGTTCTCTACATATGCCACTTGGTGGATCCGGCAGGCCATCACCCGTGCCATTGCCGATCAGGCCCGGACCATCCGGGTGCCGGTGCATATGGTAGAGGTCATCAACAAAGCCACCCGGTGCAACCGGAAGCTGGTCCAGGAACTGGGCCGGGAGCCTACCGTGGAAGAAATCGCCAAGGAACTGAACCTGCCCGTGGAGAAGATCATCGAGGCCAACCGGACCGCCGCCGATACCCTGAGCCTGGACACCCCCGTGGGCGATGAAGAGGATACCTCTATCGGCTCCTTCATCATGGACGACCACACCCCCGGACCTGCCGACGCCACCTCCAACGCCATGCTGGCCGAGGCCCTGAAGGAGATTCTGGACACCCTGACCCAGCGGGAGGCGGACGTGCTGAAAATGCGCTTCGGTATGTACGACGGCCGGACCCATACCCTGGAGGAAGTGGGCCAGATCTTCGGCGTGACCCGGGAACGCATCCGCCAGATCGAAAACAAGGCCATCCGGAAGCTGCGCCACCCCAGCCGGGCCAAAAAGATCCGGGATTTCTATTGCTAACCCCCCAACTGCCCCCGGAGAAGGCTCTTTCGCCTCCCGGGGGTGCAGTGCTTTGTAGGGGCGGCGGCATGCCCCGCCCCTACCGGGTCCTGCCGGAAGCATCAAAAAATAAAATGAGAATTATTCTCAAAAAGTGCTTGACAAAATTCCTGGCCTGTGCTATACTCTGGAATGTAAACAAGAATCATTCACAAGGAGGCCGGATATGGAAGCCAAGCAATTCCGCAAGCGCAGCGCCATTCTTGCCTGCCTTCAAGGGACCACCGCTCACCCCAGCGCCGAGACCCTCTACGCCATGGTGAAGGCGGAAAACCCGGACATTTCTCTGGCTACCGTGTACCGGAACCTGACCCGCTTCAAGGAGCAGGGGCTCATCGTGAGCCTAGGCACCGTCAACGGCGTGGAGCGCTTCGACGGGAATATTTCCCGCCACGCCCACTTCATCTGCCGCCGCTGCGGCCGGGTGGACGATCTGCCTATGGCCGATGTGCCCATCCCCTGCCTGAACGGCGCCAAAGTCGAGAATTGTTCCCTGAGCTATACCGGCCTGTGCCGGAATTGTCTGCGAGAAGGTGGTGAGGAAGCGTGAAGAAGTTCGTCTGCACCGTCTGCGGCTACGTCTACGAGGGCGAGGAGCTGCCGGAGGACTACGAGTGCCCTCTCTGCGGCGTGGGGCCCGACCAGTTTGAAGAAGTCACCGAGTAAAAATCACACATAAAATCACACACAATATCACACACAAAATTATGGAGGAATTTATTATGAAGAAGTTTGTTTGCCCTGTTTGCGGTTACGTTTACGAAGGGGACGAGATCCCCGAAGGCTTCAAATGCCCCGTGTGCCATGTGGACGGCTCCAAGTTCAAGGAAATGGACACCACCAAGCTGGCTGCCGAGCATGAGTTCGGGATCTACGAGAAGACCGTTCGGGACAACCCCGACATCTCCGAAGCCGACAAGGCTTATATCCTGGAGCAGCTGAAGGCCAACTTCACCGGCGAGTGCAGCGAAGTGGGTATGTACCTGTGCATGGCCCGGATCGCACACCGGGAGGGCTATCCGGAGGTGGGCCTGTACTGGGAGAAGGCCGCTTACGAGGAGGCTGAGCACGCTGCCAAGTTCGCCGAGATGCTGGGCAGCACCCTGGAGCCCAACATGACCGCCTCCACCAAGAAGAACCTGGCCTGGCGTGTGGACTGCGAGTTCGGCGCTACCCAGGGCAAGTTCGACCTGGCCGCCTGCGCCAAGAAGAACGGCCTGGACGCCATCCACGACACCGTCCATGAAATGGCCAAGGACGAGGCCCGGCATGGCAGAGCGCTGAAGGGCCTGCTGGAGCGGTACTTCAAGTAAAAATCAAAAGCGGCTCGCCCCTTGACGTTGGGGGCGAGCCGTCGTATAACCAGCGTAGAAAGCGGGCGCTGCCGATAGACGCTGTGCCCGCTCGCTGGATAGGAAAAGGAACCGTGAAGTCGGGGAACCGCGGGCGGTTCCTTTTTGCAGATGCTCTCACCCCTGCCCGGATTGGGAACGATCCGGGCAGGGGTTTTGTAATTTTCGGACTGTATCAGGGAAACGTCCCCCTACACGCCGGGGGCGGAATTTTCATCTCACCGGATAAAATTCGTTCTGACCCGCTCCTCCTGCTCCGGGCAGGGGAGGTCTGCTTTCCGGATGGATTTCAGCAGCCAGGCCATATTCCGGCCAAGGGTCCGCATGATCTGCATTCCCTCCAGGTCCCGGACCACTTCTTCCGGGCTGTTGCCGTGGACCACGTTCCAATAGCCGGAGGACACTACCGGCATCTGGTTGATGGTGAAGTACTTATTCAGCACGTCCACCGAAGCGGTGGTCCCGGCCCGGCGAGCGGAGGCAATGGCGGCGCCGGGCTTGAAGGCGAAGGCGGAGCCGCCGGAATAGAACATCCGGTCCAGGGCGCAGAGGATGCGGCCGCTGGGATGGGCGTAGTACACCGGCGTGCCGAACACGAAGCCGTCGCTGTTCCGGGCCTCCTCCACCAGAGCATTTACCGGGTCGTCCTGGAACACACACCCGCCGCCGTTCTTACAGCCGCCGCAGGCAACGCAGTCCCGGATGGGCTTCACTCCCAGCCAGCGAATGGATGTTTCGATGCCCTGGGCCTCCAATTCCTTGGCAACTTCGGCCAGGGCCGTGGCCGTGCAGCCATGCTCGTGACTGCTGCCGTTGATGAGCAATACCTTCATAATAACATCGGGCTCCTTTCATGTGGTTACTTTCAGTATAATCCTGGAAATCTTTTCTGTCAAGGATGAACACTGAAAGGAACTTTCATCAAAATTTATAAGAAACCGGGCTTGACTTTTCGCCGGTTTGTGTGTATTATATAAGAACTCTGTAGGGGGGCGCAGGCTCCTTCGGCCACGTCGTTTTTCAGGGAACGACGTGTATCTTTTTTAATCGGGTTTTTGGAACCCTCCAAATAAATATTTTTATATCGAATGAAGGGAGCGTGGTCCTTTGCTGACCCCATTTTACGAGGCACTCCACATCACGGACACCGTGTCGGTCATCATCGTCTCCATCGCCTTGATGCTCATTTGCGGCTTCGCCGTGACCCGCATCACCAAACGCCTGCGGCTGCCCAACGTGACGGCCTACATCGTGGCCGGTATCCTCATCGGTCCCTACTGCCTGAACCTGGTTCCCAAGGGCGTGGTCTCCGGCATGGATTTCATCGCCGACATTGCCCTGGCCTTCATCGCTTTCAGCACCGGCGAGTTCTTCAAGTTTGATACCCTGAAGAAAAGCGGCGCAAAAGTAGTGGTTATTACGGTTTTTGAGGCCGTTCTCGCATCCGTTCTGGTGTTCATCGTGACTTATTTTATGCTGGGACTGGAGCTGAATTTCTCCATCGTCCTGGCGGCCCTGGCCTCCGCCACCGCCCCGGCCTCCACGGTCATGACCATCCGGCAGACCCATGCAAGGGGCGATTTCGTGGATACGCTGCTGCAAGTCGTCGCCCTGGACGACGTAGTTGGCCTGGTCGCTTACAGCGTCGCCATTTCCGTGGCCCTGGCCTCCGCCACCGGAGCCTTTCACGCAGCCTCCGTGCTGAAGCCCCTGGCCGTCAACGTGCTGGTGTTTCTGCTGGGTGGGCTGTTCGGCGTGTTCCTGAAGCTGCTGCTGCATAAGCGGTCCACCGACAACCGGCTCATTGTGTCCGTGGCGCTGCTGTTCGCCTTCTGCGGCATCTGCGCCATGCTGGACGTGTCGCCCCTGCTGGGCTGTATGTCCATGGGCATGATTTACATTAACCTGACCGGGGACGAGCGGCTGTTCCAGCAGCTGAACTATTTCAATCCCCCCATTCTGCTGCTGTTCTTCGTGCGCTCCGGCCTGAATTTTGACCTGGGTGCGCTGGTGAACACCTCCGAGAGCATCGGCACCACCCCGCTGCTGGTGGTCGGCGTGCTGTATTTTCTGGTCCGCATCATCGGCAAGTACGCCGGAGCCTTCTTCGGCTGTCTGGTGACGAAGAAGGACAAAAAAGTCCGGAATTTCCTGGGGCTGGCCCTGATCCCTCAGGCGGGCGTGGCCATCGGTCTGGCGGCCACCGGCGCCCGGACCCTGGGCGGCGAACCGGGCAAGGCCTTGGAGACCATCATTCTGGCCTCCAGTGTGCTGTATGAGCTCATCGGACCGGCCTGCGCCAAGCTGTCCCTGTACCTGTCCGGGTCCTATTCCAACAAATTGGAGGATCTGGCCCCCATTCCCGAAGCGGAACCGGGGGAGCCGCCCAAGTCTCAGGTGGAGCTGCTCATCGAGCGCATCCAGGCCATCCAGCAGGAGCTGCCCAAGCACGACAACCCCTATTATGACGACGAGTTGGCCTTCACCCAGGCGGCCGAAGAACACGCCGCCCAGATGGAAGCAGCCTTTTCCGGCACGCCGGGACCTATGAACGCCGTCGCCCCAAGGAGGAAGCATAAATGAACACCCTGATTTCCGTTTCCGACCCCATTGCCCAGGCGCTGGGCCCCTGGGCCGGGGAATTGAACCTCTGGTCTGCACTGCTGCGTATTGCCCTGGTGGTGTTCCTGGCGGCCACCATCGGCTGCGAGCGGTCCAGTAAGCGGCACAGCGCCGGCCTGCGGACGTTCATCCTGGTGGCTTTTTCCGCCGCCGTGGCCATGCTGCTGGACCAGTACCTGTACCTGTTCACGGGCTGCAAGGCCCCGGTGCTGTCAGCGGCCACCCTGCTGGCCATCACGTCTATCAGCGCCAACTCCATTCTTTACTCCTCCCGGAGCCAGATCAAGGGCCTGACGACCTCGGCGGGCCTGGTGTCCTGCTGCATTCTGGGCTTCACCATGGGCGCCGGGCTGTACACGCTGACGCTGATCGTACATGTATTCCTGCTGTGCATCCTGGCGGGCTTCCCCTCCTTCGAGACCTATCTGAAGGACCGGTCCAACCACTTTGAAATTCACATGGAGCTGAAAAACAGCTCCTATCTGCGGGATTTTGTTACGGTCAGCCGCCGACTGGGCCTGCGTATCGATGACATCGAAGCAAACCAAGCCTACGCCGGGTCCGGCCTGAGCGTGTATTCCGTCTCCGTGACCATCTGCTCGGCGGAGCTGAAAAAGTATAAGACCCACGTGGAGATCATCGAAGCCCTGTCCTCTTTGGACTATATCTACCATATCGAGGAAATGCACTGAAATACCACACCCCCGGATAGACCAACGGCCTATCCGGGGGCCTTTTAAGCAGAGACTTGACTCTGAGGAACCTGCCCCGTACTTCTGAGGGAAGGCTTCTCCCGGAGGAGAAGCTGGCAGTCCGCAAGGGCTGACGGATGAGGTCGAAGCTACCAATTTTTACCATGGGTTGGTACGACGCAGTGACCTTCGACCTCATCCGTCACGCCTTTGGCGTGACACCGTAGTAGAGGTATGACTGCCACCGGCAGTCATATAGATTTTGGATTCGCTGCGCGGAGCACCACCCTCCAGGGGAAGCCTAAATCGCACTACGCAAACAGCGTGGTGATCCAATAAATGAGTCCATAGACCACGCTGGCGCTGACGCCGTAGAGAATTACCGGCCCGGCGATGGTGAACATCTTCGCCCCCACGCCCAGCACATAGCCCTCCGTGCGGAACTCCACCGCCGGAGCGGTGATGGCGTTGGCAAAGCCCGTAATGGGTACCAGCGTCCCGGCTCCGGCCAGCCGGGCAATATCGTCGTACCAGCTCAGGCCCGTCAGCAGTGCCGACAAAAACACCAGTGTCACGGACACTCCCGTGGCCGCAGCCTGCTTGTCCAGGCCTAAGGACGTGTACCAATGGGACAGCACCTGTCCCAGGGTACAGATGAGCCCGCCGACCCAGAAGGCGTTCAGGCAGTCCTTGCCCATGGGCGACGGTGGGGACAGTTCCTCCACCAGTTTTCCGTATTCTTTTTCCGTCATTTCCATCCCCTCCGGGGATAAAATGCCCGATAATGGGGGATTTATGCAAAAAGGTGCGATGAAAAAAGGCTTCTCCCGGAGGGAAAGGCTAATCTCAAAAGAATCGGTACCCTTCTGCTTCGTCCGACCGTACCCCCCTCAGTCACGGCGTTGCCGTGACAGCGTAGTAGAGGTATGACTGCCACCGGCAGTCATATTTATTTCTATTCGCTGCGCGGGGCACAACCCCCGGGGGAAGGGCTTTTCTCAGAGGGTCGGGGGCTTTTGCGTACAGAAAACCCCCGGCTTTGCAGCCGGGGGCTTATTGCTTATTCCTCAGTCTCCTGGGAAGCGGGGGCTTCTTCGGTCTCTTCGGCAGTCTCGGACTCGGTGGTATCGGCCTCAGCGGTCTCCTCGGAAGTCTCCGGTGCGTCCTCAACGGGTGCGCCGGTCTCCTCGTCGGCCTCCAGGGTCTGGACTTCCTCGTCGTCCTCGGTCTCGGTCTCCGGCTGCTCGGGCACGGGGGCTTCATGGACCTTGGGCTCCGGAGTCTTGGTCAGCTCGAAGTCCCGGTAGGCCATCAGGCCGGAACCGGCGGGGATCAGCTTACCGATAATGACGTTCTCCTTCAAACCAACCAGATGGTCCACCTTGCCCTTGATGGCGGCATCGGTCAGAACCTTGGTGGTCTCCTGGAAGGATGCGGCGGACAGGAAGGAATCGGTAGCCAGAGAAGCCTTGGTGATACCCAGCAGCACCGTGGAGCAGGTAGGCAGCCGCAGCTCGGTCTCCCCTGCGTCGATGCGCTTCTGGACCTCGTCATAAGCGTCCTCGAACTCGAACCGGTCCACAACGGTACCCACCAGCAGCGTGCTGTCGCCGGGCTCCTCCACACGGACCTTCCGCATCATCTGGCGGATAATGACTTCGATGTGCTTATCGTTGATCTCAACGCCCTGCTGACGGTACACCGCCTGGACGGACTGGACCAGGTAATCCTGCACGGCCTCCTCGCCGGAGATGCGCAGCACGTCCTGAGGATAGAGGGCGCCGTCGGTGATGGGGTCGCCCTGCTGAATGGTCTTGCCGCTGGTGATCTTCAGGCCCACGGAATGGGGCACCTGGTAGGTCTTGACCTCGCCGTCCTCAGCGGTGATGGTGATGGTACGCATGGCGCTACGGTGGGTCTCGTCGATGTTCACCACGCCGGTGATCTCGGCGATCTGGGCCATCTTCTTGGGCCGCCGGGCCTCGAACAGTTCTTCGACTCGGGGCAGACCCTGGGTGATGTCGTCACCGGCAACGCCGCCGGAGTGGAAGGTCCGCATGGTCAGCTGGGTACCGGGTTCACCGATGGACTGGGCAGCGATGATGCCGACGGCTTCGCCCAGGTCCACTTCCTTGGAGGTGGCCAGGTTCATGCCGTAGCACCGGGCGCAAACGCCGCTGCGGGCCCGGCAGCCCAGGATGGTGCGGATATAGATTTTGTGGATGCCGTGCTTTTCGAACAGCTCGGCGTCCTCGGGCATCATCAGCTTGTCCTTGGAGTGGAGCAGCTCACCGGTGACCGGGTCCACCACGTCATGGACCGGATAACGGCCCCGGATGCGGTTGCCGAAGGTGTCGATGACATCGCCGTTCTGGACCACCTCGCCCACCCAGATACCGTGGGTAGTGTGGCAGTCATGCTGGCGAATAATGACATCCTGAGACACGTCCACCATTCGACGGGTCAGATAACCGGAGTCTGCAGTACGCAGAGCGGTATCGGCCATGCCCTTCCGGGCGCCTCGGGTGGAAATGAAGTATTCCAGAACGGACAGACCTTCCCGGAAGTTTGCCTTGATAGGAATTTCGATAGTCCGGCCGGAGGTATCGGCCATCAGGCCACGCATACCGGCCAGCTGACGGATCTGAGCCATAGAACCACGGGCGCCGGAGTCGGCCATCATGTAGATGGGGTTAAACTCGTCCAGGTTGCCCTGCAGGGCGTCGGTGACTTCGCCGGTGGTCTTTTCCCACTGCTGCACCACCAGGCGGTAACGCTCGTCGTTGGTGATGTAGCCCTGGCGGTAGAAGTTCTCGATCTCCATGACCTTGCCTTCTGCCGCACGAATGAGGTCATGCTTCTTCTCAGGCACCACCATGTCCGCAATGGACACGGAAATAGCGCCCTTGGTGGAATAGTGATAGCCCAGGGCCTTGATGCGGTCCAGCATTTCCGTGGCGATGGTGAAGCCATGCTTGCGGATGCACTTGTCGATGATCTTGCCCAGCTGCTTCTTGCCCACCAGGAAGCTGATCTCCAGGTCGAACTCATGGCCGGGAACGGTCCGGTCCACGAAGCCCAGGTCCTGAGGGATCGGCTCGTTGTAGATCAGACGGCCCACAGTGGCATCGATGATGCGGTACTCCATTTTCCCGTCGATCTTCTTGCCGAAGCGGACCCGGATAGGAGCGTGGAGGCCGATTTCACCGGCAGCGTAGGCAGCTTCTGCCTCCTTGACGCTGGAATAGTTGTGGACCGGGCGGAAAGTGGCAATGTTCTTGCCCTCGGCCTTGGCGGCCTTGTTGGCAGCCAGGAACTCGTCCGCATCCACTACGGTGTTCACGGGCAATTCGGTGTCGCCTGCATTGGTGACAAACACGGTCTCGGCGCCCTTCTCGGCCTTGCCCAGACGGGTGTAGGTCAGGTAGTAAGCGCCCAGGATCATATCCTGCGTGGGCACGGTGACGGGCTTGCCGTCCTGAGGCCGCAGCAGGTTATTGGCGGAGAGCATCAGCACACGGGCTTCTGCCTGGGCCTCGGCGGACAGGGGCACATGGATAGCCATCTGGTCGCCGTCGAAGTCGGCGTTGAAGGCGGTGCAGCACAGGGGGTGCAGCTTCAGGGCACGGCCCTCCACCAGCACTGGCTCGAAGGCCTGAATGCCCAGACGGTGCAGGGTCGGGGCACGGTTCAGGAACACGGGGCGGTCCTTGATGACGTCGTCCAGTGCGTCCCAGACCTCCGGCTGACCCTTGTCGATCATCTTCTTGGCGGACTTGATGTTGTTGGCCAGGCCGTCGGACACCAGCTTCTTCATCACGAAGGGCCGGAACAGCTCGATGGCCATTTCCTTGGGCACGCCGCACTGATAGAGCTTCAGTTCCGGGCCGACCACGATAACGGAACGGCCGGAGTAGTCGACACGCTTGCCCAGCAGGTTCTGACGGAACCGGCCCTGCTTGCCCTTGAGCATATCGGAGAGGGACTTCAGCGCACGGTTGTTGGCGCCGGTGACGGCACGGCCCCGGCGGCCGTTGTCGATCAGGGCGTCCACGGCCTCCTGGAGCATCCGCTTCTCGTTGCGGATGATGATGTCAGGGGCGTGAAGCTGAATGAGCCGGCGCAGACGGTTGTTCCGGTTGATGACCCGGCGATACAGGTCGTTCAGGTCGGAGGTGGCGAACCGGCCGCCGTCCAGCTGGATCATAGGACGGATGTCCGGGGGGATAACGGGCAGCACATCCATGATCATCCAGCTGGGCTTATTGCCGGACTCCCGGAAGGCTTCCACCACTTCCAGCCGCTTCACCAGCCGCAGCTTCTTCTGGGAAGAAGCTGTTTTCAGCTCGTTGCGCAGCTGCTCGGACAAGGCGTCCAGGTCAATTTGCTCCAGCAGGGTCTTGACGGCCTCGGCACCCATACCGGCCTGGAAGTCGTCCTCATATTTTTCCCGCATATCCCGGTACTCTTTTTCGGTAAGCACCTGGTTCCGGGCCAGGGGGGCGTCACCGGGGTCGGTGACGATATAGGCTGCAAAATACAGGACCTTCTCCAGAACCTTGGGGGAAATGTCCAGAATCAGGCCCATCCGGGAGGGAATGCCCTTGAAATACCAGATGTGGCTGCAGGGAGCGGCCAGTTCAATGTGGCCCATGCGCTCCCGGCGGACCTTGGCACGGGTGACTTCCACGCCGCAGCGCTCGCAGACCTTGCCCTTGAACTTGATCTTCTTGTACTTGCCGCAGTGGCACTCCCAGTCCTTGGTGGGTCCGAAGATCTTCTCGCAGTACAGTCCGTCCCGCTCCGGCTTCAGGGTGCGGTAGTTGATGGTCTCCGGCTTCTTGACCTCGCCGTAGGACCACTGCCGGATCATCTCCGGCGATGCAATGCCGATCTTAATGGCATCAAAGGTGGCATCTGCCATACTCACGCCTCCTTAATCTTCTTCGGAAGGTTCGGCATCGGCCTCTGCGTCGCCAAACACATCCATAATATCCTCAGGGCCGTCGGTATCGATGTTGAAGCCGGAATCCAGCACTTCATCGGTGTCCACGACCACCTGCTCGTCATGGGACTCGTAAACGACATCATCGTCGTCCTCGTCGTCCTTCAGATCGACCTCGTTGCCCTGCTCATCCAGCACCCGCACATCCAGGCACAGAGCCTGCAGCTCCTTCACCAGGACCTTGAAGGATTCCGGCACGCCGGGGGTGGGGATGTTGCTGCCCTTGACGATGGCCTCGTAGGTCTTGACACGGCCGGTCACGTCGTCGGACTTGACGGTCAGAATTTCCTGCAGGGTGTAGGCAGCGCCGTAGGCCTCCAGGGCCCAGACTTCCATTTCGCCGAAGCGCTGGCCGCCGAACTGGGCCTTGCCGCCCAAGGGCTGCTGGGTGACCAGTGCGTAGGGGCCCGTGGAACGGGCATGAATTTTATCATCCACCAGATGATGGAGTTTCAGGTAGTAGGGGTAGCCGACCGTGACCAGATTGTCGAAGGGTTCGCCGGTACGGCCATCGTACAGGACGGTCTTGCCGTCCTCCCGGAGGCCCGCCAGCTTCAGGGTCTCCCGGATGTCCTTCTCGTTGGCGCCGTCGAACACGGGGGTAGCCACCTTCCAGCCCAAGGCCTTGGCGGCGTAGCCCAGATGGACCTCCAGCACCTGTCCGATGTTCATACGGGAAGGCACGCCCAGGGGGTTCAGCACGATGTCCAGGGGAGTGCCGTCCGGCAGGAAGGGCATATCCTCCTCCGGCAGGACCCGGGACACAACGCCCTTGTTGCCGTGACGGCCGGCCATCTTATCGCCCACGGAGATTTTCCGCTTCTGAGCGATATAGACCCGCACGGACTTGGTAACACCGGGGGCCAACTCGTCGCAGTTCTCTTTGGTGAAGATTTTCACGTCCACCACGATGCCGCTCTCGCCGTGAGGCACTTTCAGGGAGGTATCCCGGACTTCCCGTGCCTTCTCGCCGAAGATGGCCCGCAGCAGCCGCTCCTCCGGAGTCAGCTCCGTCTCGCCCTTGGGGGTGACTTTACCCACCAGGTAATCGCCGGAGTGGACCTCGGCACCGATGCGGATGATGCCGCTCTCGTCCAGGTCTTTCAGGGTATCCTCGCCCACGTTGGGGATGTCCCGGGTGATTTCTTCCGGTCCCAGCTTGGTGTCCCGGGCTTCGGTCTCGTGTTCCTCAATGTGAATGGAGGTGAACACGTCCTCCCGGACCAGCCGCTCGTTGAGCAGGATGGCGTCCTCGTAGTTGTAGCCTTCCCAGGTGACGAAACCAATCAGCACGTTCTTGCCCAGGGCGATCTCGCCGTTGGAGCAGGAAGGACCGTCTGCAATGATCTGGTCCTTCTCTACCCGCTCGCCGGCTTCCACGATGGGCCGCTGGTTGATGCAGGTGCCGGCGTTGGACCGGGCAAATTTGGTCAGGTGGTAGGTCTCCACGCCGCCCTCGTCATAGCGGACGGTGATGTCGGTGCCGCTGACGGCGGTAACGGTGCCGTCGCCCTCGGCCTTGATGCAGACCTCGGAGTCAATGGCGGAGCGATGCTCCACGCCGGTGGCCACGATGGGGGCCTCGGTGGTCAGCAGAGGCACAGCCTGCCGCTGCATGTTAGCGCCCATCAAGGCACGGTTGGCGTCGTCGTTCTGCAGGAAGGGAATGAAGGACGTAGCCACAGAGATCATCATTCTGGGGGACACGTCCACATAGTCGATCATCTCCCGGTCCACTTCGATGATTTCGTTGCGGTGGCGGCAGGTGATACGCTTGTTGGCCAGGCAGCCGTTCTCGTCCAGCGGCTCGTTGGCCTGGCCCACATAGAAGTCGTCCTCCACATCGGCGGTCATATACTCCACCTTGTCGGTGACGAAACCGGTGGACTTGTCCACCTTCCGGTAGGGGGCCTCCACGAAGCCGTACTCATTGATCCGGGCGAAGGTGGCCAGGTAGTTGATCAGGCCGATGTTGGGACCTTCGGGGGTCTCGATGGGGCACATACGGCCATAGTGGGTGTAATGCACGTCCCGGACATCGAAGGACGCCCGCTCCCGGCTCAGACCGCCGGGGCCCAGAGCGGAAAGACGGCGCTTGTGGGTCAGCTCGGCCAGAGGGTTGTTCTGGTCCATGAACTGGGACAGGGGGGAGGAGCCAAAGAACTCCTTCACCACGGCGGTCACGGGCCGGATGTTGATCAGGCTCTGGGGGGTGACGGCATCCAGGTCCTGAACGGTCATCCGCTCCCGGATGACCCGGTCCAGACGGGAGAAGCCGATCCGGAACTGGTTCTGCAGCAGCTCGCCCACGCAGCGCAGGCGGCGGTTGCCCAGGTGGTCAATGTCATCGGGGGTGCCGATGCCCACGGCCACGCAGTTCAGGTAGTTGATGGAGGCCATGATGTCGTCCACAATGATGGTGTTGGGCACCAGGTCCGTGAGCCGGTCGGAAATGGCATCGGCCCAGGCTTCCTCGGAAGCGTCGGGGCCCAGCTGGTCCATCATTTCCCGCAGCACGCAGAAGCGGACCTTTTCCTTGATGCCGTGGGCCTTGGGGTCAAAGGACACATAGTCGGCCATGTTGACCATGCCGTTGGAGAACACCTTCACCCGCTGGTCGTTGACGGTCAGCACCGCCTCGTTCACGCCCCGCTTGGACAGGTCCTTGGCCATGTCCCGGGTGATGAGTTCGCCGGGCATCACCAGAATTTCGCCGCTGGTGGGGTCTGCGATGGGTTCTGCCGCCACTTGGCCACTCAGGCGGGTCCAGATGTCCATTTTCTTATTGAACTTGTACCGGCCCACACGGCTCACGTCGTAGCGGTGGGGGTCAAAGAGCAGGCCGTTCAGATGCTCGATGGCGGTCTCCACCGTGGGAGGCTCGCCGGGGCGCAGCTTCCGGTAGATTTCCAGCAAAGACTCTTCCCGGGTCTTGCAGGGGTCCTTCTCGATGGTGGCCAGGATGCGCTCGTCCTCACCGAACAGGTCCTTGATCTTCTCGTCGGTGTCCACGCCCAGGGCCCGGATCAGACAGGTGATGGGCAGCTTGCGGTTCTTATCGATCCGCACCCAGAACACGTTGGAATTGTCGGTCTCGTACTCCAGCCAGGCGCCACGGTAGGGGTTCACGGTGGTGGTGTAGGTGTGCTGGTCGGCCTTGTCCACTTCGTGGCCGTAGTACATACCGGGGGAACGGACGATCTGGGAGATGATGGCACGCTCAGCGCCGTTGATGACGAAGCTGCCGCCCTTGGTCATAATGGGCAGGTCGCCCATGAAGATGTCCTGCTCCTTGATCTCGTCGGTCTCGGTATTGCGCAGCCGCACCCGGACCTTGATGGGGCGGGCATAGGTAGCGTCCCGCTCTTTGCACTGCTCAATGGTGTACTTGGGGGGGTCGTCCATGGAGTAGTCCAGGAAGCTCAGCTCCAACTTACCGGAGAAGTCGGTAATGGTGCCTACGTCCCGGAACACTTCCCGCAGGCCCTCGTCCAGGAACCACTGGTAGGAGTCCTTCTGGATGCGGAGCATATTGGGCATTTCCAGGATCTCTTTGTACTTTGCGTAGCTCTTACGCTTGGTCTTGCCGAACATTTCGTCCTTGACCATTGCCATATGGATCATCACAGCCTTTCTTTCGGCATAGCGCCGGAATCATGTGTTGTTGATACGCACGGACCCGTTGTCAAAATTAAATTTTCCTCTTGACATCGGCCATGATCTGTGGTAGAATCAAAGCACTACAAAGGGGCGTGGGCGAAAGCCCACACCTCCACAGTATGGAGAACCATTGTACCATGGTTCTCTGGATTTGTCAATGGCCTTACCGGGCCTGGTCGGGGATTTTTCCCCGATTTTTTCATTTTTCGGGAATTTTTTGCCGACGGGATTGCATCCGCCGGTTTTTTGTGCTATATTGATTGTGCAAAATAAACAGCAGGAGGCATGAACCTATGGCAAAATATGTGATGGCATTGGATGCAGGCACCACCTCCAACCGCTGCATCCTCTTTGATGCCGCCGGGCAAATTTGTTCCGTAGCTCAGCGGGAATTCACCCAGTTCTTCCCCCAGCCCGGCTGGGTGGAGCACGACGGGGATGAAATTTTCACGACGGTCCTGCAGGTTGCCCAGCAGGCCATGGCCAACATCGGCGCTACGGCGGCGGACATTGCCGCCATCGGCATCACCAACCAGCGGGAAACAACTTTGGTTTGGGACAGGCACACCGGAGAGCCTATCCACCACGCCATCGTCTGGCAGTGCCGCCGGACCAGCGGCTTCTGCGACGACTTAATGGCACGGGGCCTGACGGATATGATAAGGGCCAAGACAGGCCTGCTCATTGACGCCTATTTCTCCGCCACCAAGCTCCGCTGGCTGCTGGACAATGTGCCGGGGGCCAGGGAAAGGGCCCGCCGGGGGGACCTGCTGTTCGGCACGGTGGACTCCTGGCTCATCTGGAAGCTGACCGGCGGGGCCGCCCATGTGACGGACTACTCCAACGCCTCCCGGACCATGCTCTTTAACATTCATACCCTCCAATGGGACCAGGAACTGCTGTCTCTGCTGGACATTCCGGAGGCCATGCTGCCCCAGGTCCTGCCCAGCAGCCAGGTGTACGGCCACACCCTGGCCCAGTTCTTCGGAGCGCCCATCCCCATCGCCGGGGCGGCAGGCGACCAGCAGGCGGCCCTGTTCGGCCAGACCTGCTTTGCCCCCGGTCAGGCGAAAAATACATACGGCACCGGCTGCTTCCTGCTGATGAACACCGGCGAGGCCCCCGTGACCAGCCGGAACGGCCTGGTGACGACCATCGCCTGGGGCCTCAACGGAAAAGTGACCTACGCCCTGGAGGGGTCCGTGTTCGTGGCGGGAGCCGCCATCCAGTGGCTCCGGGACGAGCTGCATCTCATCGATTCCGCCGCCGAGACGGAGTATCTGGCTCAGAGCGTGGCGGACACCAACGGCTGCTATGTGGTCCCCGCCTTCACGGGGCTGGGGGCCCCCCACTGGGACCAGTACGCCCGTGGCGCCATCGTGGGCCTGACCCGTGGCTGCGGCCGAAACCACATCGTCCGAGCCACATTGGACAGCCTCTGCTACCAGACCTGGGAGGTCCTGCGGGCCATGGAGGCGGACTCCGGCATCGGCCTGGCCTCCCTGCGGGTGGACGGCGGGGCCAGCGCCAATAACTATATCCTGCAGACCCAGGCGGACCTGATTCACGCCCCGGTGGTCCGGCCCAAATGCGTGGAGACCACCGCCATGGGCGCTGCCTATCTGGCGGGGCTGGCCGTGGGCTATTGGGGGTCCACCGCCGACGTGGAGAAAAACTGGGACATTGACCGGGAATTTCTCCCGGAACTGCCGGAGGCGGACCGTCAGAGCCGGTTGAAGGGCTGGCAGAAGGCCGTTCGGTGCAGCTACGGCTGGGCAAAGGAGGACTGAGCCATGCGGGATGTGGTCATCATCGGCGCAGGGGTCAGCGGCTGCGCCATCGCACGGGAATTGTCCCGATTTGCGCTGGACATTCTGGTCTTAGAAAAAGAGGAGGACGTGTGCTGCGGCACCAGCAAGGCCAACAGCGGCATCGTCCACGCAGGCTTTGACGCACCGGCAGGGAGCCTGATGGCAAAATTGAACGTGGCCGGGTCCAGGGCCATGGAAGCCCTGTCCAAAGAGCTGGACTTCCCCTACCGCAGGAACGGCTCCCTGGTGCTGATGACCCGGCCGGACCAGCGGGACGCTCTGGAAGCCCTGCTGGAAAACGGCCGGAAAAACGGTGTAGATGGTCTGGAAATTCTGGACCGGGACGCCCTGCTGGCCATGGAACCCCACCTGTCGGACGAAGTTCTGGCGGGGCTGTACGCCCCCACCGGGGCCATCGTCTGCCCCTTCGGCCTGACCATCGCCCTGGCGGAAAACGCCGCCGCCAACGGCGTGGAATTTCAGTTCGATTCCCCGGTGACGGGACTTTCCCGGACCGGCGACTTCTGGACCGTGGAAACGCCCACGATGACCATCCAGGCCCGGACGGTCATCAATGCCGCCGGGGTCCATGCCGGGGACATGCACGGCTTCGCCACCGGGGAAAATATGAAAATCATCCCCCGGCGGGGAGAATATTTCCTCATGGACCACGCCGTAGGAGATTATGTAAACTCTACCGTTTTCCAGCTGCCCGGCCCCTATGGCAAGGGCGTTCTGGTAACGCCCACAGTCCACGGCAATCTACTGGTTGGACCCACAGCCACGGACCAGAATGACCCGGACCGGACCGCCACCACACGGGAGGGTCTGGACAGCATCCGGGAAAAGGCCGCCCATTCCGTGACGGACATTCCCTGGCGGCAGACCATCACCAGCTTTGCGGGCCTCCGGGCCCACCGGCCGGAGCATGAATTTTACATTCAGGAGACCCTTCCCGGCTATATCGACTGCACCGGTATCGAGTCCCCCGGTCTGACCAGCGCCCCGGCAGTGGGAGAACTGGTGGCAAAAATCGCAGAAAATATCCTGAACCCGGAGAAAAAAGCCGATTTCTGCCCCACCCGGAAAAACATTCTGAACCCGAACACGCTTTCTCAGGAGGAACGCTCGGCGCTCATTGAACGCAAGCCCGCCTATGGCCGCATCATCTGCCGCTGCGAGGGCATCACCGAGGGGGAAATTCTTGACGCCATTCACCGGACCCCCGGCGCACGGAGCCTGGACGGGGTAAAGCGCCGGGTCCGGGCAGGCATGGGCCGGTGTCAGGGGGGCTTCTGCTCCCCCAAGGTCGCCGCCATTCTGGCACGGGAACTGGGCATTTCTCTGACGGAAGTCACCAAATCCGGCGGCTCGTCGGTCCTGCTGACGGGCCGGGATAAGGAGGTACAGCCATGAAAAACCCCGATCTGGTCATCATCGGCGGCGGTCCCGCAGGACTGTCGGCAGCCGTGGCCGCTTATGAAGCGGGTCTGCGGGACATTCTCATTCTGGAACGGGACCGGGAACTGGGGGGCATCCTGAACCAGTGCATCCACAACGGCTTCGGCCTCCACACCTTCCATGAGGAACTCACCGGCCCGGAATACGCCGGGCGGTTCATTGAAAAGGTCAACGCCCTGGGCATCCCCCGGAAGCTGGACACCATGGTCCTGTCCCTGGGGCCGGACCGGAGCGTCACCGCCACCAACCCGGTGGACGGGCTCTTTACCCTGCACCCCAAGGCGGTCATTCTGGCCATGGGCTGCCGGGAGCGGCCCCGTGGGGCGCTGAACATTCCGGGGACCCGCCCTGCGGGCATTTATACCGCCGGAACGGCCCAACATTCTGTAAATATCGAAGGCTTTTTGCCCGGCAAACGGGTGGTCATTCTGGGGTCCGGGGACATCGGCCTCATCATGGCCCGGCGGATGACGCTGGAGGGCGCAAAAGTCCTTGCGGTAGCCGAGCTGATGCCCTACTCCGGCGGATTGAAGCGGAACATCGTCCAGTGTCTGGAGGATTTCAATATCCCGCTGCTTTTGAGCCACACGGTCATCGACATCCGGGGGGACAAGCGGCTCACCGGCATAACGTTGGCCCGTGTGGAGAATGGCCGTCCCGTGCCGGGAACGGAAATCTCCTACGACTGCGACACCCTGCTTCTCAGCTGCGGCCTGCTGCCGGAAAACGAGCTGAGCCGTGGGGCCGGGGTGCCGTTAAGCCCCGTCACCGGCGGGCCGCTGGTGGATGAAGGGCTGGAGACGGGGATTCCGGGGGTATTCGCCGCCGGAAACGTGCTGCACGTCCACGATTTGGTAGATTATGTCACCCAAGAAGCCGCTCAAGCCGGAGAAAATGCGGCAAACTATGTGCTTTCCGGGGAGAAATCCACAGAAAACCCTGTCAAAATCCAATGCACCGGCGGGGTCCGCTATACGGTCCCGGCCCAGGTCCATCCGGGGACAAAAAGCCTGAAAATTCGCCTGCGGGTGGACAAGCCCTACCGGAACAAGCGCCTGACGGTCTGCGCTGACGGCGTACCGGTGCTGTCCCGGAAGCGGCCTGTGCTTGCGCCCGGCGAAATGGAAACTCTGGACGTGAAGGCCCTTCCGGATCATTTTTCGGCCATCACCGTGGCCTTGGAGGAGGGAGAATGATGGAAACGAGAACCCTCACCTGCATTGGCTGCCCCCTGGGCTGCACCCTGAAAGCGGAATTGGAGGGGAACACCGTCCGGTCCGTCACCGGCAACACCTGCCCCAACGGGGAAAAGTACGCCCGGAAGGAGTTGACCGCCCCGGAGCGCATTTTGACCACCACCCTGCCCATTCTGGGCGGGGATCGGCCCACGGTCAGCGTCAAGACCGCCGCCCCGGTGCCGAAGGGCATGATTTTCGCCTGTATGGAGGCCCTGCGGGGCGTAAGCGTGTCAGCCCCGGTAAAAATGGGCCAGACGCTGGTACAAAATCTGGCAAATACCGGCGTCAGCCTGGTCGCTACAAGAGCCGTTGAGGAGAAGTAAAAGTCTTCTCCCTGGGGAGTTGTGCCCCGCGCAGCGAATGTGAAGTCTATATGACTACCGGTGGCAGTCATACCGCTACTAAGTGGCCCGAAGGGCCGGATGTGGGACGGTAGGCAGTATCGTTCCTGAATGTAGGGGCGGCGGCATGCCCCGCCCGCTCGGTAACAATGCCAGAGCGGTAAAAATCGACGCTGGACTCGCCGGAGGCTCTTTTCACTCTTCTCTCTTCACTCTTCTCTTAAAATTTTTCCCCCGCCGTTGGCTTTTTTGAAGTGACCCCCAAAAGTTAGACAATATTTTGAAGTAAAAATTGTTCAAGCAA
>UQVA01000028.1 GCA_900544405.1 uncultured Eubacteriales bacterium
CCGGCAGTCATATAGATTCTTATTCGCTGCGCGGAGCACCACCCTCCAGGGGAAGACTTTGGCTGGCGCTCCGTCGATGTCCCCTACCGCCCCTCATCCGTCTGCCCTTGCGGGCAGCCACTTTCCCCCAGGGGAAGGCTATTTTTCGCCACGCCGGGAGATTTACGGGAATTCGATAGCGTACACCCCCTCGGTCACGGCGTTGCCGTGACAGCGCAGTAGCGGTATGACTGTCACCGGCAGTCATATAGATTCTTATTCGCTGCGCGGAGCACAACCCCCAGGGGAAGGCTATCCTCAGAGAAGTGCCCCTGTCTCTGACTTGCTTGGTTTACATAAACTTATCCAATTCTTCTTCCACCTGCGGACTCCGCTTGACCTTGGGCTGGTTGTAGCGCTTGCCCCGGGCGACCACCAGCTTCACATCCCGCAGGGCGTGGAGGTCCTCCAGAGGATTCTTCTCCACGGCGATCATGTCCGCCGCTTTGCCTACCTCCAGGGAACCGGTCACGTTGTCGATTTTTGCGATTTTCGCATTGCCCAGGGTGGCCGTGTACAGGGCGAATGCATTGCTCACGCCGCAGTATTTCTGGAACAGCAGCGGCTCCCGCCAGGTGCCCGTGTGGGTCACATAGGCGCAGCCGGTGTCCGTGCCCAGACCCACGGGGATGCCTGCCTCCAGGCAGGCTTTGGCACAGGCCTGAATCCCCTGAAAGACAACCATGCCGTTGAACTGAGCCATTTCCGAAGCGTGGCTGACACTCCGGTCGAACAGAGCGTAGGGCAGGGCGGGGGAGAGGGTGGTCACAAGAGCTGCATGGCGTTCCTTGAACAGCCGCAGAATTTCCGCATCGGGCTTTGCCCCATGCTCTATGGTGTCCACACCGTTTTCCAGGGCTACCCGGACCCCCTCCGGGCTTTCCACATGGGCGGCCACGGCCAGACCGTTGGCATGGGCCGCATCGCAGGCGGCTTTCACCATCTCCGGGGGCATTTTCAGCACCCCCGGCTCGCCTTTGACTTTGGCGTCCAGCACGCCGCCGGTGATCATCAGCTTGATAAGGTCCGGTTTTTCGGCGGCAATTCGGTTGACATAATCAACGGTCTCCGCCGGACTGGTGGCCTCGTAGGCCAGCGAACCGGCCATGTGGCCCCCCGGTACGGAAACGGCCATATTGCCTGCCAGCACCCGGGGACCGTCCAGCTTTCCGGCATTCACGCCGTCCCGGACCCAGGTGTCCCAGTCGGCCACGCCGCCTACGGTGCGGATGGTGGTGGTGCCGCTGAGCAGCTGCTGTTTGGCGTACCCGGCGCAGAGCTTCTTGCCGAAGGAGGCCAGAAGCCCATTGGAGGTCATCAGCCGGACCAGCTTCTTCGGGTCCGATTCCTTCTTCTTGGGCATTCCGCTGGCGGGCAGGTGGACGTGCAGGTTGATAAGCCCCGGCAGCAGGTATTTTCCACTCAGGTCCACGATGTCGCAGCCGGTCAGGTCCGCTTTTTCTGCCGGAACGATGGCGGAAATCATTTCCCCCTCCGTGAACAGCACCAGGCCGGTTTTTGGCTCCATCGTTTCCGTTCCGTCCAAGAGGACGGCGTTTACATAGGCACAGCGCTTCATTTCTCTCGCCTCCAAAATGATTTTCTTAACCATAGCACGTTTTGCCGAAAAATGCAAGAAAAAACCTGTCCGGGTTTCCCAGGACAGGTTTTTGAATCAATGATAGCTTGCGGCGCTTTTCCGGACCAGGGCCCGTTTCAGCCTTGCTTCTGCCAGCTTGACCTCCGCATCGGAGGCATCCCTGCTGGAAAGCACTTTTTTAGCCCGCTGCTCGGAAGCGTCGGCCCGCTCCACGTCGATGGTATCGGACCACTCAAAAGTGGTGGGCACCAGGGTGACGGCGCCGTTGACCACGGATACCATGCCGCCGATGCAGGCGGCGTAGCGGCGCTTGCCTTCCTTGACCACCGTGGCCAGGCCCATGCCCAGGGGGGCCACACAGTTGATGTGTCCCGCCAGAATGCCCAGGTCCCCGGTGGTGGTGCGGACAATCAGCTCCTCGGCGGTATCGTCATAGAGAAGCCCGTCCGGCGTGACGACTTTCAAAGGAAAGAGGGTCATGCCTGCTCACCCCGGAATTTCTCCACCACCTCGTCGATGGTGCCGGCAAAGAGGAAGTAGGATTCGGGAATGTCGTCGTGCTTGCCGTCGATGATCTCCTGGAAGCCCCGGATGGTCTCCTTCAGCGGCACATACTTGCCCTGATAGCCGGTGAACTGCTCGGCCACATGGAAGGGCTGAGACAGGAACCGCTGGACCTTCCGGGCCCGGTTTACGGTGCGCTTGTCCTCGTCGGACAGCTCGTCCATGCCCATGATGGCGATGATATCCTGCAGTTCCTTATAGCGCTGCAGGATACGCTGGACGGCACGGGCGGTATCGTAATGCTCCTGGCCTACGATCTCCGGTGTCAAAATACGGGAAGTGGAGCTCAGGGGATCCACAGCTGGGAAGATGCCCAGAGAGGAAATACTCCGGTCCAGAGCGGTGGTGGCATCCAGGTGCGCAAAGGTAGTGGCGGGAGCCGGGTCGGTGTAGTCGTCGGCGGGCACATACACGGCCTGAACGGAGGTGATGGAGCCTTCCTTGGTGGAGGTGATGCGCTCCTGCAGAGCGCCCATTTCCGTAGCCAGGGTGGGCTGATAGCCTACGGCGGAGGGCATCCGGCCCAGCAGGGCGGAGACCTCGGAACCGGCCTGGGTGAAGCGGAAGATGTTGTCAATGAACAGCAGCACGTCCTGATGCTTCACATCCCGGAAGTATTCTGCCATGGTCAGGCCGGAAAGGCCCACCCGCATACGGGCTCCGGGGGGTTCGTTCATCTGACCGTAGACCATGGCGGTCTTTTTGATAACGCCGGACTCGGTCATTTCCCGGAACAGGTCGTTGCCTTCCCGGGTCCGCTCGCCAACGCCGGTGAACACGGAATAGCCGTTATGGGCGGTGGCGATGTTGTAGATCAGCTCCTGAATGAGCACGGTCTTGCCCACGCCTGCGCCGCCGAACAGACCGATCTTGCCGCCCTTAGCGTAGGGGCAGATCAGGTCGATGACCTTGATGCCGGTTTCCAGAATTTCGGTAGCGGGCTTCTGCTCGTCATAAGCGGGGGCGGGGCGATGGATGGGCCAACGCTCCTTGGCGTCCAGCTTTTCGCCGCCGTCGATGGTCTGGCCCAGCAGATTGAACACCCGGCCCAGGCACTCCTCACCCACCGGCACGCTGATGGGTGCGCCGGTGTCGGTGGCTTCGGCCCCACGCTGGAGGCCGTCGGTGGAGCTCATGGCGATGCAGCGGACCACATTGTCGCCAATGTGCTGGGCGACTTCGGCCACGATGGTGCCGCCGTTATGGGGAATTTCGATGGCGCTGAGCAGCTGGGGAAGTTCCCCGTCCGCAAATCGAATGTCCAGGACCGGGCCGACGATCTGTGCCACGGTCCCTTTGTGATTGGCCATTGGATTCAACTCCTTTTCTTTGAAGTGCAGGTCAGGAACCTGCGACGATTTCCGTGATCTCCTGGGTAATGGCAGCCTGACGGGCCTGATTGAACTTCAGGCTCAGGTCGGAGATCATATCCTCTGCGTTCTGGGTGGCGGATTCCATGGCCGTCCGGCGGGCCGCCTGCTCGGAAGCCCGGCTCTCGCACAGGGCCCCATAGAGAACGCCGCCCAGATATTCCGGGATGATGGCGTCAAACACGGAGGTGCTGTCCGGCTCGTAGAGAATATCGGAGGGAATTTGCCCCTCCCGGCCGGTCTCCTTGCGAAGCACCGGGAGCAGCTGCAAAATGCCGGGGGTCTGGGAGAGAACGGAGACGAAATTGGTGTAGGCCACTTTAATTTCGTCATATTCTCCGTTCAGATACCCTCTGCACAGCCATTTGGCAAGGGTGAAGCAGTCGCCGACGCCCACATCTTCGGCATCGGCATATTTTTCGGAAAGCAATGCAGCCCCACGGGCACGGAAATGATCGGCGGCCTTCTTGCCGATGGGCAAAATCAGCACGTCTTTCCCTTCCGCCTCGGCGGCCACCAGCTTGAGAATGTTGCTGTTGTAGCCGCCGGCCAGTCCCCGGTCGCCCGCAATGACCACATACACGCTTTTTTTCACGGGCCGCTTGGTCAGGTACGGGGAGGAGAAGTCACGGGTGGAGTCCACAATGTCGTTCATGGTGGCATAGAGGATCTCGAAATAGGGCCGGGAGCAAAGCACCTGGTTCTGGGCACGGCGGAGCTTGGAGGCTGCCACCATTTCCATGGCCTTGGTGATCTGCTTGGTACTTTCCATACTGCGGATGCGGGTCTTGATCTCCTTGGTGGAAACACCAGCCATTGGTCATCCCCCTTTCTCAGTGCGTTCCCTGAAATTCAGCAAGAAGTGCCTTCAGGGCATCGGAAAGGGCGGCTTCGGTGTCCGCTTCCAGCTTGCCGGTGGAGCGGATGGCCGTCAGGACCTCCGGGTGGGCGTTTTCCATATAGGACTGGAGCCGAAGTTCAAACTCCGGGATCTGGTCCACGGCAATGTCCTTCAGGAAGCCGTGGGTCACGGCGTAGAGGATGCACACCTGCTGGGCCACTTCCACCGGCTCGCCGTTCTTCTGTTTCAGCACGGCCACGATGCGCTCGCCCTGGGCAAGTCTTGCCTTGGTGTCCGCATCCAGGTCGGAGCCGAACTGGGCGAAGCTTTGCAGTTCCCGGTACTGGGAGTAGAGCAGCTTCAAAGAGCCGGAGACCTTCTTCATGGCCTTGATCTGGGCGTCGCCGCCCACACGGGACACGGAGATGCCGGGGTTCACGGCGGGCATGATGCCTGCGTTGAACAGCTCGGATTCCAGATAGATCTGGCCGTCGGTAATGGAAATGACGTTGGTGGGAATGTAGGCGGACACGTCGCCTGCCTGGGTCTCAATGATGGGCAAGGCCGTCAGACTGCCGCCGCCGTTGGCCTTGGACAGATGGGCCGCCCGTTCCAGAAGACGGGAGTGCAGGTAGAACACGTCGCCGGGGTATGCTTCCCGTCCGGGGGGACGGCGGATCAGCAGGGAAATGGCACGATAAGCCACGGCATGCTTGCTCAGGTCGTCATAGACCACCAGCACGTCCTTTCCCTGATTCATGAAATATTCGCCCATGGAGCAGCCCGCATATGGGGCGATATACTGCATGGGGGCCAACTCGGAGGCGGTGGCGGACACCACGATGGTGTAGTCCATGGCCCCGCCCAGGGTCAGGCCGTTGACGATCTGGGCCACGGTAGAACGCTTCTGGCCGATGGCCACATAGATGCAGATCACATCCTTGCCCTTCTGGTTCAGGATGGTGTCGGTGGCGATGGTGGTCTTACCGGTCTGCCGGTCGCCGATGATGAGTTCCCGCTGGCCGCGGCCAATGGGGATCATGGAGTCGATGGCCTTGATGCCGGTCTGCAAAGGCACGTTGACCGGTTCCCGGTCGATGATGCCCGGAGCGGGCATTTCGATGGGCCGGTATTCGCTGGAAGTGATGGGTCCCTTGCCGTCAATGGGCTCGCCCAGGGCATTGACTACCCGGCCGATGAGCCCTTCGCCCACAGGCACGGATACCACCCGGCCGGTGCGCTTCACGGTGTCGCCCTCCCGGATGCCCTGATCGGTACCCAGGATCACGACGGAGACCGTCTCCTCTTCCAGATTCTGTGCCATGCCGTAGGAGCCGTTGGGGAATTCCACCAGCTCACCGGCCATGCAGTTATCCAGCCCGGAGACCTTCGCAATGCCGTCGCCAACGATGATCACAACGCCGGTCTCGCTTTCTTCCAGCTTGTGGGCATAGTTTTTGATCTGCTCACGGATGATTTTCGTAATTTCTTCGGGTCTTAGTTCCATACTGTACTGTCCCTGCTTTCTTCCTCAGAGTACGGTGTTTTTCAGCATATTGGTAATATCCTCCAGCCGGTGGGACACCGTGTCGTCCACTTGCCGCCCGTCGTAGCACAGCCGGACGCCGCCCAGGCAGGCGGGGTCCACCCGGTTGTGGAGCCGGACGGTCTTGCCGGTGAGGGTGCTGAGCTTTCCGGTCAGGCGGTCCGCCTGAGGCCCGGAGAGAGGCACGGCGGTAACGGCTTCCACACGCAGAATGTTGTGGCAGCGGTCGTATTCCGCCTGATAGGCCTTGGCACATTCGCCCAAATGCCGGGCATAGCCCTTTTCCGTCAGCAATTTCAGGAAATTCAGCAGAATTTCCGGCATTTTTCCGGAGAAGCTGTCGTCAATGATCTTACAGCGCTCCTCTTTGCTGAGGTTCGGGGTGCTGAGCAGCCGGAGGAATTCCGGTTCCTGCTCCACGGAGGTCTCCAGCGCAGAAAGTGCGCTCAGGACTTCCTCCGTGCAGCCCTCCTCCGCAGCCAGGGAGTAAAGGGCCTGTGCATATACGGTGCCGATCTGGGTCATTTGTCTTCACCCAATTCTTCGATGAAGCCGTCCACCAGACGGGCGTGGTCTGCGTCGTTCAGCTCCCGGCCCACCACCTTTCCGGCGATGGAGAGGGCGATGACGCTGATCTCGTCCTTGGCGTCGTTGACGGCCTTTTTCTTTTCCCGGGCAATATCGTCGGCAGCCTTGTCCATCATGGCGCTGGCCTGGGCGTTGGCCTGGCGAAGAATTTCTTCTTCCCGGCTCTGACCACGGGCCACAGCCTCCCGGACCAGCTGCTCGCTGGTCTGCTGGGCGGCGGAGAGCTTCCGGTCATATTCCTGCTGCTTGGCCTGGGCGTCCTTTTTGGCGTCCTCGGCGTCTTTGTAGAGGTCGTCGATCTCTTTCTGCCGGTCATCGATCATTTTCATCACCGGCTTAAAGAGAAACTTCCGCAGCATGAAGAAAAGAAACAGAAAATTGGCCAGAGCAAACAGGGCAGTCCAGGGATTGACACCCAAAAGTGCTTCAAATTCTCCCATTTGCGTTGCTCCTTTCTAAAATTTGGGAAAGGGGATCTTACTTCAGGGCAAACAGGATCAGGAAGGAGATCAGCAGAGAGTAGATACCGGTGGTCTCGGTGATGGCGCAGCCCAGGATCATGTTGGTCCGCAGGGTGCTGGCGGATTCGGGCTGACGGGCCATGCCCTCCAGAGCCTTACCTACGGCGTTGCCTTCGCCCAGAGCCGGGCCGATAGCGCCGATGCCCATGCACAGTCCGGCGCCGATGGCGCAAGCTGCCTTCAAAATTGCGTGTTCCATAATGAAATTCCTCCTAAAGTTGATTTGTGTATTTGAAATTTGAGAATTTCCGAAAGAGTTAAGCCTGGGCCGCTTCTTCGGGAGGCGGGCAGGCGCCGGCAATGTAGACCATGCTCAAAAGGGAGAACACAAAGGCCTGGACAAAGCCGGAGAACAGGTCGAAATAGACCGAAAGCACGGCGGGAATGCCGAACTGCAGGATCGGCACACCGGAAAGAATGCTGGTGTATTGCAGCAGCCCGAGAACGCCGATGACGAAGAAAACGATGCCGAATACCCACCGGACGGTTTTCTTCTGCTTTCTGCCAAGCACAAAGAGCAGAACGCCCAGAGCCAGCACCACGATGGGGACCACAATGGTGGAGGACACCAGATTCAGAAGCGCCGTGGAGGCCAGCCCCAGGGCCGTATAGAGGATGCTGGTGATCACACCGCCGCCGGCCACGTTGCCGAAGTGACGGAAGGCCATGGATACGGGCTGAGCCACTTCGGAGATGAGGTTCATGGGGGTCATGACCACCACCGGCTCCGTGAAGCCCTTCAGCCAGCCCAGGAAGCCGTTGCGTTTGATGGAATTGTACCAGATGATGACGCTGGTCATCACGGCCCAGGTCAGTGGCACGCTCAGGTCAGCGGTGGCGGAGCGGAAAATGCCCAGCATGCCGATCAGGGAGCCGCAGATGGAGCTCAAAAACACCGTGCCGATGTAGGGGGTCCAGCCCACGTTGTGGGGCCCCATGGTGTCGGAGACCAGATTTCGCAGGGTGGTCACGGCCTTCTCTACCAGCACCTGCGCACCGCCCGGGCGCTTTTTCAGGTCCCTGCCCAGGAAATAGGCAGCCAGGGAGAGAAGAATGGTCACCACCAGAAGGGAAAGGTCCGTCTGGGTCACGGCGATCCCGCCGAAAATGGGGATCTCAAAGTAGATGTATGCGCCGGTAACATTCACATTCACGGCGTTTTCTCCTCCTTTTTTCGGAAAAATTCGCCCAGGGTCAGGGCCGGGCGTACGAACAGCAGCGGCAGCAGCAGGGGCAGCAATTCAAAATACCCGCTTTTGGCGCAGGCAAAGAGAATGACCACCAATCCCACCAGCCGCAGGAGATAAGAGGTCTGAATGGCGGCTTGTCCGCCCTTTACGTTCTGGGCCTCGGCCTTGTCTGCTGCCAGACTGGTGCCAACGGCCATCAGGAAGAAGTTCAGCAGGGCCAGCACCCCGCCCAGAGCGGCGCTGTACGCCACCCGGCCGGAAAACCGGTGCAGCAGGGCGTAAATTCCAAGCATCACTCCGATGCCCAGCACCTCGCCCACGGCCACAATGGCGGTCTCCTTGAATACGATCTTTCGGGAATCCAAATGCTCGCCTCCGTCAGTCATGGTCGTTGAAGGAAGCGGCCTGAGGCGGCCCATCCTTCTTTTTGTCCCGGCTCATGCGCTCCATGGCTTTCAGGGACGTTCTTAATCCGTCCGCTGCGCCTACCACGCCCAGAACGATGCCGACCCACAGCACCCAGCCGCCCCAGCCACAGGAATCCCGCAGCCACACGGCCAGAAAAATAAACCCCGCCGGGGGCAGCGCTACGGAAAGGCCCAGCTGCGTGAGCCAAACCAGAAGGGTGACATTTTTCATCGTGTTCCACCAGCACCTTGCCGAACTCAAATTACGCCGTTAGTATATCGCATTTTCACCCGAAATTCAAGGTGTGGACATGGAGAATTTATAAAATATTCAAAATGGTAACACTCCGATGGAAATGTCCGAAAAGGGGCTTTCCAAAAAGAAGATTTTATAGTACACTATAAAGAAAAGAACTTTATGGGGAGCAGCGGAACGTGAACGATACGGAAATGGAAATTTTGCAGGGGACCATCAGTGCGGTGGTGTTCCAGAATTATGAGAACGGCTATGCCGTGCTGCGGCTGGCCGCCCAGGACGGCAATACCGTTACAGTGGTGGGAACCATCCCCATGCCCAGCGTGGGGGAACAGCTGATGGTCACGGGCCGGTGGGGCAATCACTCCGGCTACGGGCGGCAGTTCGAGGCGGAATTTCTGGAACGGCTCCTGCCCCAGACGGAGAGCCAGATTCTGGCCTTCCTGTCCGGCCGGGCGGTAAAGGGCATCGGACCCAAGACCGCCGGGCGCATCGTCAGCCGCTTCGGGGCAAAGACCCTGGAAATCATGGAGCGGGAGCCGGAGCAGCTGGCTCAGGTCCCCGGCATTTCCCCTGCCAAGGCCAAGGCCATCGGGGAGGAATTCCGGCTGCGGACCGGGGTCCGGCGGCTCATGGAATTTTTCGCCCAGCACGACTTGGATGCTCAGCTGGCGGTTCGGGTCTACCGAATGTACGGCGAGGGAGCCACGGACCTTCTCTATGACGACCCCTATCTTCTCATGGAGGAGGGGCTGGACGCTTCCTTCGGAGCCGTGGACCGGTTCGCCATTTCTCTCGGCGTGGCGGGGGACGACCGCCGCCGGGTGGAGGCGGGCATCCTCTTTGAACTGCGCTACAATCTCACCGCCGGACACAGCTTCCTGCCCAAGGAAAAGCTGGCGGCGGCCACGGCCCAGCTTCTGAGTGTGGACGTGGACACGGTGAACGCCGGTCTGGACCGGCTGGCGGAGGGGGAACGGGTGGTTCCGGAGACATTGGCGGGCATTCCGGTTATTTATCTGCCGGAGCTGGCGGAGGCGGAGGCCTATACCGCCATGCGGCTGCTGCAATTTGCCGCCGACCATAAAAAGACCCCGCCGGACCTGGACAAAATGGTCCGCATTGCCGCTTCGGAAAGCGGCCTTACCTACTCCGCACAACAGGAGCAGGCCATCCGGGATGCAGCCTCCTGTGGCGTGCTGGTGGTCACCGGCGGCCCAGGCACCGGCAAGACCAGCATCGTCAACGGCATCCTGTCCCTCTTTGACCAGATGGGGGTGGAGTGCCAGCTGGCGGCCCCTACGGGCCGTGCGGCCAAGCGGCTCACGGAGGTCACGGGCCGGGAGGCAAGCACCATCCACCGGCTGCTGGAGGCGGGCATCGACCCCAATACCGGCATGATGTACTTTGCCAAGGACGAAAGCAACCCTTTGAAGGCCGGAGCCATCGTGGTGGACGAAATGTCCATGGTGGATATTTCGCTCTTAAGCCAGCTGCTCCACGCCATCCCGGCGGGAAAGCGACTGATTCTGGTGGGCGACCCGGACCAGCTGCCCCCGGTAGGGCCGGGCTTCCCCTTCGGGGATATGCTCCGCAGCGAGGCATTGCCCACCGTCCGGCTTACGGAGATTTTCCGGCAGGCAAGGGAAAGCCTCATTGTTATGAACGCCCACCGCATCAATCAAGGCCAGATGCCGGACCTGCGGGACCGGAAGCGGGACTTTTTCTTCCTGCCCTGCCGGTCCGAGCAGGAGGTGGGGGCAACGATCGCAGGCCTCTGCGCCACCCGTCTGCCGAAGAATATGGGCATCCCCTCCGGGGAAATTCAGGTCCTGAGCCCCACCCGAAAGGGAAGCGTGGGGACGGGAAACCTGAACGTGCTGCTGCAAAATGCCCTGAATCCGGCTTCTCCCGACAAAAAAGAGCGGAAATACCGGGATTTTGCCTTCCGGGAAGGGGACCGGGTCATGCAGATTCGGAATAATTATGACATCCCCTGGAAAAAGACCGACGGCACCGCCGTAGGCAGCGGCATTTACAACGGCGACATCGGCGTCATTACCGCCATCGAGCTGGAGCAGGAGTTGGTCCGGGTGGTGTTCGACGACCGGGCGGCGGAATACGACTTCACCATGCTGGAAGAACTGGAACCGGCCTATGCCATCACGGTCCATAAGAGCCAGGGCAGCGAGTACCGGGCGGTGATTCTATCCTGCTGGGGCGGCTCGCCTTATCTTCTGAACCGGAGCGTCCTCTATACCGCCGTGACGAGAGCAAGAGAATTGCTGATCCTGGTGGGCCGGGAGGACACCGTGGGGGCCATGGTCAACAACGCCAAAGTGGGCCGCCGCTACACGGGGCTGAAGCTGCGGCTTCAGGGGAAAACCAAATGCTGAGCCGGGTGTGGGACCTGCTGTTCCCGGAAAAGTGCGTGCTTTGCCAGAAAGTGCTTGAAAAGGGCGAACAGGACCTGTGCCGGACCTGCCGCATGGGCCTGGAAACTTATCACGGCGGAAAAAAGACCATTCCCTTTGTTGCAAGCTGGACGGCTTTGTGGTATTATGAAGGTAACGTACGGGAAAGTCTCCTGCGCTATAAGTTCGGCGGACGGGAAAGCTACGCCAAAAGCTACGGCCGCCTGCTGGCCATGACCCTCCTGGAGGAGGACTGGACCTACGACCGCATCACCTGGGTGCCCATCAGCCGCCGGCGGAAGCTGCGCCGGGGCTATGACCAGGTGGAGCTGCTGGCCCGGGCCGCTGCAAAGGAACTGGGCCGGGAGGCAGAGCCTGTGCTGCGGAAGCTGCGGCACAACCCGCCCCAATCCGGCATTCACGGTGCGGCGGAACGCCGGGCCAATGTGCTGGGGGCTTACGGCCTCCGGAAGGGCGTCAGTGTGGAGGGCCAGCGGATACTGCTGCTGGACGACATCATTACCACCGGCGCTACCGTCAGCGAGTGCGCCCGGGAGCTGCTCAGCGCCGGGGCCAAGGAAGTGGTCTGCGGCTGCGTGGCGGCGGCAGGCCGGGAATCAAAGAAAAGTTAGGTGACGAATATGCAGTTTTTCTCCAACGATCTGGGTGTGGACCTGGGTACGGCCAACGTGCTCATCTACGCCGACGGCAAGGGCATCGTGGTCCGGGAGCCGTCGGTGGTGGCCGTGGATAAAAATACAGGCAGAATTTTGCAGGTAGGCTCCGCCGCCCGGAATATGCTGGGCCGGACCCCCGGCAATGTGGTGGCCATGCGGCCCTTGCAGGGCGGCGTGATCTCCGACCATGAAATGACCGTGCGGCTTTTGCAGACCCTGTTCCGCAAGGCCACGAAAACCGGTCTCTTTACCCCCAAGCCCCGTGTGGTCATCTGTGTGCCCAGCGGCGTGACGGAGGTGGAGGAGCGGACCGTTATCAATGCGGCCATCGAGGCCGGTGCCCGGCGGGTGTATTTGATCGAAGAACCCCTGGCGGCGGCCCTGGGTGCGGGATTGGACATCCAGGGACCCAACGGCCACATGGTGGTGGACGTGGGGGCCGGCACCACGGATATTGCCGTGCTGAGTCTCAACGGCGTGGCGGCATCTTCTTCGCTGACCATCGCAGGCGACGTGTTCGACGAGACCATCGCCCGGTATGTCCGCCGCCGTCACGGGGTCATCATCGGCCAGACCACGGCGGAGGACGTGAAAATTCAGATCGGCTCCGTGTACCCCCGGCCGGAGGACATCAGCATGAACGTGAAGGGCCGGGACGCCAAGAACGGCGTGCCCAGAGAACTGACCCTGCTGTCCTCGGAGGTCTACGAAGTCCTGCGCCGTCCTGCCCGGCAGATCGCCGACGAGGTGCTGTCCGTGCTGGAAGAAACGTCCCCGGAATTGGTCAGCGACATTTCGGAGAACGGCATTACCCTTACCGGCGGCGGAAGCCAGATCTGGGGCATGGAAATGCTGATTTCCGAGCGGACCGGCATTGCCTGCACCATGGCCGACGACCCGGAATCCTGCGTGGCCTTCGGCTGCGGCAAGAGCCTTAGCTGGATCAACCACATGCAGGAAGGACCCATCAACATTGCCCGCCGCCGCATCATGCGGGGGTAAAAAATGCAGGCGAATATCGCCTGCGGGTGAGATTTTTCCGAAACAGGCGTGACCTAGGTCATGCCTGTTTCTTTATTTTTCAGCACGGACTTGTAATAATTTCCAAAATTTTCCAGCGCATAGATGATGGGCAGCATGGCTCGGCCTAGGTCCGTCAGCCCGTATTCTACCCGGGGCGGCAACTCCTGGTAGTCGTGGCGGTAAACAAGGCCGTCGTTTATCATTTGCCGCAGGCTGTCCGTCAGCACCTTCTGGGAGATGCCATCCAGGTCCCGCAGCAGTTCATTGAAGCGCCAGGGCCGTGCCTTCAGGTTCCGCAAAATCAACAGCTTCCATTTTCCACCGATTAGCGATACGGCGGTAGCCACCGGACAGGCAGGCAATTCGGCTCGTGTTTTCATGGAGATCACCTCACTTCCTGATGATACCACACATTCCGAAAAAAGTATATAGTTATAAAAAAGTGCGTACTGGTTTTTCTGGGAAAAGGTGTTAGACTGTGCATAGGCGGCGGGAAGCCGCCAATATCACCGGGAGGGAATCCTTATGAAACATTATGAAAAAGTCAATACCGGCAGCGAGGGCCGGGTAGAACTCCACGACCGCCTGGGCCTGACCGGCGCAGAGATCAGCATTAACCGGTTGCCCGCCGGGGCTGGGGTGCCTTTTGTCCATGCCCATCGGCAGAACGAGGAAATATACGGCATCTTCTCCGGCCGGGGGACCGTTACCATCGATGGGGAGACCGTGGCCCTCACCGCCGGAGACTGGCTGCGTATTGCGCCTGCTGCCAAGCGGCAGTTCTCTGCAGCGGCGGACAGCGGCATCGAATATGTCTGCATTCAGGTCCGGGAAAACTCTCTGGAAGGCTTCACCGCCGACGATGCGATTCTCTTTAATTAAGGAATTTTTTCAGAAAAAGCACAGTCCCGAACGCCGGGGCTGTGCTTTTTCTACCCAGAAAACAAAAGCGGGGCGGAATTTGCGGAAAAACCTTGCGCCGGAGGGGGAAATGCGTTATACTATACAAAACTGCGCCAAATGGGAGGCTGCATCGCAATGACCGTGGACGAATTCTTTTCCGTGTGCGCCCGGATGGGCTTTTCCCGCTGCGGAAAAGGGTATGCCCGCTGCCTGGGGGACGGGGTCTATCAGGAGCTTTCCGCTCCCGGAACCGGCTACCTGAGCCATTCCTCCCCGGAATTTCTCCAATGGCGCAGACGCGCCCCGGTACTGGAATTTCGGCTCCGGTCCATGTATGCAGACCCTTCTTATTTTCGTACGCCCCAGATCCCCTTTTACCCCGAAAATCTGGTGGGGGACCGATATGTCTCCGGGGATTATCAGGGATTTGCCAATCAGTGTGACCTGATGCTTTCCGTGGGCTTTGTGGTGCTGGATACCGTTACCACCCAGTCCCGGCTGCTGGAATGGAGTCGGAAGCTGGAGGCGGCCCAGTATCCGGAGGAAACGCCGGACCGGTCCGAGCTGTGTCCGGCCATGATCCTCTGCGGGGAGCTGGAGATGGCGGAGCGGGTGCTGAACACATCCTTTACCCATATCTGGATGGCCTTTCACGAGGAGTACGACGGTTTAAAGGCCTGCGGCGAGTTTGAAAAGTATCTCCGTATGGAAGCTGCCCGCACCCAGGCCGCCATGCCGGTATCGGAGACCCTGACCATGCTGAAGGGCGGTCGCTGGGGAGAGCTTTGTATATATTTTGACCGGTGCCTGGCCCAGAATACCCTGGACCTGCAGCGCTCTGGCGCACTTTTTGCCCCGAATTTCAATCCACAATACTGCGATTTGGGTGGGGACCTTTCCTGACCCGGATAGGAGGAAACTTATGTCAACCAATCTGAATTTCCGCTCTGCCCTCAACGGCTTCAACCGGGAGGATGTGGTGAATTACATCGAATTTCTGACCAACCGCCATGTGTCGGACCTGAGCCAGATGAAGGCCCAGCTGGACGCGGCCAACGAGGAGATCGAACGGCTGAAGGCCCAGCCCGCTTCGGAGGCGGCCCCTGCGGAGACGGCTGCTGCCCCGGTGGAGGACACCGAAGCCCTGATCCAGGCCAAGGCCCGCATTGCAGAACTGGAAGCCCAGGTGGCGGCCCTGAACGCCCGGGAGCCGGCCCCGGCTCTGTCTGAGAACGCTCAGGCGGAACTGGAAGCCTATCGCCGGGCCGAGCGCACCGAGCGTGCCGCCCGTCAGCGGGCCGCCCAGCTGTGCAACCAGGCCAACGCCATTCTGGCCGATGCCACGGCAAAGGTGGAGGAGGCAGGCTCCCAGATGGAGGAGACCTTGGGCAGCGTCAGCACCCAGCTCAGCGCCCTGCAGACCGCCATTCTCCAGGGCAAGAGCGCTCTGCGGGATGCGGCTACGGAGCTTTACGCCCTGACCCCGGATGAAGAGGACGCATGAAAGACTTCTTCCCGGCCTATTATGACCGATTCCGCTGCCTGGCCGGGGCTTGCCCGGACAGCTGCTGCCAGGAATGGGACGTAGACGTGGACCCGGATTCGGCGAAGCGTTACCGGGCCTTGCCGGGGGAACTGGGGGATGCCCTCCGGGCCGCTTTGAAGGACACGGAGGACGGAACGGTTCTGGCCCAAACTTCCGGCCGCTGCCCCATGTGGCGGCAGGACGGCCTGTGCCGTATTCAGGCGGAATTGGGGGAGCAGGCCCTGTGCCATGTCTGCCGGACGTTCCCTCGGCTCACCCATGAATACGAGGGCTTCACGGAACACGCTCTGGAATTGTCCTGCCCGGAGGCCGCCCGGCTCATCCTCACCGAAGCGCCGGGCCGTTGGGTCCCGGAAGCGGAGGGAGATTTGGGCTTTCTGGTCCGGAGCCGGGAGCAGGCCCGTGATTTGTTGGAGGATAGCCGCTTTTCCGTGGGGGAGCGGCTGGCTGCGCTGCTGATTTTCGCAGGAAAAGCGGAGGATGCCCTCTGCGCCGGGGAAACGGTTCCGGATTTGGACCCGGAGGCGGCGCTGGATACGGCACGGGAATTGGCCGGACCGGGGGAACTGGCTCCGGTGCTGGAATTTTACAAATCTCTGGAAATCCTCACGAAAGCGTGGCGGCAGCGGCTGGAGGCACCCATGCCCGTCCCCTGGACCGATGCCCATGGCCGCCTGGCCCGGTATTTTCTGGACCGCTATTGGCTCCAGGCCGTGTCCGACGGGGAAATCTGGGCACGGGCCAAGCTGGTGGTCCTGTCCTGCCTGACGATTCGTTTTCTGGGCGGGGACCTGACGGAGACGGCCCAGCTTTATTCCAAGGAGATCGAGAACGACCCGGAGAACATTGATGCCATTCTGGACGGGGCCTATAGCGAAAAGGCCCTGACGGATGCCAATTTGCTGGGCCTGCTGCTCCGGCCCTGACCGCCGGAGCAGCTACAAAAAATGTTTTCAAAATTTTTCGACAAATCCGAAAAAAGTGCTTGACATTTCCGGAAGGTGTGCTATAATACAGAAGCTGTCTGGGACAGCCGGTCAAAAAACCGAATATGGGGGTATAGCTCAGCTGGGAGAGCGCTTGAATGGCATTCAAGAGGTCAGCGGTTCGATCCCGCTTATCTCCACCAAATGTGCGCTGAGGCACAAGAAAAACCTTGAAATCATATGATTTCAAGGTTTTTTCTTTTCCAAAAGTGAGAAATTCGGGGGATTTGCAAAAGGCACCTGTGCGCTTGATTTTTGATGGAAATTTTGAAAATCAAGAGGTCAGGTAAATGAAGAAAATCAGGTTGAATTGCACCGCCACATTGGACGAAACCTTTGCCGATTTCCTCCTTTCCCGCAGGGCAAAAGGGCTTGCGGAAAAGACGCTGGAAAGCTATTCTTCCCAATGGAAAGCCGTGGCGCGGCACTTGGACATGGGAACGGACATTGCCGCCCTCCAAAAGGCAGATTTGGACGCTATGATTGTTTCCATGCGGGACGCGGGGCTTTCTCCAAACAGTATCAACAGCTACACGCGGGTTCTGAAATCCTTTTTCTCTTGGTGCAATGAGCAGGGGATGACCCGTCTGAATATCCCCCTGTACAAGGCCGAGGAAACGGTAAAGGAAACCTATTCGGACGCGGAGCTGACTGCGCTTCTGAAAAAGCCCGACATTCGCAAGACAACCTTTGCAGAATATCGGGACTGGGTGATTATCAATTTTCTTTTGAACTGCGGGAGCCGCGCCGCGACGGTCAGGGCGATACAAATTCGGGACGTGGATTTGGACGGCGGCGTTGTGTTCTACCGCCACACGAAGAACAGAAAGGCGCAGGTCATTCCCCTTTGCAGCCCCGTGATTGCCATTCTGCGGGAGTATGGGCGCTACCGTGGCGGGGAGCCTACGGATTATCTCTTTTGCACAGAAACGGGAACACAGCTCACAGAAAACGGCTTGCGGCAATCTATCGCAAGATACAACACGCGGCGCGGGGTGCAAAAGACTTCTATCCACCTGTTCCGCCACACATTCGCGCGGAAATATCTGATTGACTGCGGCGGGGACGCGTTTACGCTCCAAAAGCTCCTTGGACATTCCACCCTCGCCATGACGAAGCACTATTGCGCCATTTACGACGCGGATTTGACGAAGAACTACGACAACTTTTCCCCACTGGCGCAAATGAAAGCGGGCAGCGCAAAAATCAAAATGAGCGCCAAAGGCCGCTGACGGCTTTACACGGGGCGCGTGTGTGGCGGCGGTATTTATCTGTCAGACAACGAAAACGGAGCGGGAAGTGCAAACCTCCCGCTCCTACTGCGTTTTATCAGAAAACAAATGGTTCATCCTTGATTGCTCCATAAGCAAAAGGATTGACCCCCAATTCACTACGGAGGAAATACGCTAATTCCTCCGCCGCAATGAGAATATCATCATATTCCTCTTTCTTTTGGTCTGCCCGTATCTGCGTATAGACTGCGTTCAGACTGTCCAGCATTTCCGCTGCTGTCATTAAAATTCAAACCTCCGTTCTGACGGCGTGGGAGAAACTTGTTTCTCCACGCCGAAACTATTTATATTATCTGTAATATTTATATTTATTTCTCTGTCCTCTGCCGTGTCATTATTTACGGCTTGCGGCGCTTCAAAAGCGTTTGCCGTAAAGTCATAGCCGTCAACCGTATCGCTTTCTAAGTCGTTTTTCTCTGTATGCGTGGCGCGTTGTGGTGTTTCATAGAAATCATAGGTATTGCTTTCCCCGCGCTGCACAAGATAGCCCTTGTCTATCAGTTTTGTAAATTGGTCGCGGTATGTAGACTGCGGCATTCCCACCGCCTGCCGTATGGCAGCGGGCGAGAGCGCAAGCGTAAAGCCGTTGGCATTGGACGCGAAGTATAAGTAAAGCATGAGCGCGTGTGCGCCAAGGTCACGCGCCGCAGCTTGCCAATGACTGTTTTTGATACCGAGGAAGTCAGACGCAGCGCGTTCTCTGTGTATGGCTATCAGCCGTTGATTTGGTACTGTGTTCGGCATTCTCCGTTTTCTCCTTCTCTATTGGAACGGCTGGGAGGGAAAGCCCCTCCCGCCGATGATGTATTATCTTCCGAGGCTTTCGATTTTCTCATTCAGGCCGTCGATTGCGTCAAAAATCTCTGACACGTCCACCGTGGCGGAAATGTGGGAAAGTACGTCCTGCACGATTTCTTCTTTCATTTGCTCCATTTCCCGGCGGCGGTTTGCTTCATCAATGTTGCAGCTATTCAGATACATCATTCTAAGCGTTGCCTGCATTTCCTTTTCCATGCCGCTGATGAAATGGTCAAACAGAATGTCCTTTTGAATATTCGCCATTTTTGCGTCTCCTTTCTATACAAATCTATATTTGAAAGTATGGTTTTCTTAACTTTCTAAGTATATTATATCATATTTTTTATACTGTATCAAAGAAAGAACGCTGAATGAAAGCACGATGAAAAAGGGGTGGCGGGCTATATTTCGGGAAGTCGCGGCGCGTTTTCTCTTTTGGCGGTTCCGCGTGGGCAAGTTGGACACGAAAACGCGCTGTTTTTCACCGTTTCCGTTGTATTTCGCTTGATTATTATGAGAAATCCGAGAAAATCGCGTTGAAATCACACGGCATACGCTGTTTTCACACGTTCACGTTATAATTTTCTGCATTTTTCAAGAAATTTCGGGAAAATCCTTGACAATATATATATATATATATATATAATGGGTTGTGCAAACGGTGCGAGGCGCGTGTTTTGCACATTTTTTATTGTGGAGGAATGGATTATGCGCGTTATTCTCGATACTGACAAGAAAACCATCACCCTGCCGTGGAACTATCGTGAAAAGTTAGAGGCTTACAACAAAATGGTTATGGACATTTCCGGCGATGAAAGCAAGAAAAAGAACTTCAAGTCCTTTGTAGATGACGTGTGGAAAGAGTGCATGGCGAACAGCGACAACTGCTTGAAAACTGCTGATAAGCCCAAGAAAGACGGCGGTAAGAAAGCGGCGGACAAGTAATATGGGCGCGCCAAGAATTACGCCGGAGGAAATCATCGAAATGCAGCGGTTATATCGGCAATTAGGCACTTATACCGCTGTGGCGAACGAAATAGGGCGCAGCCCATCCTCCGTGTCAAAGTATGTTCAAATGAAGGGTGTTCCCGCAAATATCCGTATTGCGGTTGAAAACTTATCACAGAAAGGTTGATCATCAATGGATGAAAAAATCATTATTAAAGGAAAGAGAAAATCCAGCATCAGCATATTTGTTGGATTTATAGTTGCTGGAATAGTTGCATTATTGTCTTACTTCCTGTATTCAGTTAATAGCTATAGAAGTTATGCATATATTTCGCCGGCTGGAACGCGGACTACAAGAACCATATCATGGGGTGAAGCAATCTCGAAATCTATCCGGTGTGATGGTGGATTGCCTTTTGTTGCTATTGGCGTTGTGATTTTCGTAATCATTGGATATATCATCTATAAAAACTGGTCAAAGATTGAGATAACTGTTTCCGATAAAAGGGTATATGGTATCAATGCTGTTGGAAAACGTGTTGATTTGCCTTTAGATTCAATTTCGGCTGTTGGAACATCCGCTTTTCGCGGAATTGCGGTGACAACCTCATCTGGTGCAATTAAGTTTAATATGCTGGAAAACAGAGATGAAGTTCAAAGTGCTATTAGTGGATTACTCATTGATAGGCAGAACAAGACGAACTACAATGAGCAAGCAGCTAATTCTGGAAAGTACGATGCAGACGAACTCAAGAAGTTCAAAGAACTGCTTGACAGCGGCGTTATCACGCAGGAAGAATTTGACGCGAAGAAAAAGCAGCTGCTTGGTCTGTGATTCCTACATATCCACGGAGCGGGGCGCGTGTCCCGCTCCTTTTCCTATCCGTTTCATTAGGGTATAGCCCAATGACAATGGAAGTCCCCTTGCTTTTCTGTTTCACATATATTATATCATAATTTTTAAAATATTTCAAATTGTGAATATATCCTATTGACATACTTCTGGATTTGTGATAGAATAAAAGCAGATAAAGCAAGGAGGCTTTTGGAATGCGGGTTTTCTATGTGCGCTGCTCCACCATCGAGCAGAACGAAGCGCGTCAGCTGAAAATGGTAGAAGAGCAGAACGCCGAAAAGGTATTTGTGGACAAGGCAAGCGGCAAGAACACAGACCGCGCCGCCTTTAAGGAAATGATGGCTTTCGTCCGGGCGGGCGATACCGTAGTAGTCGAAAGCATTTCCAGAATCGCACGAAACACGCGGGACTTGCTTTCCATTGTGTCAGAGCTGACCGAAAAGGGCGTGGAGTTCGTCAGCCTGAAAGAGAATATCGACACCACCACCCCGCAGGGGCGTTTCATGCTGACTGTGTTCGGCGCTCTGGCCGAATTGGAGCGGGAAAACATTTTGGAGCGGCAGCGCGAGGGAATCGAAATTGCCAAAAGCGAGGGCAAATACAAAGGCCGCAAGCCCATTGATTATGACGGGGCGCAAATGAAAGCCCTTTGCAAAAAGTGGCGGGCGGGCGAAATCACCGCCACCGCCGCCATGAAAGAGCTAGGCTTGAAGCCCAACACGTTCTATCGCAGGGTAAAAGAAATGGGGCTGTAAGCAGCCCCACAAACACGCAATCTATTCAAAAATTCAAGCGCACATGAAGCAGAAAAGTAAAGTGTGCGAAACGGGCAAATGAGCAAAAAGCCCTTGTATTTCAAAGGTTTTTCCTTTTGGAGCGCTTGCCCCTGACGGACGCTGCCGCGGCCGTCAATGGCATTCAAGAGGTCAGCAGTTCGATCCCGCTTATCTCCACCAAAGAACACTCGATTTCACTTGAAATCGAGTGTTCTTCTATACTTTTCAGCCTGTTTTGTGCTGGGTGTTTTCACCTTGGACAACAAATGGACAACAGACCTTCTCAATTTCTTCTTTCTTACTGTGGGAAGGAAGAAGTTATGGCATCTATTGAAGAAGAAGGGACAAGAGGCAAACATCTTTCATACAAGATTCGTGTGTGTTTGGGACGTGATGAAAACGGCAGGCAAATTTCAAAGGCAATGCGTTGGAATCCTCCTGAGGACATGACCCCTGCAAAGGCAAGGAAAGAAGCACAGCGGGTGGCGGCGGTTTGGGAGGCAGAGCAAAAGGAAGCCTTTGAACGCCAAAAGGCGCAACAAGAAGGGCGCAAGACCGATTATACCTTCGGTCAGTTCGTAGATGAAGTTTGGGTTCCTCTTTGCGTTCGTGACGGCTCCCACCGCCCTTCTACGGTTGCCATGTACACCAACATTTTGAAGGTCATGCGCCCGCATTTTGAAGAGTTGCTGCTGAGCGGAATTTCGGGCATCCAAATCACGCAGTATTTAACATGGCTTCGCAATGACTATCGGACGCAGTACGGCAAGCCCCTCGCTGAAAAATCCATCAAGCACCATTACTACACCTACAACACCATGGGCGCAGGCCACGCCGGTACGGCCTATCTGGCAGACGCCACCGGCCAGCTGAAGGTCGTCAAAGAAGTGGCATCCTACGCCTCCACGGCGAATCCTTTCTCCGTAAACCTGGTTTATAACTCTGACTATTTTGTCAACAGCTCCTCTGCCTATCTGCCTCATGGCTCTGCAATGGATTTCGGCTCCGGCTGGACGCTGGACTGTGTGCAGACGCTGGCATCTCAGATCATTGGCGGCAGAGAGTACCTGCGCTATACCGACGGTGACGGCACCGAACACTATTTTTTGAAGGACAGCCGCAAGGATTCCGGCTACTATTATGATGAGGATGGCCTGGGCCTGAAAATCAAGACCGTGACCGGCGGATATGGCACTTACACTTATGAATACGACAGCAAGCACAATCTGACTTCTGTGACCGACGGTCATGTGACCCAGAACATGACGTACTCCGCCCAGGGCAACGTGACCAATACCTCCCTCAAAGGCGGCAGCCTGACCATGACCAGCAGTGCCCAGTACGATGCCAATGGCAACCGGCTGCTCTCCGTGACCGACAATGCTGGGGCAACGGTAAAGTACGGCTATTCCGGCGAACTGAGCAAAATGCTGGCACTGCCAGAGAGCGTCACAGACGCTTTGGGAAACACCACTTATAACGCCTACGATTCTTTTGGCAGAATCGAGCATACTTCTCTTGCAAATGGCTCCGGGGTGGTATATACTTATACCAAAGGACAGTTGTCCGAACTGAGCCGCAGGACCGGCAGCACTACCCAAAATTACAGCTTCGTCTACAACTCCTTCGGACGGATGACGGAGTTGAAGGTGGGCAGCCGGACGCTGGCCAAGTACGAGTATGCCATTGGCAACGGCAACCTGACCAAGCAGACCTATGGCAACGGGGCTTCCGTGTCCTTCACCTATGACAACCGGGACCGGGTGACTACCCGGACGACATCGGATGGCAAGACGAGAACCTACCGCTATAATGAGGACAGCCGCTTGAGCAGTGTGACGGACAGCGACGGTCGGACCATTCAGTATCTGTATGACGGTCTGGACCGGCTGACAAAATGCACGGTTCTGCAGGACGGTAAGGAGATCCTGACCACCGGCCAGAGTTACAACCTTGCTGGGCAGGTCGAAGACCAATACTGGACTGTTGACGGGAAAACCCATTGGCGAGAATACGCATACGATGAGGCTCCTGCAAGATATGCAGAAGGACTCCTGATCGGAATGCGGAATGAAATCGGCGATGAGCTGGAGTTCCACTATGACGACCTTGAACGCCTGACCAGAATGGACAGTGGAAAGGCCAGCCAGGCGTACACATATGAACAGGACACCAGCGGGAATGAAACGACTCGCATTAAAAAATATGTTGCACAATTCGGAAGCAACGTGGTATGGTCGAGCGAGTTTACCTATGACGCTGCGGGGAATATTACCCACGAAAAGACTAGCAATGGTGATTGGGACTATAAATATGACATCCAAGGGCAGCTGATAAAGGCCACCAACGGTACAGTCACCTATACCTTCACCTATGACGATGCTGGAAATATTCTTACCGCTTCAGATGGCGCTCAAACACACACTTACCTCTATGATGACGAGGATTGGAAGGATCTGCTTATGGCCTTTGATGGCCATGAGTTCGAATACGATGGCAGCGGCAATCCCACCACCTACTACAACGGTCGGGATTGGACCTTTGGCTGGACCGGCGGATGGACGCTGAGCAGTGCATCCAGCAGCAGCGATACCGGCGAGAGCAGCATTGGCTACACCTATGACCTGGACGGCATCCGTACCGGTAAGACCGTCACGGAAAAGGTCTACCATACCCATAAGTTCACCGTAAATAAGGTTGTGGCAGCAACTTGTACCCGGCGAGGATTTACGCTCGTTACTTGCTCCTGTGGTGCTGTCCGAGCGGTTGACTACATTGAGCCAACCGGACACAACTATGAAGAAACAGAAGTCGTGGCACCCACCTGCACAGAAGATGGTTATACTCTGGAAACCTGTACAAAGTGCAGTGCAACGCAGAAGACCAACACTGTTACCAAGCTGGGACATCTTTGGGTCGTAAACCGGGCCACAAACACGCAGAAGTGCAGTCGCTGCGGAGCCAAAGAGTCTATCGTAGTTATTCCAGTCCAGCCCACAAAGCCAACATCCGCTATGGATGCGGGGGAGGGCACCGACGAGACGCTTCCACCGGTCGTGGATGAAGAAGTGCCAGAGGAGACAGTTCCACCGGAGGAAGATGCCGATGTTCCAGACGACATCGGAAGCTACGACATTGAACCCCAGGCTGCAAGTGCAATTATCGATTCCGAAACGACCTCCTCTTACAGCTACATCTACGCCAGTGGGAAGCTGCTGCAGGAGAAGGTTACGACCAACGGGACCACTGAGACCCATAACTTCTTCTACGACAATACCGGAAAACCCTACGCCATGCAGGTGGACGGAACCACCTACTATTACATCACCAACCTGCAGGGCGACGTTATGGGCCTGGTGGACACCAGCGGCAACTCCGTGGCGAGTTACACCTATGACCCCTACGGCAAGCTCCTCACAGCCACTGGCACCCTGGCCGAGAAAAACCCGCTTCGCTACAGAGGGTACTACTACGACTCCGAAACGGGGTTTTACTACCTCCAGTCCCGCTATTATGACCCCGCCACAAGACGGTTCGTAAATGCAGATGCTTACGCATCTACTGGGCAGGGTATCTTGGGAATAAATATGTTTGCCTACTGCCTTAATGGGCCGTTAACATACGTTGATAGCCAAGGTACAGATGCCATTCTCTTATTTGATGAAGACTTTACAGGTCATGTCGGTGCTCTAGTTCAAGATGAAAACGGAACGTGGTGGCACTTCTACTGGGGAACTGAAGATAACTGGTTGCGATACGCTTCAGTTCTAGGTATAGATGTCCCGGTATTAACCTGGTGTGAAGAATACGAAGGCGAAGCGGACTTAGAATCAATAAATGCCAGCGGGCAATACAAAGCGGGATATACGGATATGCTTTACTTGCAAGGCGACTTTTCTTCCAGTGTATCCGAAATGCAACAGAGTGACGGGCCATATAACCTGTATAAGAGAAATTGCACACAGGTCACACTTTCAACACTGTCTCATGCCGATACCGATTACAAGGATATTCTTTCCTTTGCATCGAAATTTATCCTTCCTGCGACTTCTTTCTACTCAGTTAAAGTAATTACCCAATTGTCGAACCGCTCATGGAAAAACGAAATGAGGTGTCTAGAATGACCTTCAATAATACGGATGCGCGGATATTGCGAATTGCGATTATCTTTGTTGAAGTGCTATCCCTTTTTGTTTTCTTTGTTCAAAACTTCGCAATTACTTATCCAGGCCCCCCTATGCCTATAAGTGCTGTATTTTTTGCTGCTATTCATTCGACATCGAATTTCTTACTTTGCATTTTTGGGGTTCGGATTAAATTACTGCAAAAATCTATTTCTTGTGCATTACTCTTTTTAAGCATCTGCATTCTGTGGATATTCCTCGCATATGGTTTTAAGATACTCTTCATGTTTCTCTTAGCCCCAAAAAGCTGCATTAATATCAATCTTGAAGGGATGAAATCTTTTGTACTGTGCTTAATTGAGATAGGATATCGTATTGCAAGCGTTATCCTCACATCGAAAGATTCCCAATAATCACGGGTGGCTCGAAGCGGTCAAGGAGAATTTAAGTATGAAGCGCTATTTGTCTGTTTAACAATTTAAATCCACACCATATGCAAGGGAGGAAAATCCGATGAGAAAGGCATTTTTTTGCATTTTGCTCGTGGCAATCATGTTATTCATGACGGCTTGCCCCAATCCGCTGGTAAGAATACGGCAGCCCTGTAATCAGCCAAACACTGTATGGCAATCGGAGGATGGCCGCATCACGTT
>UQVA01000029.1 GCA_900544405.1 uncultured Eubacteriales bacterium
GGGTTGTGCCCCGCGCAGCGAATAGAAATGAACATGACTGCCGGTGGCAGTCATACCTCTACTGAAGTTCCGGCGAGGCGAAAAAATAGCCTTCCCCTGGGGGAAGGTGGCCGCAAAGCGGCCGGATGAGGGGCGGTAGGGGCTATCAATGCACCACCCTCCAGGGGAAGCCTTTCCTCAGAAGTACGGGGGCGGTTGCTCAGAGTGGAGGCTCCCCATATACGCCGGGAGGCTTCGCCATACCGATTCTGCGTATGAAATTCGAGCGCATCGGGGCATGCCGTCGCCCCTACAAGGCACCGTCGGTAGGCAATTCCCCGACCTTTTCACCCATTTACAGACAGACTAGGAGGACACCCTATGGCAATCGTTGCGATGGAACAGGATTCACTGGTTTACCTGCGTGCGGAGGGCATTTCCGCCCCCCATGCCTTCACCACCCGCCAGGGCGGCGTCAGCAAGGACCATCTGGCCAGCCTGAATATCGGTTTTTCCCGTGGAGACAGCCGGGAAAATGTGCTGTCCAATTATACCATTTTGGGCGAGGTCCTGGGCTTCACCCCGGACCAGGTGGCGGCTACCCGCCAGACCCATTCGGACATCGTTCGCACCGTCACCGCCAAGGACATGGGCCGGGGCATCACCCGTTCCCCCTTCCCGGAGTGCGACGCCCTGGTTACGGCGGATGATGGCGTGGTCCTGGTTGTTTTCTCCGCCGACTGCACGGCCATTCTGCTCCACGACCCGGTGACAGGCATTGTTGGCGCTGCCCATGCCGGTTGGCGGGGGACCGCTGCCGACATTGCCGGGAAAACCGTGGCGGCCATGGCCGCTCTGGGGGCCGACCCGGCCAATATCCATGCCGCCATTGGCCCGAACATCGGCCAATGCTGCTTCGAGACCCAATCCGACGTGCCGGAGGCTATGGTGAAGGTCCTGGGGGGCCAGGCGGAAGAATTCATCGCCAGCCGGGGCCGCAGCTACTATGTGGACCTGAAGGGTGTCAACAAAGCGCTTCTGGAGCGGGCTGGGGTCCGCAATGTGGAGGTCAGCCGCCTGTGTACCTGCTGCCGGGAGGACCTGTTCTGGTCCTATCGCCGCAATGGCGACAAGCGCGGCTCTCAGGGAGCGCTTATCCAGTGCCGGAGGGAGGCCAAAGTGTGAAAAAATTCCTGGCGCTGCTGCTCACGACCTGTCTGCTGCTGAGCGGCTGCTCGATCGGACGGGGCGGGGAATATATTCCCACCGGCGATGCGTTGGTGGGTTCGGACCTGACCGACACCCGGCCCCCGGAGGAGAAACCGGAACAGGTGCTGGATCTGGTTTATTATCCCCAGCTTTCCCTGAATCCTCTGAAATCCGATAATTATGTGAATAAAATGGTCCTGAGCCTGGTCCACATGGGCCTGTTCGGCGTGGACAAAAATTACGAGGCCGTGCCGCTGCTCTGCGGGTCCTATGCCGTCAGCGAGGACCTGATGACCTACTATTTTTATCTGGCCCCCGGGGCCACCTTTTCCGACGGAACTGCCGTGACCATGAACGACGTGTACGCCAGCTATCAGGTAGCCCAGGAAACGGAAATGTATCGGAATCGGTTCTACCATTTTTCCGATATTTCCGTAAACGAAGCCGGAGCTTTGGTAGTGCAGCTGGACACGGCTTTTGAAAACCTGCCCATTCTCATGGACATTCCGATTATCAAGGCCAGCGAAGTGGATTCGGACCGCCCTCTGGGCGCAGGCCCCTATTTCTTCGAGAACAGCATCAGCGGCTTGCAGCTGCGCCGCCGGACCAACTGGTGGTGCGAAAGCGAGGACCTTGCGGCTGCGGCCACTTCCGTGAGCCTGACGGTCGCCGAAAGCCCCAGCCAGATCCGCAACGAGTTCCAGTTTGCGAACGTGGACCTGGTGGTGGCCGACCCCGGCAGCGATTTCTATGCGGATTACCGGGGGGATTTTGAACTTTGGGACATGGAAAGCGGGATGTTCCTGTACCTGGGTTTCAATTTCAATGAGGACCGGGTATTTTCCAAGGCGTCCCTCCGATCCCAGTTGACCTACATGATCGACCGGGAGACCATCGCTGAAAAATATTACCATGGCTTCGCCCTGGCAGCCAGCCTGCCGGCGTCCCCAAACTCCCCATTCTATAACCGGAATCTGGCCGGCAAATACGTCTATGAGCCGGAGAAAATGAAGGCGGCGGTCATCAACGGCGGCCTGGTGGGTACGGAAGTGAAATTCCTGGTCAATGCGGACGACAGCCTGCGACTGCGGGTGGCGAATTTTATCAAAGCGGAGTTGGAGGACCTGGGCTTTAAGGTCACGATGATCGAAAGCACCGCCTACGAGTACCAATATTACCTGAATATGCAGGATTATGACTTGTATCTGGCCCAGACGAAGCTCAGCGCCAACATGGACCTGTCGCAGTTTTTCTATCTTTATGCGCCGCTGTGCTACGGCAACGCCGAGAACGAGGCAGCCTACGCCCTGTGCGAGGATGCCCTGGCCAATCAAGGCAGTTACTACAATCTCCATAAGAAGGTCATGGACGAAGGGCTTATCTGCCCCATCCTGTTCCATTCCTATGCCGTGTATGCCACCCGTGGCACGGTCACGGACCTGGCCCCCGGCCGGGACAACGTGTTCTTCTATACCATCGGCAAGAGCCTGATGGATATTCAGGTCCCCCTGGACGAGTAAGGAAAAAGAGGAAGCGACGTTTGTTGCTTCCTCTTTTTGCTGCTTTGATGAATTGGGAGGAATGATTGATTCAGATGTACCGAATCCCTTGCCTTCCGCTTGAATTCTCAAATTCCCCCTTTACGAACCGGCAATTCTGTTGTACAATATCCTTATCGAGAGAAAGAAGGGATCGCCATGCAATGCCTGCGCTGCGGGAAGAATATTCCGGAGGATGCGGTGTTCTGCATCGACTGCCAAGCGGAAATGAACAAGTGCCCGGTGGCACCGGGTACGCCGGTGGCCATTCCGCCCCGGCCCAAACAGGTGAAGCCCCGTCCCCGGACGGCCTCCAAGGACGAGCAGATTTCCCGGCTGCGGATGCGGACCAAGCGCATGGCCATCGCCATCGGCACTCTGGCCCTCCTGCTGGTGGTGTCGCTGACCATCCTGTTTCTTTCCCTTCGGGAGGAGGAAAAGCTGCCCACCGGCCGGAATTTCAAAACCACGGCCAGCACCGGCGAATCCACTTCATCCGGCAAGTAATGTTTCACGTGAAACAACGCCGCAGGACGAGACCGAAATGTTTCACGTGAAACACACGCAAAGGAGAAACCTATGGGAAAAATCATCGCAGTGGTGAACCAGAAGGGCGGCGTGGGCAAAACCACCACCGCCGTGAACCTCACCGCCGCACTGAAAGAACTGGGGACAAAGGTGCTGCTCTGCGACTTTGACCCCCAGGCCAACGCCACCTCCGGCTTCGGGGTGGAAAAGCGAAAAGTGAAAGCCTCCGTGTACGACGTGCTCATCAACGACACCCCGGCAGCGGATGCGGTCATTCACACGGACTACGGCGACCTGCTCCCCTCCTCGGCGGACCTGGCCGGGGCGGGCGTGGAGTTGGTGAGCCTGCCGGACCCCCATCATCGGCTGAAAAACGCCCTGGAAAAGCTACGGGACAGCTACGACCTGATCCTGATCGACTGCCCCCCCAGCCTGGAAATGCTGACCATCAACGCCCTGGCGGCGGCGGACGGCATTCTGATTCCGGTCCAGTGCGAATATTACGCCTTGGAGGGTCTGACGGACCTGATGTCCACCCTGCGGATGGTGAAGAAAAAAGTCAATCCGGGCCTGGACATTTTCGGCGTGGCCCTGACCATGTACGACGGCCGGACCAACTTCTCCGCCCAGGTGGCCCAGGAAGTCCGGCGGCATTTTCCCGGAAAAGCCTTCGCCACAGTCATTCCCCGGAACGTCCGGCTGGCGGAAGCCCCCAGCCACGGTCTGCCGGTAACGGCCTATGACCGGTCCAGCCGGGGGGCCAAAGCCTATCTGGACATGGCGGCGGAAATTCGGGAGATCCTATAAGGAAAGGAAGATGGAATTTGGCAAAACAGAAGGGCCTTGGCAAGGGCCTCGGGGCGCTGATGCTGGACGACCAGCCGGAAGCGACCGCCGAGGGGCCTTACAAGGTATTGCCCGTTTACAAAATTGAGCCGAACCCGGACCAGCCCCGGCGGGAATTTGACCCGGAGGCTCTGGAGGACCTGGCAGCGTCCATCCGGCAGCACGGCATTATCCAGCCCCTGACTGTCCGGCAGGGCAGCAACGGCTACTATCAGATCATCGCCGGCGAGCGCCGCTGGCGGGCCGCAAGAATGGCGGACCTGACGGAGGTCCCCGCCGTGGTCATCGAGGCCGACGACAAGAAAACCATGGAATTGGCCTTGATTGAGAACCTGCAGCGGGAGGACCTGAACCCGGTGGAAGAAGCGTTGGGCTACCAGTCCCTCATGGAAAATTACGCCATGACCCAGGAGCAGGCGGCAGAGCGGGTGGGAAAATCCCGGCCCGCCGTGGCCAACGCCCTGCGGCTGCTGAATCTGACTCCGGAGGTTCTGGAAATGGTCCAGAACGGCAAGCTGTCCGCCGGACACGCCCGTGCGGTGCTGAGTCTGAAAGACCCGAAAAAGCAGATTCAGGCGGCTCAGCGCATTGCGGCCCTGGGCTTGTCCGTCCGTCAGGCGGAACTGCTGTGCAAAAACATGACCCGCCCGGCGGAAAAGCCCAAGCCCGTGACATTGGCTGTGGACTATGTGGCCGAGTGCGAGAAGAATCTTTCCAAACGGCTGGGCCGGGGCGTGAAGATCGTCAACGGCAAGCGGAAGGGCAAATTTGAACTGGAATTCTACGGCCAGGAGGACCTGCAAAAATTGCTGGATGCCCTGATGGCCATGGGAGGAAACACATGAACGGAAAAAAACTGTACCGCATCCGCACCGGCCGGAAAATTCTCGGCGTCTGCGGCGGACTGGCCAATTATTTTGACATCGACCCGACCATCGTCCGGGTGGTGTTCGCCCTCATCGGGCTTTTCTGGGGCGCGGGCATCCTGGCCTACTTCATCATGGCCCTGGTGATTCCCGAAAACCCCTACGAAATCGTTGACTGACACATTGAAATACGGAGGAAAAAACAATGCTGGACATTAAAAGAATCAAGGACGACCCGGAAGGGGTCAAGGCGGGCCTGCGGGCCAAGGAAGTGGACTGCGACGCCATTGTGGACCGCATCCTGGAACTGGACCAGGAGCGCCGGACCCTCATCGCCGACACCGAGGCCCGGAAGGCCCGGCAGAACAAGGTCTCCAAGGAAATCCCCGCCATGAAGAAGCGTGGCGAGGACGTGAGTGCCGTGTTTGCCGAGATGGCAGAGCTGAAGGCGGGCCTGGCTCAGGACGCCGCCAAGCTGGACGCCGTGCTGGCCGAGTACCGGACCGCCATGCTGAGCCTGCCCAACCTGCCCGACCCGGACCTGAAGCCCGGCGGAAAAGAGAACAACGAGCCTTTGCGCTACTTCGGTGAGCCTCACAAGTTCGACTTCCCCCCGAAGCACCATGTGGACCTGTGCCTGGACCTGGGCCTCATCGACTATGAGCGGGGCACCAAGCTGGCCGGTTCCGGCTTCTGGATGTACACCGGCATGGGCGCCCGGCTGGAGTGGGCCCTGCTGAACTACTTCATCGACACCCACATCGCCGACGGCTACGATTTCATCCTGCCGCCCCACATGCTGGAGTACCAGTGCGGCGAGACCGCCGGTCAGTTCCCGAAATTCGCCGACGAGGTCTATAAGATCGCCAACCCCACCGATGACCGGGTCCACTATATGCTCCCCACCGCCGAGGCGGCGCTGGCCAGCGTTTACCGGGACGAAATCCTTACCGAGGCAGATCTTCCCAAGAAATTTTTCGCCTACACCCCCTGCTTCCGCCGGGAGGCCGGTTCTCACCGGGCCGACGAGCGGGGCATGGTCCGTGGCCACCAGTTCAATAAGGTGGAGATGTTCCAGTACACCCGGCCGGAGGACTCCGACGCCGCCTTTGACGAGTTGGTCCGGAAGGCCGAGGATCTGGTGAAGGGCCTGGGCTTCCACTTCCGCACCGTGAAGCTGGCTGCCGGCGACTGCTCCGCCTCCATGGCCCGGACCTACGACATTGAAATTCAGATTCCCTCCATGAACGGCTACAAGGAAGTGTCCTCCGTGTCCAATGCCCGGGATTATCAGGCACGCCGGGGCAACATCCGTTTCCGCCGGGAGGACGGCAAGATCGAATTCGTCCACACCCTTAACGGCTCCGGCCTGGCTACCTCCCGGATTTTCCCGGCCATGGTGGAGCAGAACCAGCGTGCCGATGGCAGTGTGGTGGTCCCCGAGGTGCTGCGCAAGTACCTGGGCGGCATCGAAGTCATCGAGAAAAAGAAGTAAGGAGTGCGGCGAAAAATGGCGAAGAAAAACGGACTCTGGAATGAATTCAAGGCCTTTGCCATCAAGGGAAATGCCATGAACCTGGCGGTGGGCGTCATCATCGGCGGCGCATTTTCGACGATTACCACGTCCCTGACCAACGACATGATCATGCCCATCGTGTCCATGTTCCTGGGCGGCATCAACTTTTCTGATTGGTATATCACTCTGCCCCAGTGGTTCGGTACCAAAACCGACGCTGACGGCAACGTGCTGGTGAATACCCTGAACTACGGCAATTTCCTCTCTACAGTCATCAATTTCTTCATCCTGGCGTTTGTTGTTTTCATGCTGGTGAAGGGCCTGAACAAGCTCACGGAGCTTGGCGAGAAGGCTGCCCATAAGGAGAAGGAAGAAGCCGCTCCCCCGGCTCCTCCCGCCCCCAGCAAGGAGGAGGTCCTGCTGACCGAAATCCGGGACCTGCTGAAGGAAAAAAAGTAATTTCCGGGGAAATGGAAGACAGGCCCCCGGTGAGAGCCTTGTAGGGGCGAGGCACGCCTCGCCCGCCTGGTAGCGATACTTGAGCGGTAAAAATCGACGCTGGACCTGACGGGGGTGCGCCCTGCTCCCCTGCCGGGGAAATCTCCCAAAACAGGAAAATATCCGAAAAAATCCGATTATCTTTGACAAACTACGGACCTTGTATTATAATATATAAGGTTATCCTGTCCTTGGGCTTTCCCGGCCCGGAAAACAGTGAGATCATTTCAGAAAGGAAGCTGAAATATGTATAAGATCGTTCGCAAGAAGGAGCTGAACAGCTCCGTCACCCTGATGGAAATTGAGGCACCCTTTGTCGCCCGGAAGGCCAAAGCCGGTCAGTTCATCATTTTCCGCATCGACGAGATGGGTGAGCGGGTCCCCCTGACCATCGCCGGTTACGACCGGGAGAAGGGCACCGTCTCCATCATCTTCCAGAAGGTGGGCTTCTCCACCAAGGCTCTGGGCGCCCTGAACGAGGGCGACTACATCCGTGACTTCGTCGGCCCTCTGGGCCGTCCCACCGACGTGGAGGGCAAGAAGCGGGTGTGCGTGGTCGGCGGCGGCGTGGGCTGCGCCATTGCTCTGCCCGCTGCACAGGCATTCAAGGATGCCGGTGCCATCGTGGACGTGATCATCGGATTCCGGAACAAGGACCTGGTGATCCTGGAGGACGAGTTCAAGCAGGCCTCCACCAACCTGTACCTGATGACCGACGACGGCTCCTACGGCGAGCAGGGCTTCGGCACCGTGAAGCTGCAGGCTCTGCTGGAGAGCGGCGTGCAGTATGACGAGGTGCTGGCCATCGGACCCGTGCCCATGATGAAGTTCGTCTGCAAGACTACCGAGCCCTTCGGCGTGCATACCATGGTGTCCCTGAACCCCATTATGGTGGACGGCACCGGTATGTGCGGCGGCTGCCGTGTGACCGTTGGCGGCGAGACCAAGTTCGCCTGCGTGGACGGCCCCGAATTCGACGGCCACAAGGTGGATTTCGCCGAGCTGATGAGCCGGAACGGCGTGTACCGTGACCGGGAGGCCGAAGTGGCCAAGGACCACGTCTGCCGCATGGATGCCATGGGCAAGGCCCTCATTCACTAAGGGAGGTAATTGAAAATGGCAAATATGACTCTGACCAAGACCCCCATGCCCGAGCAGGACCCCAAGGTCCGTGCCCGGAACTTTAAGGAAGTGGCCCTGGGCTACACCGAGGAAATGGCCCGTGAAGAGGCCGGCCGCTGCCTGAACTGCAAGAAGCCCCACTGCGTGGAGGGCTGCCCCGTGAACGTCCGCATCCCGGAGTTCATCGCCAAGGTGGCCGAGGGCGACTTCAAGGCCGCTTATGAGATCATTACTTCCACCAATGCCCTGCCTGCCCTGTCCGGCCGTGTGTGCCCCCAGGAGAGCCAGTGCGAGAGCAAGTGCGTCCGCGGCGTGAAGGGCGAGCCGGTGGCCATCGGCCGTCTGGAGCGGTTCGTGGCCGACTGGTATCGGGAGAACGTCAACGAGATGCCCGCCAAGCCCGAGTCCAACGGCAAGAAGGTGGCCGTGGTCGGTTCCGGCCCTGCCGGTCTGACCTGCGCCAGCGACCTGGCCAAGAAGGGCTATGACGTGTCCATTTTCGAGGCCCTGCATACTGCCGGCGGCGTGCTGGTGTACGGTATCCCCGAGTTCCGTCTGCCCAAGGCCATCGTGGCCAACGAGGTCACCAAGCTGGAGGCCCAGGGCGTCCATGTGATGACCGACATGGTCATCGGCCGGGTGCTGTCCATCGACGAGCTGTTCGAGATGGGCTTCCAGGCCGTGTTCGTCGGCTCCGGCGCAGGACTTCCCATGTTCATGCACATCCCCGGCGAGGCGCTGAAGGGCGTGTTCTCCGCCAATGAGTACCTGACCCGGACCAACCTGATGAAGGCTTACACCGAGGAGGCCGACACCCCCATCATCAAGAGCAAGGCTGTGGCCGTGGTCGGCGGCGGCAACGTGGCCATGGACGGCGCCCGCTGTGCCATGCGTCTGGGTGCGGACAAGGTGTACATCGTTTACCGCCGCGGCGAGGCCGAAATGCCCGCCCGTCTGGAGGAGCAGCACCACGCCAAGGAGGAGGGCATCGAGTTCAAGACTCTGTGCAATCCCGTGGAAATTCTCGGCGATGAGGACGGCCGTGTGTGCGGCATGAAGTGCGTGCGTATGGAGCTGGGCGAGCCTGACGCTTCCGGCCGCCGCCGCCCCATCGAGGTGCCGAACAGCGAGTTCGTGCTGGACGTGGATACCGTCATCATGGCGCTGGGCACCAGCCCCAACCCCCTGATCCGCTCCACCACCCCCGGCCTGGACACCAACAAGAAGGGCTGCCTGGTGGTCGATGAGAACGAAATGACCACCCGTGAGGGCGTGTTTGCCGGCGGCGATGCCGTTACCGGCGCTGCCACCGTCATTCTGGCCATGGGCGCAGGCAAGAAGGGCGCTGCCGCCATCGACGCTTACCTGTCCAAGAAGTAAAAAATATCCGGTGTTTCCCGGAAAACCCGCATCCCGCCTCGAAATCTTTTCGAGGCGGGATGCTTTTTGATATGCACTTCCTGCGGGACGAAAAATAGCCTTCCCCTGGGGGAAGGTGGCATTGCGAAGCAAAGACGGATGAGGGGCGGGACGCACTTTCGATTTTATGTGTAGGGGCGGCGGCATGCCCCGCCCGCTTGCGAGTAATCCCAGAGCGGTAAAAATCGACGTAGGGACTGACGGAACAGAGAAAAGCCTTTTCCCCGGGAAGAAGGTGTCACGCCTTTTGGCGTGACGGATGTGGGGCCTATCGACTTTCCGGGCAGTCGGGAAATACGCACCGGGTCCCCTCCACACCCGTCACGGCTTGCGCCGTGCCACCCTCTGTAAGCAGGAGAGGGCTTTCTCTCTCCCGGAAGTCTTAACGTCGATTTTACCGTTCTGGCAACGTTAGCTGGCGGGCGAGGCATGCCTCGCCCCTACCGTGCTACGCCGGGAGTGCGTCCCGCCCCGCATCCGTCTGCCCCGCTGGAAGCCGGTTGCTCAAAAAGGCCCAGCCCAAGGCGGATTGCCCTGGACTGGGTCTTGGATTTTTGGGACTTCCTTAGAACTTGTTGTTATCTTCCGTCTGGCGGAAGACGGCGGTGCCGGGGGCGGTATCATAGAGGGCGTCCACCCGGTAGAGAATTTGCGCCGCACGGCCGCGGGTCAGTTTCTCATTGGCGCTCAGGGTCACGTCCTGGGCCGCCAGGGCCGCCAGGGCGTGTTTTGCCCAGGCCGGGGCATCGTTTTCCCGTTCCTCCGTGCCGCCGTCTTTTGCATCTGCTGCCAACGTACTTTCCACCGGCAGGTCCAGAATGTTTTGCAGCATCACCGCCGCCTCGGCCCCTGTTACCGGGTCCTCCAGGGCCGCCATGGCCTCCTCCGGCAATCCCGCCGTCAGGCCGGATCGGATGGCTGCTGCCAGATAGGGCTTGAACCATTCCGGCACGTCCTGGTTGATTGCCGAAACGTCACTTTCCGCGGGCAGGGACAGCTCTTTTAAGAGCATGGTCAGGAACTCCCGGCGGCTCACCTGCTCCTCCCCCTGGAAGCAAAGCTGCCCGGCCAGGCTTTCCCCCTGGAAAATGCCGGTATTGCGCAGCCATTCCGCTTCAAAGCGGTAGGACGCCGTTTCCGTGTCCGTATATTCGGCGCTGCTTTTCAGAATCTGAATGGTCACGGTGGCTTCCCTGGACACATTCCCCGCCGGGTCCGTGGCCGTATAGGTGAAGGAATCCACGCCCACTTTATTCTTTTTCGGGGTGTAGGTGAAGCCGCCCTGGTCGTCCAGTGTCACGGTCCCCCGCTTGGGCTGCCGGAGAACGGCATAGGTCACGGCCTCCCCCTCCGGGTCCTTGGCCCGGAACGAAGCCGTATTGGGGAGATTTTTGTAAGTTTCCATGGTCATATCCTCCGCCGTGGGGGGCAGATTCTGCTTGCCCCGGATGGAGAAGGTCAGGGTCGCCTCCGGTCCCACGGAATCCTCATATACGGGAAGATACGAAAGACACCCCACCGTGTCGGCCTCCTCCTGCTCCGGCAGGAAGGTCAGGGAATCCACCTGGGCTGCCGTGAGAATGTCTCCGGAGCGAATGGCCCGGTTCCCCAGCAGCAACGTGCCGTTTTCCGGCACGGCCATCACGCAGATGCCCTCCAGATTTTCGCCCTCGGTCAGTTTGGAAAGGGGATTTTCTGCCCCGGCCACCGGCAGACTCAGCGCCAGCACCAGCACCATGGGCAGAAGAAATTTGCGAAACATCATGCACTACCTCCTGAATTTGGTGTTCGCAGGTAGTTTCTGCCAGAATGGGGAAATTATGCGTAACGAAACAAAACTTTTTCCGAATCGTAAAAAGAAGAATATGACTTGCAAATTTCGCCGAAAACCGTTACAATATAGCCATCATCTTACAAAGGAGTTATGCTATGCTTCCTCAGGAATTGAAGGCGCTGGAAATCACCGCCTGTAAGATCCGGATGGACATTCTCACGGCCACCCATGCCGCCAAGTGCGGCCACCCCGGCGGCAGTCTGTCCGCAGCGGATCTCTTTACCTATCTTTATTTTCACGAACTGCGTGTAGACCCCAAGAACCCCCAGGACCCGGACCGGGACCGGTTCGTCCTCAGCAAGGGTCACACCGCTCCCGGCCTGTACTCCGCTCTGGCCGAGCGGGGCTTCTTCCCGGTGGAGGACCTGAAGACCCTCCGGCGCATTGACAGCTACCTGCAGGGCCACCCCAACATGAACCATGTACCCGGTGTGGATATGTCCACCGGCTCCTTGGGCCAGGGCATTTCCTGCGCCTGCGGCATGGCCAAGGGCGGCAAGTACCGGAACAAGGACTTCCGGGTCTATACCCTGCTGGGCGACGGCGAGATTCAGGAGGGCCAGGTCTGGGAGGCCATGATGTTCGCTTCCCACTATCATCTGGACAACCTGTGCGTGATCATCGACAACAACGGCCTGCAGATCGACGGCGCCGTGGACAAGGTCATGTCCCCCTACCCCATCGACGAGAAGCTGAAGGCCTTCGGCTTCCATGTGATCTGCATCAACGGCAACGACATGGCCGACATCGACCGGGCCATGCAGGAGGCCAAGACCGTTAAGGGCCAGCCCACCGCCATTCTGATGAAAACCACCAAGGGCAAGGGCGTTTCCTATATGGAAGGCAAGGCCGAGTGGCACGGCAAGGCTCCCAACGACGAGCAGTATGAGCTGGGGTTGGCGGAGCTTCGCAGCGCCCTGAGCGAATTGGAGGGAAAGTAATATGGCAGACGTAAAGAAGATCGCCACCAGAGACAGCTATGGCAAGGCCCTGGCCGCCCTGGGCGAAGAACATCCCGACCTGGTGGTGCTGGACGCCGACCTGGCCGGCGCTACCAAGACCGCTACCTTCCAGAAGGCATTCCCGGATCGGCATTTTGACTGCGGCATCGCCGAGGCCAACATGGTCTGCGTGGCGGCGGGCCTGAGCACCACCGGCCTGGTGCCCTTTGCTTCCAGCTTCGCCATGTTCGCCGCCGGACGGGCCTTCGAGCAGGTCCGCAACTCCGTGGGCTACCCCCACCTGAACGTGAAAATCGGCGCTACCCACGGCGGATTGTCCGTGGGCGAGGACGGCGCTTCCCATCAGTGCTGCGAGGATTTCGCCCTGATGCGCTCCATCCCCGGCATGGTGGTCATGTCCCCCGCCGACGACGTGGAGGCCCGGGCCATGGTGAAGGCTGCCTATGAATATGTGGGACCGGTGTATATGCGCTTTGGCCGTGCCGCCGTGCCGGTCATCCATGAAGAGAACTACAAGTTCGAGATCGGCAAGGGCGAGGTCCTGAAGGACGGCAAGGACGTGGCCATTATCGCCAACGGCCTGATGGTGGCGGAGGCTCTGGAAGCCGCCGAGACTTTGAAGGCTGAGGGCATCGAGGCCATGGTCATCAATATGGCCACCATCAAGCCCCTGGACAACGAGCTGGTGCTGTCCGCCGCCAAGAAGTGCGGCAAGGTCATCACCTGCGAGGAGCATAGCGTCATCGGCGGTCTGGGCGAGGCCGTGTGCAGCCTGCTCAGTGAGAATCTGCCCACCCCGGTGAAGCGCATCGGTGTGGAGGATACCTTCGGCCGCTCCGGCACCGCCAAGGAAGTGCTGGACGCTTACGGCCTGAACGCCGCTCACATCGTGTCCGCTGCCGAAGCGTTCTGTAAATAAAATTTAAATAAAATTAAAAATCGGCCGCTTGCTTTTCCGGCGGGGCTATGGTATCCTAAAAAGAAAATGCTGAAAGGTGTGTACCTATGGTTGGGAAATACCTGAGCGTGTTTCTGGTGTCCATGGTCCCGCTGGTGGAGCTGCGGCTGGCTGTGCCGATTGCCATCGGCATGGGGCTGGACTATTTTCCGTCCCTCATCGTGTGCGTGCTGGGAAATATGCTGCCGGTGCCGCTCATCTACTTCTTTGCAAGAAAAGTCTTGATATGGGGCTCGAAGAAGGCGTACATCGGGAAAATTTGCAACTTTTTCCTGGTCAAGGGCGAGCGGGCCGGGCAGAAGCTCACCGCCAGGACGGGCCGGTTCGGGCTTTTTGTGGCGCTGATGCTCTTTGTGGGTGTTCCCATCCCCGGCACCGGTGCCTGGACCGGGACGTTGGGGGCCTCTTTTTTGAATATGGGCATCAAAAGCACCGCCCTGGCCGTGGGCCTGGGGGTCATTCTCGCCGGGACCGTCATGGCTTTGGGAAGTCTGGGAATCGTCCATATCTTCGGGCTGTAAGAGCCTTGACCTTCTGAGGGTAGCCTTCCCCTGGGGGAAGGTGGCCCCGAAGGGGCCGGATGAGGGGCGGGACGCAGTTGTTTATAGAGTGTAGGGGCGGCGGCACGCCTCGCCCGGCGGGTAACGATACTTGAGAGGTAAAAATCGACGCAGAAGCCTGCCGAGACTGAGCAAAGCCTTCCCCTGGAGGGGAAGCCTTGCGCCACGCCATTTCTGTGTATAGAATGTATAGAATTCAGCGGAGCCTTGGCCCCCCTCCGAGAGGGGGCAGTCACGCTGCAAAGCGTGACTGGGGGAGTGTCCTATCGAACCGGGCACACTCCCTCCGTCAGCCCTTAGGGGCCTTGCCTCCCTCTAAGAGGGAGGCAAGAGACGGTGCGAACCATCAGCCCCTACCGCCCCTCATCCGTCACGGGCTAAGGCCCGTGCCACCTTCCCCCAGGGGAAGGCTTTTCTCAGAAACCTTGACTTTTAGGACACTCCCTCCGTCTCGGCTTGCGCCGAGCCACATAGTAGTGGTATGACTGCCACCGGCAGTCATATTCATTCCTATTCGCTGCGCGGGGCACAGCCCTCTGAGAGGGTGGCAAGGCCGCACTATTCACCCCCAAAAAATTTCCATTCAGGAGGAAAAAACGATGGATTGTCTGTTCTGCAAGATCATTGCCGGGGAAATCCCCTCCAACAAGGTATATGAGGACGACCTGGTGTACGCCTTCCGGGACATCGCCCCCCAGGCTCCTACCCACATTCTCGTGATCCCCAAGGAACATTTGTCCGGGGTTTCCGATATTACCCCGGAGAATAGCGCCGTTGTGGCCCACATTTTTGAGGTCATCCCCGCCATCGCCAAGGCCGAGGGCCTGACCAACGGCTACCGGGTGGTGTCCAACTGCGGCCCCGACGCCTGCCAGAGCGTGCCGCACCTGCATTTCCACATCCTGGGCGGGCGCAAGCTGGGCGAAACCATGGCTTGACTTTCCGGGAGAATATGCTAAAATAGCACCGAATCGCATAACTGATCTTCGGGGGGCCGGGAATCGCCGGCTGAGATCGAGCGTCCGCCGCTCCGACCCGTGAACCTGATCCGGTCAGCACCGGCGTAGGAAAAGATGCTCGTGGGATACTGGTCATATCGCATTGCGGCACCTTTTGGAGCAGCAATGCGGTATTTTTTTCAGGAGGTTTGCAAAATGGCAAATCAAAACAAAAAGACCTCTCTGTACGTTCTGGCAGAGAGCGCCATCATGGTAGCGCTGGCAACGGTGCTGAGCATGGTGAAGGTCTACGAGGCCCCCTACGGCGGCTCCGTGACCCTGTTGAGCATGGCCCCCATCATCATTCTGAGTATGCGCCGGGGCGTTAAGACCGGCCTGCTGGCGGGCTTTGTGTACTCCGTCATCCAGCTGCTGCTGGGCCTGAACAACGTGGCCTGGGTGCCCACGCCCATGGGCATCGTGCTGTGCTGCCTGCTGGATTACATCCTGCCCTTCACCCTGCTGGGCCTGGGCGGCTGCTTCCGCAAGGTCCACTTCTCCAAGAACGACACCACCAATCTGATCGTGGCGGCCCTGCTGGGGACCCTGCTGGTGACGCTGCTGCGCTTCGCCTGCCATATCGTTTCCGGTGCCGTGATCTGGTATGCGCTGGACCTGGAGTGGTATGCGGACGATCCCACCCACATCGTCCACAAATACGGTGCATGGATGTTCTCCGTCATTTATAATGGGACCTTCATGCTGCCGGAGATCGTGGAGACGGTCATCGGCGTGCCCCTGCTGACCAAGGCCCTGAGCAAGGTCAACATGAAGCACTGAGCGAATTTCATAGCCAAAATGACGCCCCCGGCGGGAGATTTTCTCCCGCCGGGGGATTTTCTATCTCTGCGCCACGGCGCAGCGGTAAGCGTTCTGGAAATCCCCGGTTTCCCGGTAACAGGTCTCCAGCCGGGGCAGGGTCTCCGTGTCCTCCCCCAGGGGCCGCAGGACCTCCAACGCCTCCGCCGGATTCTGTTCGGCCAGATACACATCGCACCGCAGCAGCCGCCATTTCCGGCTCCGCCGGTCGTCCAGGCAGTCCAGCCAGGCCCCGGCCAGGGCCGTTTTCCCGGAGCGTAGGGCCAGTTCCGCCCGCAGCAGCAGGTCCTCCTCCGGAGGGACCTCCGGGGCGGGGGCCGCCGGGTCCGCACGGCACAGGCCCATTTGCCGCCGCCGCTCGGTTTCCGGCTGCCAGTAGGCGCTTTCCAACTGACCGCACCGCTCCAGCAGATCCCGGGCGTAGGGGAGCCGCTGCTCCCGCAGAGCCTGCTCCCCCGCCAGCAGGAACCCCAATTTTTGTAAAAATGCCCCCTCCGGGGTGGTCGTATCCGTATCGGACAGGGCATCCAGCATTCCCAGGCCGTTCCCTTCGGCGTAGGCCAGCCGGGCGGCGTGGAGGGAGTCGCTGTCCGTGTCCAGAAAATAGCCCAGGGGCTTCCCCAGCCGATCGGCCAGATACCGCAGGGTGTCCATGGATGGCCGGGCGGATCCGTTTTCGATTTGCGAGAGCATATTCCGGGTGATGCGCTCCCCACAGACCTGCCGCTGGGACAGGCCCGCTTCCAGCCGGACGTTTTTCAGCTTTTTTCCAAGGTCCATGGCGCCGCCTCCTGAAAAAAGGGTAAATTTGATTTCCCCCTTAGTATATCAGGCCCAAAAGAGGATTGCAAGGGCCAGGAATTCAAAAAATATTTATAATTCCGCCCTTGACAATGGGGAGAAGTGGTTGTATAGTATGTTTAGCACTCAGGAAGAGCGAGTGCTAAAAGAACTTCATCCGAAAGGAGCGCATGGAAATGGAACTGACCGACCGAAAAAAGAAGGTTCTGCGAAGCGTTGTCGATCTTTACATCCGCACCGCCGAGCCCGTAGGTTCCAAAGCCATCACCGCTCTGCCGGATATGAATTATTCTTCGGCCACCATCCGCAACGAAATGGCGGACCTGACCGCCATGGGCTATCTGGAGCAGCCCCACACCAGCGCCGGACGGATCCCGTCCCCCGCAGGCTACCGGCTGTATGTGGATGAGCTCATGAGTGATTACCGGCTGAGTATGGATGAAACACGGTCTATCAACGCCGCCATCGAGGACAAAATGCAGCGGGTGGACAAAATGATGGAAAAGGTCGCTTCCCTGGTATCCCAGGCCACCGACCTTCCCGCCATCTCCGTGGCCTCCCGGGAACAGGGCGTCACGGTGAAGCATTTCGACCTGCTTTCCGCCGGCTCCGGCAGCTTCATTCTGGTGCTGCTCCTGAGCACCGAGGAAGTGGTCAACAAGCTCATCAAGCTGCCCATTCCGGTGACGGACGGGGACCTGAAGCTCCTGAGCGCCGTGCTGAACGCCGCCATGGCGGACCTGCCGCCGGAGGAGTTCACCGGAGCGCTGATGGATAAGCTGATGCGCTCGGCAGGCGGGGCTTCCAGTCTGGTGCCGGTGATCTTCGAGTTCACCGCCGACGCCCTTCGCCGTCACGCCAACGCCAATATGGCCGTGGCGGGACAATTAAAAATTCTTGGCCAGCCGGAATACAAGGATGTGGACAAGGCCCAGCGGCTTCTGACCTCTCTGGACGAGGAAGCCCTCAGCCAGCTGCCCGCCGTCATGCAGAATGCCAACGGCACGAAGGTGCTGGTGGGACCGGAAAACGTGGCCCAGGAATTGAAGGACACCAGTGTGGTGGTCACAAAGTTCGACATCGGCGAGGGGATGCAGGGCATGATCGGTGTGGTGGGTCCCACCCGTATGGATTACGCCAAGATCACCGCCCGGCTCAGTTACTTCGCAGAAAGCCTTTCCAAGGCCTTCACAAAGCCGGAGCAGACCCAACCCCAGCTTCCCGCCGGGGAAAATAAAAAGGATACGGAGGCATAAGCCGTGGCAAAGAAGGACAAAGAAGTCAAAGAGCAGCAGCCGGAGGCCGAGAAGGTCGAGGGACCAGCTGTTCAGGAGCCGGAAAAAGCTCCGGAGACCAATCCTTTCGAGGAAAAGTACAACGCCGAGCATGACAGCTATCTGCGCCTGGCGGCGGATTACGACAATTATCGCAAGCGCACCGCCAAGGAAAAGGAGCAGAGCTACTCCAACGGCAAGGCCGATACGATCCTGAAGCTGCTGCCCATTTACGACAATCTGGAACGGGCAATGAATCAGGATACGGAGGACGCCGCCTATAAGAAGGGCGTGGAGATGACCATGACCGAGCTGGTGAAAATTTTCACCGGGCTGGGCGTGGAGATCTTCGGGGAGGCCGGAGAGCATTTCGATCCGAGCCTGCACAATGCCGTCATGCACACCGAGGACGACCGGGTGGGCGAAAGCACCATCACCCAGGTGTTCCAGAAGGGCTTCAAGCTGGGCGAGAAGATCGTCCGGTTCGCAATGGTCCAGGTGGCGAATTAATAGGCGCGAGCCTAAGGCTTCCCCTGGAGGGAAAGGCTTTGGACGGTGCAAACTGTCAGCCCCTGCCGCCCCTCATCCGTCTCGGCGAACGCCGAGCCACCTTCCCATGCGGGGAAGGCTTCCCTCAGAAGGATGGGGGCAAAAACAAAATACAGTAAATTCTTTCATCCATATATAGGAGGACAAACATTATGAGCAAGATTATTGGTATTGACCTTGGTACAACCAATTCCTGTGTTGCCGTGCTGGAAGGCGGCGAACCCGTCGTCATCCCCAACGCCGAAGGCAACCGTACCACCCCGTCCGTGGTGGCATTCTCCAAGACCGGCGAGCGTATGGTCGGTCAGGTGGCAAAGCGTCAGGCCGTCACCAACGCCGACCGGACCGTTTCTTCCATCAAGCGTCACATGGGCGAGGATTACCACGTTTCCATTGACGGTAAGAACTACACCCCTCAGGAGATCAGCGCCATGATCCTTCAGAAGCTGAAGGCCGACGCCGAGGCTTATCTGGGCCAGACCGTTTCCGAGGCGGTCATCACCGTCCCCGCTTACTTCTCCGACTCTCAGCGGCAGGCCACCAAGGATGCCGGTAAGATCGCCGGTCTGGACGTGAAGCGGATCATCAACGAGCCTACCGCTGCTGCTCTGGCCTATGGCCTGGACAAGGAAAGCGAGCAGAAGATCATGGTTTACGACCTGGGCGGCGGTACCTTTGATGTGTCCATTCTGGACATCGGCGACGGCATCATCGAGGTGCTGGCTACCGCCGGTGATACCCATCTGGGCGGCGACGACTTCGATCAGCGCATCATGGACTACCTGGTCTCCGAGTTCAAGAAGGCCGAGGGCATCGACCTGAGCGGCGACCGTGTGGCCATGCAGCGTCTGAAGGAGGCTGCCGAGAAGGCCAAGATCGAGCTGTCCGGCATGACCACCACCAACATCAACCTGCCTTATATCACCGCCGACGCCACCGGCCCCAAGCATCTGGACGTGACGCTGAGCCGTGCAAAGTTCAATGAGCTGACCGCCGATCTGGTGGAGCGGACCATGAAGCCTGTCCGTCAGGCTATGTCCGACGCCGGGTTGAAGGCTTCCGACCTGCATAAGGTTCTGCTGGTGGGTGGTTCCACCCGTATCCCTGCCGTGCAGGAGGCCGTGAAGAACATCACCGGCAACGAGGGCTTCAAGGGCATCAACCCCGACGAGTGCGTGGCCGTGGGCGCTGCCATCCAGGGCGGCGTGCTGACCGGCGACGTAAAGGACGTGGTCCTGCTGGACGTGACCCCGCTGTCTCTGGGCATTGAGACCATGGGCGGCGTGTTCACCCGTCTCATCGACCGGAACACCACCATTCCTACCCGCAAGAGCCAGATCTTCTCCACCGCTGCCGACGGTCAGACCTCCGTGGAGGTTCACGTCCTGCAGGGTGAGCGGGAAATGGCCGCTTACAACAAGACCCTGGGCCGCTTCCAGCTGACCGGCATTGCTCCGGCTCCCCGCGGCGTGCCGCAGATCGAAGTTACCTTTGATATTGATGCCAACGGCATCGTGAAGGTCTCCGCCAAGGACCTGGGTACCGGCAAGGAGCAGCAGATCTCCATCACCGCTTCCACCAACCTGTCCAAGGAGGACATCGACAAGGCCGTCCATGAGGCCGAGCAGTATGCCGCCGAGGACAAGGCCCGGAAGGAAGAAGTGGATACCCACAACACCGCCGACCAGATGGTCTACCAGACCGAAAAGACCCTGGGCGAGCTGGGCGACAAGATCGACGCCAGCGAGAAGGCTTCCATCCAGAGCGCCGTTGACAAGCTGAAGGAACTGAACAAGGGCAACGACGTGGCTGCCATCAAGGCCGCTACCGAGGAGGTCCAGAAGGCCTTCTACGCCGTCAGCGAGAAGCTCTATAAGAATGCAGCGCCTCAGGACGGCCAGCCCACCGGCGGCCAGGGCGGTAATAAGCCCGGCGATGACGGTGTGGTGGATGCCGATTACGAGACGGTCGACTAATCAAACACCCGGAGGGGCAGTCCTTCGACTGCCCCTCTCTACGTGTATATAGGAGAAAGCAAAATTCCCCGGCGAGGCTTTGTAGGGGCGGCGGCATGCCCCGATGCGCCAGTTGCCGACATTTGAGCGGCAAAAATCGACGCTGGACCCACCGGGACTGAGAAAAAGCCTTCCCCTGGAGGGGAAGGTGGCCCGAAGGGCCGGATGAGGTCGAAGGTAACAGCGTCGTACCGACTCATGGTGATCATCGATCGCTTCGACCTCATCAGTCAGCCCTTGCGGGCTGACAGCTTCTCCTCCAGGAGAAGCCTTTCGCCCCGCCATTCCTGCGTATGGAATTCGAGCGGGCGGGGCATGCCCACGCCCCTACAAAGCTCCGCCGGGGATCTCCGCAAAAGTCCCTCCGGGGCGACCCATCCACTCTTTTCAAGAGGTGAACAACTTTGGCAGAAAAAAAAGACTATTATGAGGTGCTGGGCGTCGAAAAGACCGCCAGCGCCGATGAGATTAAACGGGCCTACCGGAAAAAGGCCATGCAGTACCACCCGGACCGGAATCCCGGTGACAAGGACGCCGAGGAGAAGTTCAAGGAGGTGGGCGAGGCCTACGAGGTCCTGTCCGACGACCAGAAGCGCTCCCGCTATGACCAGTACGGCTTTGCCGGCGTGGACCCCAACTATGCCCCCGGCGGCGGTACAGGCTACGGCGGCGGATTCTCCGGATTCGGAGATTTCGGCGACCTGGGCGACATTTTCGGTGAATTCTTCGGCGGCGGCTCCTCTCGCCGGGCCAGTGCCCAGCAGGCAGCCCGCCGGGGCGAAAACGTGGGCGCCCGGCTGGACCTGACCTTTGAAGAAGCAGCCTTCGGCTGTGAAAAGGAAGTCACCATCCAGCGGATCGAGAACTGCGCCGCGTGCCACGGCACCGGCTCCTCCGACGGCGTGGTGGAGACCTGTAAGCAGTGCGGCGGCTCCGGCCAGGTCCGCACTACCCAGAACTTCATGGGAATGTCCATGCAGTCCACCACCGTCTGCCCCGCCTGCGGCGGCAAGGGTAAGATCATCAAGAACCCCTGCTCCACCTGCCGGGGCAAGGGCAAAGTCATGCGCCGCAATGTAAAGATCAAGGTCAAGGTTCCCGCCGGTGTGGACGACGGCCAGAGCGTCCGTGTCCGGGGCGAGGGCTGCGTGGGCGAGAACGGCGGTCCCAACGGCGACCTGCTGACGCAAATCCGCATAAAGCGCCATCCCATTTTCACCCGGGAGGGCATGGATGTCCTCTGCGAGGTGCCCATTTCCTTCACCCAGGCCGCCCTGGGCGGACAAATCCAGGTGCCGACCCTGGACGGAAAAGTGACCTATGATCTGCCCGAGGGCACTCAGACCGGCCGGGAGTTCACTCTCCCCGGCAAGGGCATCCCCGAAGTGGGCAATCCCCGCCATCGGGGCGACCACCGGTTCACCGTGGTGGTGGAAACGCCCACCAAGCTCAACAAGGAGCAGAAGGAGCTGCTGCAGAAGCTGGACGAGAGCCTGGGCACCGGCAGCAGTCCCAGGCGGAAGAAATTCCGGGACGCTCTGCGGGATTTTTTTGAATAAGGAGGGGCCTTATGAAACGGAAGGACTACATCAGTTGGGATGAGTATTTTATGGGCATTGCCCTGCTGGCAGCCCACCGCAGTAAGGATCCCAATACCCAGGTGGGGGCGTGCATCGTCTCGCCGGAGAACATCATCATTTCCACCGGCTACAACGGAATGCCCAAGGGTTGCTCCGACGACGAGTACCCCTGGGAACGGGAGGGCGGCGAGACCAAGTACCCCTATGTGGTCCACGCCGAGCTGAACGCCATTCTCAACGCCAACGGCCGGGACCTGCGGGGCAGCAAGCTGTATGTGGCGCTGTTCCCCTGCAACGAGTGCGCCAAGGCCATCATCCAGAGCGGCGTGAAGGAAGTCTGTTACTTGTCTGACAAGTACGCCGATTCTCCGGCTACTCTGGCCTCCAAGCGGATGATGGACTCTGCCGGCGTGAAATATACCCAGCTCCGCCCCACCATGAAGACCCTCACCCTGGACTTCACACCCCCCGAGGCAAAGTAAAAGAAAACCTCCACAGGACGAAAGCCCTGTGGAGGTTTTTCGCATATCTCGGAAGAAGAAAACCTCCCGGCGGGGGTGCAGCACATCTTTCATAACGCAAGAAAAAGAGGCCCGAGAGGGCCTCTTTTTCTAATCTTTGGGAAATCCTGCGCTTTTCAGCGCAAAATGTTTCGATTTTACACCAGTGCTGCGGTGATGATGGCCATCTTATAGACCTCGTCGGCATTGCAGCCGCGGGACAGGTCGTTGATGGGGGCGTTCAGGCCCTGCAGGATGGGGCCGTA
>UQVA01000030.1 GCA_900544405.1 uncultured Eubacteriales bacterium
CATACCGCCTTTTCTTGTTATCCAGCCCTCCGGCTGTATCGGTTGAGCAAAAGTCAGCGTGGGAATGGTGTGGTATCTTTATCTAAGTGAAACCCCGGTCTCCCATTTGGACACCGCCTGCCGGGAAACCCCCAGAGCGTCCGCCAGGTCCAGCTGGGACATGCCCGCCTTTTTCCGGCAATACAATATCTTTTCACTCAGGTTCATATAGAACACCTCCTGGGTGTATCTTAGCAAAATTGCCGGTTGCACCACAACCAGCCTTGGCTGGAATCTGTGCAACCGGCAGTTGCTTTTTCAAAAAGGGCCGTTTTTACATCTTTTCCGGGGCCTCGAAGCCCAGAATGGAGATGCAGGTCTCCAGAATATTCTTGGCAAGGCCGATAAGGGCAATGTAGCCCGCCTGCTTTTCCTTGTCCTCCTCGCCCAGAATGCGGGTCTCGTGATAGAACTTGTTCACGCACCCGGCCAGCTCGTAGATATAGGCGCAGATCAGGTTGGGGGAGGCGGTCCGCAGGGCGCTTTCCAGGGTGGGGGCCAGACGGGTGACGGAGAGCATCAGGTCCTTGGCGCTGTCGTTGACGGGGGCCTGAATGGGCAGATGCTCCCAGGCACCATACTTGGCCAGGATGGACTTCACCCGGACGATGGTGTAGAGGATATAGGGGCCGGTGTTCCCCTCGAAGGCGGCGAACCGCTCCAGATCAAAGTTATAATCCTTGGTGGGCTGATTGCTCAGGTCGCCGTATTTCAGGGCCGCCAGGGCGATGATGTGGGTGGTGTTCTCCACTTCGTTTTCGTCCACGATCTTGTTTTCCACCACTTTGGCCCGAACGAAGTCGGTCATTTCCTTCACCAGCTGTTCCAGCCGGAGAACGCCGCCGTCCCGGGTCTTGAAGGGCTTGCCGTCTGCACCGTTCATGGTGCCGTGGCCAACGTGTTCCAGCTCCGTCTCCGGCTTCACGATGCCCGCCTTCCGGGCGGCCCGGAAAATCTGCTCAAAGTGCAGGTTCTGCCGCTTGTCGGTGACGTAGAGAATTTTATCCGGGTCCCAATCCTGCATCCGCTGGACCATGGTGGCCAGGTCCGTGGTGGCATAGATGGAGGAGCCGTCGGATTTCACCAGAATGACAGGCGGGATTTCCTTTTTGTCTCCCGGCTCGGCCACGGGAATGACCCAGGCTCCCTCGCTGGGGATGGCCAGGCCCTTGGCCTTCAAATCGGCCACCATGGCGGGGATATAGGGGTCGGCATCGCTTTCGCCCAGCCACTTTTCAAAATGCACGTCCAGGCTGTCGTAGACCCGGTGCAGATCGGCCAGAGAAATGCGCATGATGTGCTGCCAGATGGCCCGGTAGCCCCGGTTGCCCTGCTGCAGGGCGTAGGTGGCGGTGTGGGCCCGTTCGGCAAACTCCGCATCGGTCTTTTTTCGGGCGGAGGCGGCAGGATAGATCTCTTCCAGTTCCGTCAGCGTGAAGGGGGCTTCCGCTGGGTATTCGCCGGTGAAGTCCGGGTCAAAATAGGGAAGGTCCGGCTGCCGGTCCTGCAATTCGGCGATGATGAGACCCATTTGCAGGCCCCAGTCGCCCAGATGCACGTCGCCGATGGCGTTGTAGCCCATGAACGTGTGGAGCCGCTTCAGGCTCTCGCCGATGATGGCCGGGCGCAGGTGGCCGATGTGCAGGGGCTTGGCCACGTTGGCGCCGCCGTAATCCACCACCACGGTCTTGCCGGTGCCGGATTTCTCTACGCCGAAGTCCGGGGCGGTCCGCATCTGTTCCAGATAGCCCGCCAGGAAGCTGCCGGAGAGCCGCAGGTTGATGAAGCCGGGCATGACGGCCTCCGCCAGGGAGAAGTCCTGAGCGTCCAGTTCACCAACGACCTTCTGTGCGATCTGAATGGGGGCGCAGTGGTAGGCCTTGGCGGCGGCCAGAGCACCGTTGCACTGGTATTCGCACAGGTCCGGCCGGTTGGACACGGTCACTTTGCCGTAAGAAGCCTCGTAACCGGCCTTTTCGAAGGCCAGGCCCATTTTGTCGGAAATATAATCAAGGATACGTTCCATGGTGTCACCTCAAATAGATTTGGTTTTGGGTAGTAAAGCGGGAAAGCCCCTCCCGCTGATTTCTTTGCGGGAGGGGAGGAGATGTCAGCGCATTTCTCGGGAGGAAAGGTACTTGCGGACCATCAGGGCCACCTTGAACACGATGGCGTGGTCGAAGAGCCGCAGATCCAGGCCGGTGAGCTTCTTGATTTTTTCCAGCCGGTACACCAGCGTGTTCCGGTGGACGAACAGCTTCCGGGAGGTCTCGGACACGTTCAGGTTGTTCTCGAAGAACTTGTTGATGGTGAACAGGGTCTCCTGGTCCAGAGATTCGATGGTGTTCTTCTTGAACACCTCGGAGAGGAAAATTTCGCACAGGGTGGTAGGCAGCTGATAGATCAGACGGCCGATGCCCAGGTTCTCATAATTGATGATGGACTTCTCAGTGTCAAAGACCTTGCCCACTTCGATGGCGGTCTGGGCTTCCTTATAGGAGTCGGCCAGGGAGCGCAGATGCTCGGAAATGGTGCCGATGCCGATGACGGTCCGGACAAACAGCTCATTGCGGAGGGTGTCTTCAATCTTCTTGGCCATCCGCTCCAGATCTTCCTCCGTGGTGGAGCCGTTGATCTGCTTGACCACGGCCACGTCGGTCTCGTTGATGCTCAGGACGAAATCCTGCAGACGGTCCGGGAACAGGTTTGTGACTACATCCAGGGTGCCAACATCCGTGTGGCCCACCTGACGGACCAGAAACACGGCCCGGGGGGACTCGGTGGAGAAGTGCAGCTCCTTGGCCCGAAGGTAAATATCGCCGGGGAGGATGTTGTCCATGATGATGTTCTTGACGAAGGTGCCCCGGTCATGCTTTTCCTCATAGAAGGCCTTGGCCTCGCTGAGGGAGATGTAGGCAAGGTTGCAGTAGGTCTTGGCCTGCTCGTCCTCGCCGGTGCAGAACACGGCGTACTCAAAGGCGTTGTTGCCGTTGACCAGGGACCGGAAGTACCGCTCCCGGTAGAACAGGCACCCGTCGGTGCTGTCGGCGATGCGGCCTACGGCATCGGGCCAGCGCTCACCCTGCAGCGTCAGGTCGGTGCTGGACACCACGAAGCCCTCGGCGTCGATGACGCCGAATTCCCGGTCGGTCACATCTTTAAGCTGGACCATTACACTTTGAAAAACACTGTTGGACATCATTCCATCCTCCCAAATCTATATACTGTCTCGTGGATGATTTCACAAATTAGCATCTATATTATATACAAAGATTCGGCAATATGCAAGTGGTTTTTGGGATTTTCTTGTGGCCTCTGTCGAAAAATTCGGCGTGTTGCCTAAGGGAGCCAAGAGAAACACGAAAAATGCTCCGTTTCTTGGTGATTTTTACACCGGATTTTGACCATCCAGGGCCTGAATTTCGTTTTCCGTCAGCGCTCTGGCCTGTCCACGGGGCAGAGCGCCCAGGGAAAGGGGCCCTTCGGAGCGCCGTTCCAGGTAGGTGACGAAGTGCCCCCGGCTGGCCAGCATCCGCCGGACCTGGTGATATTTGCCTTCGCAGACTGTTACGAGGCTTTCTCCGTGGCCCAGAGGTTCCAGCTTGGCGCTGAGGCAGACCGTGCCGTCCTTCAGGACAAGACCGGCGGCAAAGGCGGCCACGTCGTCCGCCGTGGTGTCTCCCTCGTGGCGGGCAAAATAGACCTTGGGGACTTGTTTTTTCGGGGAAATGAGCCGGTGGAGCAGGTCGCCGTCATCGGTGAAAAGCAGCAGACCCTCGGTGTCCTTGTCCAGCCGTCCCACGGGCCGCAGGCTGGCGCGGAGGGACGGGGGCAGGTAGTCCATAACCGTGGGGCCGGGGTCCTCCGTGGCGGTGACGCATCCGGCGGGCTTGTTGAGCATCCAGACCTGCCGGGCGGGTCTGCCGATGGGTTCCCCGTCCAGGGTCAGGGTGTCTTTGGCCGGGTCAATATGCCGGGAACCGTCTTTTTCCACAAGTCCATTGACCTGTATCCGTCCGGCCTTCAGAAGTGCCTTTACGGCGGAGCGGGTACCGGCTCCGGCGTTGGCGAGGGTTTTGTCCAGTCGTTCCATGGGACCTCCGTTCTAACGTCCTCCGGCGGCGCATAGAGTGCCAATGAAAGGAGGAATACGCATTGCTGGTGATGACTGCGAAATTGGATAAAAAGCGGATCTTGGTGGTCGTTCTGGTGCTCATCGCCGTGGCGGTGGCGCTGGTATTGCTGCTGGGCAGCGGCGAGGAGGCACAGGCCACGGCGGCGCCGTCTCTGTCCGCCAACGAGGGCCGGGTGGCCTACCTGAAGGAGCGGGGCTGGGAGGTGGCGGCCACGCCGGTGGAGTCCGGCCAGGTGCGGCTCCCCAAGGAGACGGACCCGGTCTATGACCGGTATCTGGCCCTGCAGAAGAGCCAGGGCTTCGACCTTGCGTCCTACGCCGGAAAGACCGTCATGCGCTATGTGTACCAGGTGACCAATTATCCCGGCGGGGGTACGGAGCCGGTGTACGCCACCCTGCTCATCTACAAAAATCAGGTCATCGGCGGGGACGTCACGGACACCTCCGCCAAGGGCCAGATCCGGCCGCTGGAAAAGCCTACGACGCCCGGCACGTCCCAGACGACCCTGCCCACGGAGACCACCACGGCTCCTTCGGAATAAGTCCTATTTTACCATGGCCGGCGGGACTTGACAAGTGGGGAAAAGGGTGCTATACTGGCAGCAACCGAATAGAGTCGATCTTCAGGGCAGGGTGAAATTCCCGACCGGCGGTAAAGTCCGCGAGCGCCTTTGGTGCTGAATCGGTGCAACTCCGATACCGACAGTAAAGTCTGGATGGAAGAAGATACGCAAGGGGTCTCTTTGCGATTATTTTCACGCCCTGGGTGTATTCCCAGGGCGATTTTTTTACCTATGAGGTGGTCAAAAATGAATCTTTGGGAACAAATCACGTCGAATCTGGCCTTTGTTGGGGTCAGCATTCTCATCATTGTGGCGCTGGCGCTGCTGGCCCGCCTTGCCGAACATTTTCTGCCGGGGAAGCGAAAGATCAGCCCCGCCCGCCGGGTGAGCATCATCGGCATCTGTGCCGCCATTGCCGCCGTGCTGCACATGCTGGACTTCCCGCTTCCCTTCCTGGCGCCGGGCTTCTATAAATTGGACTTTTCCGAGCTGCCCGTGATGCTCTGCGGCTTTTATGTGGGACCCTCTGCGGCTGTGGCCTGCGAGGCGGTGAAGATCATCCTCAAGCTGCTCTTCAAGAGTACCAGCACCGCTTTTGTGGGCGATCTGGCCAACTTCGTGGTGGGCTGTTCCCTGGTGCTTCCGGCCACTATTTTCTACCGGGCCAACAAGAGCAAGCACGGGGCGGTCATCGGACTGGTCATCGGCACAGCCTGTATGACCGTGTTCGGCAGTGCTTTCAATGCCATTTACCTGCTGCCCAAGTTCGCCGAGCTGTACGGAATGCCCCTGGATACCATCATCGCCATGGGCACGGCCATCAACGGCTCCATTCATAATGTGACCACCTTCGTGTTCTGGGCGGTGGCCCCGCTGAACCTTTTGAAGGGTGCGGTCATTTCCGTGCTGACCATGCTCCTTTACAAGCGGGTGGCCCGACCCCTGTTCGCCGCAGGCGAAAAATAAAAATTCCCAAAAAAATCAAGAACCGCTCCCCGGATACTCAGGGAGCGGTTTTCGCATTCTGGCTTTTTTACTTTTTCTGATAGTAGCTGTCCAGCCACCAGAGGAAGCCGTTGGAATTTTCTTCCACGGGGCGGCGGGTGCCGTCCGGGTAGACCACGGAGACCACGCCTGCTTCATAGGTGTAACAGCCGCTGCATTCCCGCTCCTCGCCGGTCAGGAAGTTCCGGTAATAGCGGTGAATGACATCGGTGTCCTGGTCGTAGAGATACCGTTTCAGTGCGGTACGATACTGCCAAAGTTCCTCGGTATACTTATTTTCTTCCAGATAGGCCAGGGTCACGCCCGGCTGGCCCAGGACGTCGGAGAAAAATCCCTGGGGAGATTTTCCACCCATCAGGTCCGGGGTCTCCCAGTATGTTTCCATTTCCTCCTGGGTGATCTGTCGGGTGACGGTCCAGGCAACGGCCACATTGGAGACGATGCTGAAAGTGACGCTTTCGGTATCGCCCGTCGGCAGGTCTTTTACCAGCAGGTCCAGGCGGTTTTCCGGCACATAAAGCCGGTAAATGCCGTCGGTGTTTTCATCTACACCGGCCAGGAAAAACAGGCAGTTTTCAAAATAGGCCGGTTGGGAAATCCGGGAGAAGGGGTCGGTGTAAAGGGCTTCCGGCGCAGCGCCCTCGGCGTAGGGCAGCTTCCAGAGGGTGCTTTGGTCCTCGGAGATGGCGGCGCAATACTCCGTGTTCGCTGGCCTGGCCTCGTACATTTTTTCTTCGCTGAGGGAGCGCAGATATTTGTTGTTTTTATCCAGCAATACCACACGGCCCAAATTGTCCGAGGGCAGGTCAAGACTGGCAAGCGTGCGCTCATACACCAGGGTATAAGATTCCTTGCTGTTGGGGCCATAAACCGCTTGCGTGTCCAGCCAAAGTTCCCCATAGGAGTCTTTTACGGGACAGGCGATCTCCTCGGAAAAGAAGGATTCATAGGATTTTACCGGCTCCGTGGGGAGCGTCGTGGGGGCGGTGGCGGGAGGTGCGGTCGGCTCCGTCCTGGGGGCAGTGGTAACGGATGGGGCGGGTTCGGTCCCGGCGGTGGTTTCCGCCGGAGCGGCCGCACAGCCGGAAAGCAGCAGCATGGCCAGGACCAGGGCAGACAGCTTTTTCATAGGGGAGCCTCCTTATAATTTCGTTCTGGGGTATGTTTACTTCTTCTGATAGTAGCTGTCCAGCCACCAGAGCCGGTAGTTCATATCCTCATCGCTGGTGCGCATACTGCCGTCTGGGTAATAGACCCGTGGGTACAGACTCCAGGTGGGGTAGCCGTAGGCCTCCCGGGTCTCGCCGGTGAGGAAATCCGCATAATACCGGAAGATGGAGTATTTGCCCTGATCTTCGTAGAGCAGACCATCCAATTCACGCTCATACCGGTGCATCCATTCCCGGTTGGGGCCATCTTTCAGGTCAGCAACTTGGATATCCGGGTTCTCGGACATCTCCTGGCAGAATTCATGGGGGGTACTTCCGCTGATCAGCCCCGGTGTCTCCCAGTATTCTTCCATTTGCGCTTCCGTGATCTTGTAGTAGATCTCCCAGGCAACAGTTACGTTGGAGATAACATCATACGTTACGTCCAAATCGCCGGTCATGGGCGGCAGGTCCTTTACCAGCAGGTCCAGACGGTTTTCTGGCACATAGAGCCGGTAAATGCCGTCGGTATCCTCGTCCACACCGGCCAGAAAAAACAGGCAGTTTTCAAAGAAGTAGGGCTGAGAGATGCGGGAGAAGGGGTCTGTATAGAGGGCTTCCGGCTGGGCATTTTCAGCGTAGGGCAGTTTCCAGAGAACACTGTGGTCCTCGGAAATGGCCGCACAGTATTCCGCTGACGCAGGCTTGGCAACGGACATTTTCTCGTCGCTGAGGGGACGCAGGGCTATGTCGCCGTCTCTGCTGCACAGGACAACATAGCCCAGCAGTTCCGGGTCCACTACAAGAAATTCCAGGGAAGAATCGTCCACCAGGTAAAAAAACGTACCCTTGTCCGGACCTGTTATCTGGTCATTGGAAAGGAATAGGCGATAAAAATGATAATCCACCGACCGCACGATCTCCTGGGAGAAGAAGGTGTCGTAAGGCACTGCCGGTTCCGTGGGGGCGGTAGTGGGGACCATCGTCGGCTCGGTGGCGGGCTCCGTGGAGGGGGCGGTGGTAACGGATGGGGCGGGTTCGGTCCCGGCGGTGGTTTCCGCCGGAGCGGCCGCACAGCCGGAAAGCAGCAGCATGGCCAGGACCAGGGCAGACAGCTTTTTCATAGGGGAGCCTCCTTATAATTTCGTTCTGGGGTATGTTTACTTCTTCTGATAGTAGCTGTCCAGCCACCAGAGAAAGCCGGTTCCTATTTCTTCTTCGGGACGTCTGCTGCCGTCCGGGTAGTAGACTCTCGGGAATATATCCCAAGTGGGGTAGCCATAGGCTTCCCGGGCCTCGCCTGTGAGGAAATCCTCGTAATACCGGAAGATGGAGTATTTGCCCTGATCTCTGTAAAGCAGGCCATCCAATGCGCCCTGATACCGGTGCATCCACTCCCGGTAGGACACTTTCAGGTCTGCAACTTGAATGTCCGGATTTTGGGTCGCTTCCTGGCAGAATTCATGGGGTGTGGCTTGGTAGAAAAGGCCCGAGGCTTCCCAGTATTCTTCCATTTGTGCTTCGGTGATCTCATAGTAGATCTCCCAGGCAACGGCTACGTTGGAGACGACATCGAAATCTACGACCACGTCGCCGGTCAGGGGCGGCAGGTCCTTCACCAGCAGGTCCAGGCGGCCCTCCGGCATATAGAGCCGGTAGATACCGTCGGTATTTTCATCCACACTGGCCATAAAGAACAGGCAATTTTCAAAGAAATAGGGGTGGGAGATTCGGGAGAAGGCATCTGTGTAGAGGACCTCCGGCTGGGTGTTTTCGGCGTATGGCAGCTTCCAGAGAATACGCAGGTCCTCAGAGAGGGCAACGCAGTACTCTGCCGTTGCGGGCTTGACTATGGACATTTTCTCATCGCTGAGGGCACGCACAAGATTGTTCTTTGCATCGAGCAGGACGACTTGGCCCAACAGTTCCGGGTCCAGCGGATATACTTCCAAGGAGAAATCGTCAACGCGTATGTAAGACAGATCATCGCTCGGTCCATATATCCGAACATTGCCAAAGAACAGTCGTCCGTCTTGCTCCTCCACCGGCCGCACGATCTCCTGGGAGAAGAAGGTGTCGTAAGGCACTGCCGGTTCCGTGGGGGCGGTAGTGGGGACCATCGTCGGCTCGGTGGCGGGCTCCGTGGAGGGGGCGGTGGTAACGGATGGGGCGGGTTCGGTCCCGGCGGTGGTTTCCGCCGGAGCGGCCGCACAGCCGGAAAGCAGCAGCATGGCCAGGACCAGGGCAGACAGCTTTTTCATAGGGAAACCTCCTTAGAATTCAAATGCATCGATATTTATTCGATCATCTTCACCTATACAGTACCGGATTTCAATGACTTTGTCAATAAGATATTGCTATAACTAAAAAATCCTATGTTTTCGACAAAAAACCCGCCCGGATTTGGCAATTCTGCCGAATCCGGGCGGTCGAATTAGGAGGATTTACCGGCGAGCGCCGGCGGCCAGGGACAGCAATGCGTCGGCGTTGGTATCCAGAAAGTTCCGGTAGCCGCAGAAGCTTTCCTCCGGGGCGCAGCAGACCTCCCGGCGCATCCGGGGACATCCGCCGCCGCAGAAGGCATTCCAGCGGCAATTCTCGCACAGGCCGGGCATTTCCGTGGGGCGGCGGAGAAATTCGGCCATTTTTTCGCTGCCCAGCAATTCCGGCAGGGTGCTTTGGCATAAATTGCCCAGGGCATAGGCTTCTAAGCAGTAAAAGTCGCAGGGGTACACGCTGCCGTCGGCCTCCACCACGATCTGGGGGCTGCATTGGCCGCCCATGCCGCAGGTGCCGGAGGTCCCGTAGGCCAGCCGGTTCAGCACATCGTCAAAGAGCTTCACGCTGCGATACCGGCCCGCCCGGTAGTCCGCCAGCCATAAGGGAAAAAGCCTATTGTAGAAGGCGGCGAACCGTCTGGGGGTCAGGGTATAGAGACTTTCACCCTCCAGGGGGGCCAGGCAGGGGGTGAACTGCACATATTCGATACCCAACTCGGCCAGCCGTTTCCAGACCTGCCGGGGGTGCCTGGCTACGGGGTTCGTGAGGGTGCAGAGCACATTAAAAGAGACCCCGGCCTTTTGCAGATTGGCAATGGCCGCCTCCACCTGGCGGGCGGTGCCTTTGCCTGCAATATCGACTCTGGCTGCGTCATGGTATTCCGGCAGAAGGTCATAGGAAATGCCCACAAGAAAGTTGTGCTTTTTCAGAAAAGCGCACCATTCTTCATCCAGATGCAGCCCGTTGGTTTGGAGCGTGTACTGCAAGCGGATGTTTTTGGGCCACTGACCGGTCAGGTCTATGACCGTCCGGAAGAAGTCCAGCCCCGCCAGGGTGGGTTCGCCCCCCTGAAAGGCCAGGGTGACGGTGTCTCCCGGCTGGGCGCTTTTCCGGACGCTCTCCAGACAGTCCCGGAGGGTCTCCGGGCGCATTTTGCCGAAGGAAGCCGTTTCCCGCTGAGCGGCCTCGTCCCAGTAAAAGCAATACCGGCAACGCAGGTCGCACCCGGCGGAGGCGGGCTTTATCATGACGCAGAATTGACTCATTTTAACACTTCGCTTTCTCTCCCGGCATCGTATCTTCGTTGATCTGAATGGCATGGTTGAAATGTTTCTGATCGTACTTGAGAATCAGGCCCTTTGAATCCGGGCTGCCCCACAGATAACCAAACTCGTTGGAGGCGGTCACCGGATCGTAGAACGCGCTGATGGGGGCGTTGTGACGGACAATCCTCTTTGACGTCCAAACCGGTTCCCGGTATGAAGAACGCTCCTGCACTGTGATTTCTTGGGTGAATTATAGCATAAGCCGGTGATAAAGTCAAAATCCCCCCCAAAAGTTCCGGGAGGGGAATGTTCTTCTCCCGGAATACCGGGTTGCGGGAGTTCCCTTTTCGGCAGTTTATCGGCACGGGCCTTGGCGTCCTCGCAGAGGCTGTCCAGAACCGGGTTGGGATCGAAGTCCTCCCACAGGGGGGCGGCCGACCTTGATGTACGGGTCGTCGTCCTGGTGGTCAGTGTCGGCCACCGGAGAGAAATTTACGAAAACTGACGTTTTCCCTGTGTGCAGGGCATAAAAAGCCCAAAAGTCAAAAAAGAAACGCTGCATCTTTTCAGATGCAGCGTTTTTGCTGTGGTACACCGGAAGGGACTCGAACCCCCAACCCTCGGAACCGGAATCCGATGCTCTATCCATTGAGCCACCGGTGCATTTCCTAACAGCCTTAGTATTATAGCACCGGTTTTCCGATTTGTAAAGGGGGAATTTCAAAAATTTCCGAAGAAAGACGTTACTCCACGTTGGTCAGCAAGGAAATGAGCATCTCCACGCACTTTTCCATGTCCTCCACGGGGATATACTCAAAGCGGCCATGGTAATTGTCGCCGCCGGTGCAGAGATTGGGGCAGGGGAGACCTTCGTAGGAGAGCCGGGCCCCATCGGTGCCGCCGCGGACCGGGGAGGTCTTGGCATCCATGCCCACGGCCCTAATGGCCTTCATGGCCCGCTCGACGATGTAGAAGCAGGGCTCGATCTTCTCCCGCATATTATAGTAGCTGTCCTTCACGGCCAGGGTGACGGTACCTTCTCCGTACTTCCGGTTCAGGAAGTCGGCGGCAGCGGCCATGATCTCTTTTTTCTCCGTGAATTTGGCCATATCGTGGTCCCGGATGATGTAGCGCAGCCGGGCGTGCTCCACGCTGCCTTCCATGTCCGTCAGGTGAAGGAAGCCCTCGTAGCCCTCGGTATATTCGGGCTTCTGGGCGGCGGGCAGCAGGGACTGGAACTCCATGGCGATATACTGGGCGTTGACCATCTTGCCCTTGGCGGAGCCGGGGTGGATGTTCAGACCCTTGAAGTCCACGGTGGCACCGGCGGCGTTGAAGGTCTCGTACTCCATTTCTCCGATAAGGCCGCCGTCACAGGTGTAGGCATAGTCGGCTCCGAAGCCGGGAATGTCAAATCTGTCTGCGCCCCGGCCGATTTCCTCGTCGGGGGTGAAGGCGATTTTCAGGGTGGCGTGCTTGATACGGGCGGTTTTCAGATACTCTGCGGCGGCCAGAATTTCGGCCACACCGGCCTTGTCGTCAGCGCCCAGCAGGGTGGTGCCGTCGGTGACGATCAGGTGCTTGCCGTGGTGCAGGGCCAGGGCTGGGTACTCGCTCTCCCGGAGATAAATGCCCTGTTCCTCGTTCAGGCAGATGTCGCTGCCGTCGAAGGGGACGATCTTCGCTTTGATGTTGGCGCCGCTGGCGTCCGGGGCCGTGTCCATGTGGGCGATCAGGCCGATGGCGGGCAGGGCCGTGTCTCCGGGAATGGAGCCGTACACATAGCCGTTTTCGTCGATGCGGGCATCTTCAATGCCCATTTCCAGCATTTCCTTCACCAGCTGCTCCCCCAGCAGACGCTGCTTGGGGGTGGAGGGGCAGGTTTCGGAAAATTCATCGGAGGTCGTCTCGTAGCTTACATAGCGCAGGAAGCGCTCCACAACAGATTCCATTGATTTTGCTCCTTTTGTCGGGATTTGGAAAGAGCCGCCGCAAAGGCGGCGGCTCAAAAATTTGCTATCTTACTTCTTGGCGGCGTTGACCAGCTCGGCGGTATCCTGAGCGATCATCAGCTCTTCGTTGGTGGGCACCACCCAGACCTGGACCTTGGAGTCGGGGGCGGAGATGACCATTTCCTTGCCCCGGCACTTGTTCAGCTCCGGGTCCAGCTTCACGCCCATGAAGCCCAGGTAGTCGCAGACCATGGCCCGGACCAGACCGTCGTTCTCGCCCACACCGGCGGTGAAGGTCAGCACGTCGATGCCGTTCAGAGCGGCAGTGTAAGCGCCCACATACTTGGCTACTTCGTAAGCGAACTTCTCCAGAGCCAGCTTGCAGTCCTCGTTGCCCTTGTCGGCGCCGTCGCCCAGGTCACGGAAGTCGGAGGACACGCCGGACATGGCCAGCATACCGGACTTCTTGTTCAGCATGGTCAGACAGTCATCCACGCTCATGCCGTACTTATTGCAGATGAACTGCACCACGCAGGGATCGATGTCGCCGGAGCGGGTACCCATAGGCACACCGGCCAGAGGGCTCAGGCCCATGGAGGTGTCCATGCACTTGCCGTCCTTGATGGCGGACAGGGAGGAACCGTTGCCCAGATGGCAGTTCACCATCTTGAAGTTCTTTTTGCCCACCAGCTCTGCGGTCCGCTTGGCCACATACTTGTGGGAAGTGCCGTGGAAGCCGTAGCGGCGGATGTCGTCATTCTCGTAGTATTCCTTGGGAATGGCGTAGCGGTAAGCCTTGGGGGGCATGGTCATGTGGAAGGCGGTGTCGAACACGGCCACCTGGGGGGTGTTGGGCATGACCGCCTGGCAGGCCCGAATACCCATCAGGTTGGCAGGATTGTGGAGGGGGCCCAGGGGGATGCAGTCCTCGATGGCCTTGATGCAGGCATCGTCGATGATGCAGGAGTCGGAGAATTTCATGCCGCCGTGCAGGACCCGATGGCCCACGGCGTCAATTTCGTCCACGGACTTGATGACGCCGTCCACGGGATCAACCAGAATGTCCAGAACGGCCGCAATGGCCTCGGAATGGGTGGGCATGGGGATGTCCTTGACGACCTTCTTGTCACCGACCTTGTGGGTCAGGCGGCCGTCGATGTAAATACGCTCACACAGGCCCTTGGCGGACACGGCCCCGGTCTCCGGGTCCATGAGCTGATACTTCAGGGAAGAACTGCCGGCGTTGATGATCAGAACGTTCATTTTGGAATTGCTCCTTCTAAAATTTTAGTTTTCATTTTTTGCCGTTTGTGGTAAGATAGCCATAGCTACTGTTATTTTAACCCATTGCGACGGATTTCTCAACCCCTGCGGCGAAATTTTTTCAAAAAGGCGGGATATTTATGGCCGTTACCGGCATCCTCTGCGAATACAACCCCTTTCACAAGGGTCACGCCAAGCAAATCCGGTACTTGAAGGACCGGGGGGACACGGTGGTGTGTCTGATGAGCGGAGATTATGTCCAGCGGGGCGAACCGGCGCTGCTGGACAAGTCCCTGCGGGCCAAAGCGGCTTTGGAGGCCGGGGCGGACCTGGTGCTGGAGCTGCCGGTGCAGGTGTCCCTGTCCTCGGCGGAGGGCTTCGCCGCCGGGGGGGTGGGCATTCTCTCCATACTGTGCGATACGCTGTGCTTTGGGGCGGAGCATCCAAAAGCCACGGACTTTTTCGCCACGGCGGAGGCCCTGCTGTCCAACCGGTTCTCGTTTTTCCTCCGGGAGGAATTGGCGGCGGGGGTGTCCTTTCCAAGAGCCAGGCAGGCGGCCCTGGAGCGGATGGGCATGGAGTCCGGGCTGCTGGTTTCCCCAAATGACATTCTGGGCGTGGAGTACGCCAAGGCCATTCTGGCCGGGGGAAAGCGGATGAAGCTGGAGCCCATTTTCCGGGGCGGGGATTATCACGCCGATGTTGCGGACCGGTCGGACCCTTCGGCCACGTCCCTGCGGAAATTATTCCGGGAGGGGGGCGACTGGACCCCCTATGTGCCGAATCCGGAGATTTTTCGTGGTGCAGCCCTGCATACGTTGGAGGCCGGGGAGCGGGCGGTGTTGGCAAAGTTAAGGAGCATGGATGAGGCGGAATTTGAAGCCCTGCCCTATGGCTCGGAAGGGCTGTGGCGGAAGTTCCGGACCGCCTGTGAGCAGGAGCGGACCATCGAGGACATTCTGGAAGCCACAAAATCCAAACGCTACACCCGGACCCGGTTGAACCGGATGCTGCTGTGCGCCTTTTTGGGGTTGACGGACCGGGACATGAAGCAGGCGGCCCCATACGTTCGGCTACTGGGCCTCAGCGAGGAGGGGGGGCGGCTGCTGCGGGCGCGGAAAAACAGCTTCATCGTCAACGCCGGGGAGCGGAAGCGCTGCCCCTACGAAGAACGGGAGCGAAAGTTTTCCGCTCTCTACGGCCTCTTTGCCTTGGATGCCACGGAGGGGCCGGTCCGCCGGGGGCAGGTGGTCTTTCCCAGCGGTTTTCCCTCTGTACAGGGACAAAAAGATGTGCTATAATGACACAATCCTTTAAGAAGGGAGCAATTCCGATGATCGAATCCAAAGCAATGGCCTATGTGAATATGTTTGGCGTACTGGGTGCGCTGGAAAATCTCTGCGTCATGGATAAACCTGCCAAGAAAATCCTGGCAGGACTGAAAAAACCCGTATCTCTGTGCTTCTCCGTGAAGGGCGGCCCCTGCGCCACCTTTCACTTTACCGCCTCCGGCTGCCGGATGGCGGAGGGGGATGAAAGCTGCACCTGCAAGATGGTGTTCCCCGGCCCGGAGGCCTTCAATGCCCTCATTGACAAGTCCAAGCCCGGCATTCCCACCAAAAATCCCGTGCAGGTCCTGTCCTTTCTGATGGGCCCCTTCACGGCCTTGACCAACCGGCTTACCGAACTGCTGCGGCCTGACGAAAAGGCTTTGAAGGACCCGGCATTCTTTGAAGAAAGCACCATTCTGACCATGTACACCATCGCCGGAGCTATTTCTGCCCTGGCCAACACGGACCCCATTTCCCGGATTTCTGCAGAGAACACCGTGGACGGAGAGGTGCAGCTGGGCATTGCCGATAAAGTGGCCGTGACCATTGCCGTCCGGAACCATCATTTCACCACCATCAAGGCCCCGTCTCGGAATCCCCGGGCCACCATGGAGTTCGCCAGCGTGGCCCTGGCCCATGACCTGTTCAACGGCACCGCTGCCACCATGAACGAAATGTGCAAGGGCAACATCCGCCTGCGGGGCATGATCTCCATGGTGGACAACATCAACCGGATCTTGGACCGGGTGGGCAAGTACCTGGCGTAAGGAGGCAATTATGAGCAAGTATCCTGAATATGTACATACCAAAAGCCGGGAGTGGTTCGACCGGGCGCTGAACGTGATTCCCTCCGGCATTTACGGCCATCTTGGCCCCACGGAGGGCCTGTTCCTGCCCCTGGAAAAGTGGCCCCTCATCTCCTCCAAGGCCAAGGGGACCTATTTCTGGGACATGGACGGCAACAAATACTTAGACCTGATGTGCGCCTACGGCCCCAATGTGCTGGGCTATGGGGACCCGGACGTGGACCGGGCCGCCATGGAGCAGCTGCTTTCCGGCAACTGCACGACGGCACCCTCCTATAAAATGGTAGAGTGTGCGGAAATGCTGGTGGACACCGTGGCCTGCGCCGACTGGGCCTTCTTTATGAAGAACGGCACCGATGCAACGACTTTCGGCATCCTGACTGCCCGTGCGGCCACGGGCCGGAAAAAGACCCTGTTCCTGAAGGGGTATTACCACGGCAATCAGCCCTGGGCCATGAAGGCCGATTATCCCGGCATCCTGCCGGAGGAAGTGGCCAACAATATTATTGTTCCTTGGTTCGACCTGGACGCTCTGGAAAAGGCCTGGACGGAAAGCAAGGGGGACATTGCGGCCCTGATCGCCCAGCCCTATGACCACGGCAACTTTGCCGACAACCGGGTAGCCACCAAGGAATACTGGGCCGCTGTGCGGAAATTCTGCACCAAGCATGGCATTGTCCTCATTGTGGACGACGTGCGGGCGGGCTTCCGGCTGGACCTGGCGGGCAGCGACCATTTCTACGGCTTTGAGGCGGATATTATCTGCTTTTGCAAGGCACTGGCCAACGGCTATAATATGTCCGCCGCCTGCGGCAAGGAATCCCTCCGCTCCGCCGCTTCCAGCCTGAGCTTTACCGGCTCCTACTGGATGAGCGCCGTACCCTTTGCCGCCTGTATGGCCTGTATCGGCAAGATGAAGGCTCTGGATACGCCCAAGCTGTTCCGGGAGACCGGCAAGAAAATCACCGACGGCTTCCAGGCTGCCGCCAAGACCCACGGCTTTGACCTGGTGGTCTCCGGTGAACCGGCTCTCTTTTATCTGCGTATCGCCAATGACGACAGCCTGATGCTCCATCAGGAGTGGGTGGCGGAGTGCGTCAGCCGGGGCCTGTTCATTACCAGCCACCACAACCACTTCATCAACGCCGCCATTACCGACGCCGATATTGCTCTGGCGGCGGATATTGCCGACGATGCCTTCTCCGTGGTGGCGGAAAACCACCCGGACTTGGGCTTTACAAAATAATAAAGGAGTACGACCATGACCGAATTTCGTTATGATACGCAGCTGCTTATTGAAGGGCATGACCTGGACGAGGACGCCATCAACGACTACTTCCGCAGCCATTTCAAGGGCGACTGCCTGCTGGCGGTGGGGGACGAGGACCTCATCAAAATTCATTTCCATACCAATGAACCCTGGAAGGTGCTGGAATATTGCGCCTCTCTGGGCGAGATCTTCGACATCGTTGTGGAGGATATGGACCGCCAGTCCCGGGGCTTGAAGGGATAATATTTTTACCGCATGACTTGGCCGTCGTGCGGTAAAATTTTTGTACAGACACTTCAAGAAATGAAAAAATCTCTTGCGTATTTTGTGGAAATATGTTAGACTGATGCCAGAGACCCGGAAGAAACCGGAAAGTAGGAAAACCAACTTCGGATAGCCTGCTCAGAGTAGGCGGAAAGGCGGAAAACAGTATGAAAAAACGTGTGTTGACGATGCTGCTGGCGCTGATCTTGGTGCTTGCGGCGCTGCCTGTGGCAAGTCTGGCCGCAGAACCGGAAACCGAACCCCCGGAACTGGTGGGCAATATGGCCATCCAGGACGGCGGGACCTACTACCTGAGCATGGTGGTGGCCGTAGCGGACGAGGACGAGGACCTGACGAAAGTCACCCTGAACGGCGAGGATGTAGAGATCGATGACCCCTACAGCGTGGCCCTGCGGCTGGAAGGCAACAAAGAGGCCACTTATAAAATCCACGCCGAGGACCAGGCGGGCAACGTGCTGGATGCCACGCTGTACATGAAGCCCCTGAGCGCCCTGCTGGTGGGCCTGGACGGTGTGACCGAGGAGAACGTGAATTCCTCCCATCTGGAAGCCATCCGGACGGCGGAGCAGGCCCTTCTGGACCAGGCGGGCCTCTTTGAAGAAGATTTCTGCCCACAGTCCGAAATGGACGAGCTGCTGGCGCTGGTGAAGCAGTGCAGAGCGCTGGAAAAGAAAATTTATGAGGTAGAAGCGGCGGTGGACAAGCTGGCTCAGGACATGGATGCCCTGCCTGACCCCACCAAGGACAGCCGGGAACAGTATGAAGCGGTGCTGGCCCAGACCCAGGCACTGCTGGACGGCAATAACCTGACCGACGAGGAGCGGGAGGCTCTGGAAGCGCTCCGGGAAGTGCTGGCAAATGTGATCGGCGACCTGGAGACGGTGCAGGATGTGTTGGCCCAGGCCCGTGTGACTGCTACCAAGGACCCCAAGGCTGTGACGGCTGACGATCTGGATGAGCTGAAAGCCGTGGAATACAACTTGGGCATCATTTTGCGGACCACATATCTGACCGACGCCGAGCGGGAGGAAGCGGCTTCTCTGCTGGAAAAGGTCACGGAACTGCGGAAGCTGGCCGAGAAGGCTGCGGAGGACAACAAGCCCACCGAGCCCAAGCCCACGGAACCCACCAAGCCGGTTGACCCCACCAACCCTGCCACCGGCGATGGGATGAATGTGACCCTGAATGTGGCACTGTGCCTGGCCGCAGCCATCGGTATGGCCGGAATGGCAATCACCCGTAAAAAGTTCTAAAAATTCAGGAAAAGCTGCCGACGGTTCTCTGCCGGCAGCTTTTTCTGCCATGAACTTGTAAGTCAGGGCTTTCCCGATTCCGGCGGTAACCCGCTTCGTTCTTGTATTCCGGGTGATTCCGGTCCCTGTAAATGGCATAGTCGCACCGGCCAATGTTGGTGTAGATGGTTTGCACCAGCCTGGCGTGAATCAACTCCATGGCGGTATCACCCGGGTCGCACAGGGCGGGCATGACCTCTGGAAGGTCATGCTTTTGGGCGAATTCTGACACGGGGCAGTGGGTGAATTTGCAGCAATTGGACTTTTCCGGGTCAAAAGGGGCTGCACGCATCTGATCATCTCCCCTTGGCCGGTGCGAAAGGATTTCGTCATCAGCTTCTTGAAAAAGGCTTGTTGCAGTCCACAAAAGTCAGCTTCCGGAGGGCTTCCAGGAACAAACTGCCCTCCATTTTTCAATTTCGTCCAGATTCGTCACGGCCTTGCAGGCTACATAATAGGCCGGCAGGGGAATGACCCGGCCAAAGTTGCCCTACAGAAGATGGGGGAAAAAGCAAATGGAATATAGACGCTGTGGTATATTTTTCATGCCAGAGGCGGTGATCCTGCTGAATGTGGACTTTTATGTATACAGGTGCTGGAAACTGCGGAATAGCGAGACAAAAAAATAACGAAAACGGGTATCCGGGGAATCTCGGATACCCGCATTTTTATTGGAGAATGGGCTGAAACTGACGCCCCTCCATGGCGGCGGACAGGGCCTGGGGCAGCTTCTCAAAATGGGCCACCATGCTGGCGGGCTTTTTCTCCGGATCGTCCTGGCCGAAGGGAACAAAATAATAGTGCTTCCGGGCCAGCAGTCGCCCGATGTTCTCCGCCCCGGCCCCCAGGGCGTCGTTGGTGGACACGGCCAGCAGAATGGGCCGCCCGTTGCGCAGATGGCTTTTGGCCGCCATGGTTACGGGGCCGTCAGCAATGCCGTGGGCCAGTTTGGAAAGGGTGTTGCCGGTGCAGGGGGCAATGACCAGAACGTCCAGCAGTTTTTTCGGGCCGATGGGCTCTGCCTCCGGGATGGCGGTCAGCACCGGTCTGCCGCAAATGGCCTCGGCCCTGCGAAGATGCTCCTCCGCCGTGCCGAAACGGCTATCCAGCGTGGCGGCGGAATGGGAAAAAATGGGAATGACGGTGTGTTCTTTGGCCAGGGCCTCCATTACGGGGAAAACCCTGGAAAAGGTGCAGAAGGAGCCGCACATGGCAAAGCCAATGGTCATAACGTTCCCTCCTTCCCTTGAAGCCGGATGGCTGTCAGGGCCATGAGCCGTCCGGCACTTTCCGGGGCGTCTTTTCCGGGCAGCCCCCGGAGGGAAACGGCGTGGACCATGCCGGGGACAGAAGCCAGGTCCAGCTTCACGCAGTCCGGCCGGGTGAAGCCGTCGGCGGTCTCGTCCAGGACCAGTTCCGGGGCGGTGTTCAGGATGGCCCGGAAGCCCGCCAGATTGCTGCCCAAAGCAGCCGTGTCCATGGCCTGATAGCCCAGGGCATGGAGCAGCCCCCGGTTGGTTTCCCACCGGCTTGCCACGGTGACGCTGGCCCCGCAGTTTTTCAGCAGCGCAGCCAGACATTTCCCGATGCGCCCCCAGCCGATGACCAGCACGGGACACTCCGGCAGAATCGAATTCAGCCGGGGAAGTAATTCGGAAAGAGCGCAGTGGGCGGTGATCTTGGCGTTTTCGGCAAGAAAATAGGGGTCCTTCAGAAAATCAATTTTCCGCACCCCGGCGAGAGTATCCAATTTTCCACCCATCACCACCGCATCCTCCGGAATGCCCTTCGGCAGCGCTTTCGGGGCCATGCCCAGCAGTACATGGGAAGCGTACCGGCCTTCGCTGACAATGGGCATCCCCCGCCGCAGGAGATATTCCCGTGCGTAGGCCAGGGTGGGCGTGTCTTCGGGTATGTAAAATCGAGTCTGCATCAAAGATGTTCCTCCTTTCACGCCAGAATATGCCGTTTGCCTTACACTGGTGCTTGATTTTCCCGTAGGTTCCTGTATAATAAATAGAAAGAGGTGACGGTTATGCAAAGACTTGGCTTTATACATGATATGATGGACGTGAAGGTGCTGCTGCTGCTGGTGTTGTCACGATGCAACTATCCGGTCAGCACCCAGGAGGCCTATGAGTTGTGCTATCAGGACGACTGCCTCAGCTATTTCGATGTGTGTACCGCCTTGCCGGAAATGGTGAAGTCGGGCCACATCCATCAGGTGGAGGGCGAAAAGTACGAGATCACCGACAAGGGCCGGGAGACCGCGGGCCTGACCGAGGACTCCATCGCCTTTACGGTCCGCCAGCGGGCGGAGAATGCCGTAGCGGCTTTCAACCGGAAAATGCGCCGGAGCAGCTTCGTCAAGACCAGCGTTACGGCCCGGGAGGGCGGGGATTATTCCGTGCTGCTGGAGTTGGACGACGAAATGGGCAGTCTGATGAAGCTGGAACTGCTGGCTCCGGACCAGCGCCAGGGGGAGCGGCTGGCGAAGCTGTTCGAGAAAAAGGCGGAGGAAATTTATAATCTGACCATGACGGAGCTGCTGGACGACGAGGACGACGGCTGAGATACGCCTGTGCGCCGGGGAACGCCTATTCAAAAATTATTTACAAAACGGCAAGGGAAAACCCCTTGCCGTTTTGTCGAAATTGGGGTATAGTGTAAGTACACCGAAGAACGGTGAAACGAAAGGAGCTGCCGCATATGAAATTTCAGTACAGTGAGAAGAAAGTCCGCTTGCCGGAAAACGTCCACGCTTATGCCGAGAAGAAGGTCATGAAGCTGGCTCGGTTCTTTGAGGAGGATGCGGAAGCACTGATCGTATTTTCTGTGGAAAAGAACCGGAACAATGTGGAGTTGACCGTCCATGGGGCGGGCACCTGGTTCCGGGCCAGCGAAAGCACTTCCGATATGTTCGCTTCCATTGACGCCGCCGTTGGCACCATCGAGGGCCAGATTCGTAAGAACAAGACCCGCCTGGCCCGCCGCCTCCGTCAGGATGCCTTCGCCCGTACGGCGGAGGAGACTTCCTTCGTGGCCGACGAGCCGGAGGAGGAGCTGACCATCGTCCGGGCCAAGAAGTTCTATATGCGTCCCATGACCAGAGAGGAAGCCATCCTGCAGATGAACCTGCTGGAGCACAGCTTCTTCGCCTTCCGGGACCAGGATAACGGCGGCAGCTTTGCCGTTGTGTATAAGCGCAACGACGGCGGCTACGGCCTCATCGACGATACGGAATAAGTCAAAAACGGGGTGGTAAAATTGATTTTACCACCCCGAAATTCAAATTCAGCGAAGGGGCGATGCTATGAAGAAAATCCCGACGGTGCTGCTGACATTCATGATGCTGGCGGTCCTGTGCGCCGGGTGTGCTTCGGGGAAAACCAAACAGGTCGACACGCCCTATGTGTACCCGATTCAGCCGGGCACGGAGGAATGGGCAAAGCTGGATTCTTTGGATGCGAAGATCGATGCCTGCAAAGTAGACCCGGAACTGATGAATTCCATGACCACGGAGGTCCTGCTGGAAACGGTTCTGGATTATCCGCCGCTCATCAACCTCTATGCATACACCGATATGCAGCAGGCAATCGGAGTCGTGTCGAAGAATTTTGATGGCCTGCAGATCCTCCGCGACCGAGAGGACACCGCCGAGTGCATCCAGAAGGCCATAGACACCGGGACCGATGACCCGCTGCGGATGCAGTACCTGCAAACCCTTGCGTCCTATGTGGCGGACGAGACTTGGGGACCCGGATTTTTGAAGCGATAACAAACAGCGGTCGGCGTCGAAAGACGCCGACTACATTTTTTCGAAAAAACATGAAAAAGGGGGTTGACAAAACGGGAGTGGGGGTGTATTATATG
>UQVA01000031.1 GCA_900544405.1 uncultured Eubacteriales bacterium
TGTGCGCCGCACCCATCAGCATGGGCCGGGGTGAGACTCCCGTGGAGCTGTGCCAGCAGCCGTCCGTTTTGCCTCCTTCATTGCTATCTTTATGCTTTATGAAAGGGGATTTTATCATGCAAGATAAAGCTACAAATCCCGGCAAGACCAGCAGGCCAGAGAAAAATCCTCTGGATGCAAAAACGACCTATCACATTGGCAATCGGTCGTTCGTTGTTGAGCCGGTTTTCAAAGAAGAAAGCCCGGATACCCTGGGCAGCGTTCTCCTTCGCCTGATGAAGTCCGAGAGTGAAAAGCTGTAAATAGCTTTCAAACCCGGCTGACAGAGGCAGCAAATGGCGGTATAATGTGTTCGTACAAGTATATTTGCTATTCGACTGCCTTGACGGAAGGAGAACTTATGAAACAGTCGAATAACAAAAAATCCCGTGACGTGACCGCTTTTCTCTATGAAAGACTTTCCCGTGACGATAATCTTGAAGGCGAAAGCTACAGCATCGGCAATCAAAAGAAGCTGCTTGCCAAAGTCGCAAAGGAAAAAGGCTACACAAATCTGGTTCATTTCCTGGATGACGGCATTTCCGGCGTGACGATGGACCGCCCTGGTTTTGTAGAAATGATCCGCCAGTTGGAACAGGGAAAAGCCGCCGCCGTCTTTGTCAAAGGCCTGTCCCGCCTGGGGCGAAACTACATTGAGGTCGGACGGCTGACGGAAGAATTTTTCCCGGACCATGATATTCGCCTGGTGGCCGTTTCGGATAACATCGACACGGCGGAGGGCGAAAATGAGCTTGCCCCGATCCGCAACCTGTTCAACGAGTGGTATGCCCGCGATATCAGCAAAAAGCGGCGCATCAGCAATAAGATCAAGGGCAATGCCGGTGAGCCGATGGGCCAGCCTCCCTATGGTTACATCAAGGACCCGAATGATCCAAAGCATTGGATCGTGGATGACGAGGCAGCCCAGGTTGTGCGCCGCGTTTACAGCATGACTTTGGAGGGGTTCGGAACAGAGCAGATTGCCGCCCAGCTTGAAAAGGACGATATCCTGACCCCGCGGGCCTACTGGCTCACGAAGGGCATCAAACGCCCCGGCAAGGGCAAACAGCAGCCGCCTACCAAGTGGAACAGCTCCACAATAACCAAAATTCTCTCCCTGCAGGAATACTGTGGTGACATTCTCAATTTCAAAACTTATTCCAAATCCTACAAGAATAAGAAGCGAATCGACAATGACCGTGAGAATTGGGTGGTGTTCCAGGACGTCCATGAGGCGATCATCGAGCGTGCTGTGTATGAGCAGGTGCAGCAGAAGCGGGGCAAAATCCGCAAGCGCCGCACCAACAATGGAGAACACAATATGTTTTCCGGACTGTTGGTCTGCGCCGATTGCGGCAGTAACCTTCACTTTCACTTCAATCAGGGCAATCCGGAGATCAAGTATTTCAACTGCTCCAACTACAAGGGCAATCGCGGCACCTGCACCTCTACCCATTATGTCCGCGTAGACTTCCTGGAGGAAGTAGTGCTGGGAGAGATACGGCGCTTAACGAAATTCGCCAGCCTCTATGAGGACGAATTTGTAAAAGCTGTGATCGGTCATTCCCAGCAGGCGGAACAGACAGACCGCAAGCTGAAGGAAAAAGAGCTAAGAACGCTCCTTGCCCGTGATGAAGAATTGGACGGCCTTTTTGAGCGCATCTATGAGGACAATGTTTCCGGCAAGCTCTCCGATGACCGCTTCGCAAAAATGTCCCGGCGGTATGAGGACGAGCAAAAGGAGCTGGCGGGGAAAATAAAAAAGCTCCGCTCCGAGATAGAGAAGCAGAGCAGCCGTTCCATGACGACAGATATGTTTATCGGTCTTGTCCGCAAGTACACCAGAGCGAGGAAACTGACGCCCCGGATGCTGAACGAACTGGTTGAAAAGATCGAAGTATTCAATGCGGAGAAGATCGACGGCGTATGGGAGCAGCGGCTTCGCATCCACTATAACTGCGTCGGAACGATTGAGATTCCAACGGTGCTGCCCCTGCCGATCCCGGAAGTGTCCGTAAATACAAGAAAAGGCGTAGTCGTCAACTACGCCCCCTGTGAACTCGCGGTATAAAAAGCGAGTGTTCTTACAGCCTTTCAAATGCTATAAGAACACTCGCCATGGTTGCGGAGGCAGGACTCGAACCTACGACCTCCGGGTTATGAGCCCGACGAGCTACCGACTGCTCTACTCCGCGATATGGGTGCATCTCTCGATTGCCTGAGTATTATACCACGGTGCGCCCCGGTTGTCAATAGGTATTTTTTCGTTCTTTCGGGGAAGGTCCGTCGGGAGCCGTCGGAAACATGCTCCCCTGCCAAGCACGGCCCGGAACGGGATTCCAGAGCCGTCAGAAAATTTTGCTCCCCTGCCCCGGCGGAAAAAACATCCCTCAGACGTGCAGGAACCCCCGGCAGCCCAACTCCGAATATTCCCGAAAGCCCAGGGACCGGTAAAAGGCCAGGGTCCTTGGGGTGTCGTCAGTGGTCAGTTGAATCTGGCGCACAGCGGCATACCGGTCCAGCACCGCCTCCATCAACGCCCTGCCAATGCCCCGGCGCTGATGCTCCGGGTACACCAGGATGTCCTGCACGAACACGATGGTGGCCCCGTCCCCTACCGCCCGGACCAGCCCCAGCAGCTTCTCGCCCTCGTAGGCCCCCAGGACCAGCAGGGAATTCCGAAAACCACGAGCCATGGCCTCCGGGTCCCGGGTGTAGGCGGTCCAGCCCACCGCCGCATAAAGGGGCAGAACTTCCTCCGCTTTATATTGGGTATATTCCCGAATTTCCATACTTTTTCTCCTTTTTCGGTCCGTCACAGAGGCCGTTCCATATATTTTTTCGTCTCCCGGAAGCCCAGAGCCTCGTAAAGCCCCAAGGCCGGGGCGTTCCGGCAGAACACCTTCAGCTCCATCTTGACGGCTCCCCGCTCGGCGGCCAAGGCCGCAAAAGCCCGGCACAAGGCCTTGCCTGCGCCCTTGCCCCGATGGGCCTCCTGCACATACAGGGCATCCAGCCGGGCCACGGGCCGGTACAGCATCCCCGGCAGTTCGTACACCAGGCCGTACAGATACCCCACCACCCGGCATCCTCCTCCGCCACGAAGGCCACGCAGTCTTCCTCATCCAGCAGCCGGGCGTAATTGTCCGCCACGGTGAGGGTCGGGTCCATATTGGCATCGAATTGGGCCTCAAAGCGGATGAGTTCCGTCAGCGGGGCATCCATGGCCGCCCCGTCCTTCGCTTGCGCTTGCCGAATATGCATAGGCTCCTTCTTTCTCTTTTTCAAAAACTCCGTGAGAAAGGGTCTCTTTCTCACGGGAAAAGGTCTTACTGATTCTTATTTATCCAGCGCCAGGGCGATATGCACATCATCCAACTGCTTCTGCTCGACAGGACTGGGGGCGCCCATCATCAGGTCCTGAGCGTTCTTGTTCATGGGGAAGGTAATGACCTCCCGGATGGACTCCTCGCCGGTCAGCAGCATGATGAGCCGGTCCACGCCGGGGGCAGCGCCCGCATGGGGGGGTGCGCCGTAGCAGAAGGCGTTGTACATGGCCGGGAACTTGGCCTTCACATCGTCCTCGCCCAGGCCCACCAGCTCAAAGGCCTTGACCATAATCTCCGGATCATGATTCCGGACAGCGCCAGAGGCGGACTCGTAGCCGTTGCACACCAGGTCATACTGGTTGGCGTTGATGGCAAGCAGCTTCTCGGTGTCGCCCTCGGCCTCCTCCAGGGCTTTCAGGCCGCCCTGAGGCATAGAGAAGGGGTTGTGGCAGAATTCCAGCGCACCGGATTCCTCGCCGATTTCGTACATGGGGAAGTCCACGATCCAGCACAGGGCGTACTGCTCCTCATCAAAGTGGCCGGGGATGCGCTTGCCCATCAGCGCCCGGATGACACCGGCGGTCTTCTGAGCCGCAGACAGCTTGCCCGCCGCCATGCACACGAAGCTGCCGGGCTTCAGGCCCAGCCGCTCCTTCAGGCCGTCAATGCAGTCGGGCAGGAACTTGGAGATGCCGCCCACCAGAGCGCCATTCTCGTCCAACCGGAACCAGCAGGCCTTGTTGCCGGTCTGGACCTCCACGTCCGCCACCAGCTTATCGATCCATTTCCGGGTCTCGTGGAAATCCTCCACCGCCACGGCCTTGACCACATTGCCCTCGAAGGGTCCGAAGCCGCAGCCCTGGACCAGGTCGGTCACGTCCTGAATTTCCAGGTCGATACGCAGGTCGGGCTTGTCGGAGCCGTAGCGCTCCATGGCCTCTTTATAAGGAATATGCCGGAAGGGGGCCTGGGACACCCGCTTATACTTGCCGAATTCCTCAAAGACCGGCACCAGCACCGTCTCCAACGTGTCCAGCACGTCCTCCTGAGAGGCGAAGGCCATTTCCATATCCAGCTGATAGAACTCGCCGGGAGTCCGGTCGGCCCGGGCATCCTCGTCCCGGAAGCAGGGGGCGATCTGGAAATACTTGTCAAATCCGGCGGTCATCAGCAGCTGCTTGAACTGCTGGGGAGCCTGGGGCAGGGCATAGAACTTGCCGGGATGGTTCCGGGCCGGCACCAGGTAATCCCGTGCGCCCTCCGGAGAGGAGGAGGTCAGGATGGGGGTGGTAATTTCCAGGAAGCCCTGCTGGGTCATCAGCTGACGGAGCCGGGCCACCACGTTGCACCGCAGAACAATGTTCTTTTTCACCGCCGGGTTCCGCAGATCCAGGAACCGGTACTTGAGCCGGGTGTTCTCGTCGGCCTCCTTGGACTTGTTGATCTCGAAGGGCAGGCTGTTGTAGCGGCACTTGCCCAGCACCTGAATGTCGGTGGGCTCGATCTCGATGTCGCCGGTGGGCTGCTTGGGATTCTTGCTCTCCCGCTCCCGGACGATGCCGGTCACTTGCAGGGTGGATTCCTTATTCACGCCCTTGACACGGGCCATCATTTCCTCGTTCTGGATGACCACCTGGGTGGTGCCGTAGTAGTCCCGCAGGACCAGGAAGGCAAAGTTTGCGCCCACCTCCCGGAGGTTTTCCATCCATCCGGCGATGGTGACGGTTTTCCCTGCGTCCGTGAGCCGCAGCTCGCCGCAGGTATGGGTTCTGGATTGACGCATTGGGTATATCCCCTCTTATCTCTGAAATAACGGCCTTATTTTCTCACAAATCCCGGCGTTTGTCAATCGTTCCGAAAAGAATTTCGTGCCTTTCCCCATCCCGACGGCTTTTTCTGTCGGGCACTTCCAGAAAATGGCAGCGTTTTTCCGGGTGCGGCATGCGAATCTGAAAAAGTTTGAAATTTTTCGATTTTTCGGATTGATTTTACGGGAACTTTGGCATATAATTTACAGGCAAGCAATTCGGAGCGTCTTTTCTCCGAAGTACCGAGGTGATCGCCATGCTGAATATCGTGCTGGTGGAGCCGGAGATCCCCCAGAACTGCGGGAACATCGCCCGCACCTGCGCCGCTACCCATTCCGTACTGCATCTCATCCGTCCGCTGGGCTTTGACATTTCCGAAAAAGCCGTCCGCCGGGCCGGATTGGATTACTGGTCGGAGGTCGATGTGCGGGTCTATGAAAACCTGGAGGATTTCTTCGCAAAAAATACGGTCCGGGAAATGTGGTGCCTTTCTACGAAGGCCCCAAGGGGTTACACCGAGGCTTCCTATTCCGACGGCTGCTTCCTGTTCTTCGGGAAGGAGTCCAAGGGCCTTCCGGAGGAATTTCTGGAGGCCCATCGGCAGGAGACCGTCCGCATCCCCATGTTCCCGGGGATACGCAGTCTGAATCTCAGCAACAGCGTGGCCGTCACCGTTTACGAGGCACTGCGTCAGTTGGATTTCCCCGGCTTGCAGGATCACGGTAAAATGTGGGAAAATTCCCCGACATAATGGAGGTCAATGAAATGAACTACAACAAGAAGTCCATTGAGGACATTGACGTTTCCGGCAAGCGTGTGCTCTGCCGCTGCGATTTCAATGTGCCCACCAAGGACGGCAAGATCACTTCCGACAAGCGGATCGTGGCTGCCATGCCCACCATTGAATATCTGGTGAACCACGGAGCCAAGGTCATCCTCTGCTCCCACATGGGCAAGCCCAAGGGCGAGTACAAGCCCGAGCTGAGCCTGAAGGTGGTGGCTGACCGCATCAGCGAGTTGCTGGGCAAACCCGTCACCATGGCCAGTGACGTGGCCGGTCCCGATTCTCAGGCCAAGGCCGCCGCTCTGAAGGACGGCGACGTGATGCTGTTGGAGAACACCCGCTTTGAAAAGGGCGAGACCAAGAACGACCCGGAGCTTTCCAAGAAGCTGGCCTCTCTGGCCGACATCTTTGTGAACGATGCCTTCGGCACCGCTCACCGGGCCCACTCCTCCACCGCCGGTGTGGCTGACTACCTGCCCGCCGTGTGCGGCTTCCTGGTGCAGAAGGAAGTTTCCATCATGGGCAAGGCCCTGGCAGACCCGGAGCGTCCCTTCGTGGCCATTCTGGGCGGCGCAAAGGTCTCCGACAAGCTGAACGTCATCAACAACCTGCTGGAGAAGGTGGACACCCTCATCATCGGCGGCGGCATGGCGTACACCTTCCTGGCTGCCAAGGGTTACAGCGTGGGTACTTCCCTGCTGGACTCCGAGAAGATCGACTACTGCAAGGACATGATGGCCAAGGCCGCGGCCAAGGGCGTGAAGCTGCTGCTGCCCATCGACACCGTGGTGGCCGCCTCCTTCCCGAACCCCATTGACGGCGACATTGCCGTGGAGACCGTGTCCGCCGATGCCATCCCCGCCGACAAGATGGGCCTGGACATCGGTGAAAAGACCCGTGCCCTGTTTGCCGAAGCCGTGAAGTCCGCCAAGACCGTGGTCTGGAACGGACCCATGGGCGTGTTTGAGAATCCCACCCTGGCCAAGGGCACCATCGCCGTGGCCCAGGCCCTGGCCGATTCCTCTGCCGTGACCATCGTCGGCGGCGGCGACAGCGCTGCTGCCTGCGAGCAGCTGGGCTTCGCCGACAAGATCACCCACATTTCCACCGGCGGCGGCGCTTCCCTGGAGTTCCTGGAGGGCCTGGAGCTGCCCGGCATCGCCTGCCTGCAGGACAAGTAATTTTTTCGATTGATTTCCGGTGCCTCCCGGAGTCCCTCCGGGAGGCAGAATTTCGCCAATTTTCATCGCAGTGCGATGCACATATATTTGAAGGAGATAAGAAACCATGAACAGAAAGTACCGCAAGACCATCATTGCTGGCAACTGGAAGATGAACAAGACCCCCAGCGAGACCAAGGAATTTATGACCGCCCTCAAGGGCATGCTGCCCCGTGGCCGCTGGTGTGATATTGCCCTGTGCGTGCCCGCCGTCTGCATCCCCGCCGCCGTCCGTGCCATGCGGGAGACCCGTGTGGGCATCGGCGCCGAGAACTGCAACGCCAATCCCTCCGGCGCTTACACCGGTGAGATCGCCACCAATATGCTGGTGGACGCAGGCTGCAAGTACGTCATCATCGGCCATTCCGAACGCCGGGCCATGGGCGAGACCAACGAGGACGTAAACGCCAAGGTTCTGGCCGCTCTGGAAGCGGGCCTCATCCCCATCATGTGCTGCGGCGAGACCCTGGAGCAGCGGGAAACCGGCATCACCTCCGAGTGGATTGCCATGCAGATCAAAGCCGGCCTGAAGGGCGTGCCTGAGGAGAAGATCCGCAAGATCGTCATCGCCTACGAGCCCATCTGGGCCATCGGCACCGGCCGGACCGCTACCCCCGAGCAGGCTCAGGAGGTCTGCGAGGAGATCCGGACCGTGGTCCGTAAGCTGTACAGCTCCAAGGTTGCCCGTGCCGTGTCCATCCTGTACGGCGGCTCCATGAACGACAAAAACGCCTACGAGCTGCTCGCTCAGCCCGACATCGATGGCGGCCTCATCGGCGGCGCTTCCCTGGTGCCTGAGAAGTTCGTGAAGATCATCGAATCTGCCAACCAGAACGCAGAATAATACGGAATCTTCGGCGGCGCAGGCGGGTTATTCCCCTGCGCCGCTTCCGATTTCAAAGAAGGATGTAAACATGGAAACGAAAATTTTCCCGGCCGCTGACCCGGCCACCCCAGCCCTGGCAGCCCGGATCATCCGCTCCGGCGGGCTGGTGGCCATCCCCACGGAGACCGTTTACGGTCTGGGGGCCGACGGCCTGAATCCGGAGGCCGTGGCCAAAATCTTCATCGCCAAGGGCCGCCCCCAGGATAACCCCCTCATTCTTCATGTGACCGGCCCGGAGCAGATGGACGCTCTCTGCCACGACATTCCCGCAAGCGCCTACCTGCTGGCGGAAAAATTCTGGCCCGGTCCCCTGACCATGGTGCTGCCCGCGCGGGACATCATCCCCCGGGAGACCACGGCGGGCCTTGCAACGGTGGCCCTCCGCTGCCCGGACAACGCCGTCACACGGGAGATCATCCGCCTTTCCGGCACGCCCATCGCCGCCCCCTCCGCCAATCTGTCCGGCAAGCCCTCCACCACCACGGCCGCCCATGTGTACGCCGACCACGCAGGCCGCATTGAGGCCATCGTGGACGGTGGTCCCTGCCGGGTGGGGGTGGAATCCACCATCATCGACCTGACCGAGGACCGGCCCAGGCTGCTGCGGCCCGGCGGCATCACCCCGGAGCAGCTTCTGGACACCCTGGGGGACCTGGTAGTAGACAAGGCCGTCACGGCCCAGATCGACAAAGACGCCGTGGTGAAGGCCCCCGGCATGAAATACCGCCATTACGCCCCCCAGGCCCCCGTGACCATCGTGGCCGGGAGCCGGGAAAAGGCGGCGGCGTACATCCACCGGCATTTCGAGCCGGGGGACCGGGTGCTGTGCTTCCACGAAGAACTGCCCCTGTACGCCCACTGCGACCCCCTGGCCTACGGAGACGAGGCCGATGCGGCGACGCTGTCCGCCGGACTGTTCGCCGCCCTGCGGGAGCTGGACAGCCCCACCGTCCATCACATTTACGCCCGCTGTCCGGTAGGGGGCGGCATCGCCTACGCCGTCCAGAACCGGCTGAAAAAGGCCGCCGCCTTCCAGATCGTGGATGCGGAGGCCGAGGCATGATCTTCGGTATCACCGGCGGCACCGGCTGCGGCAAGACCACGGCCCTGGAGGCCCTCCATAGCCTGGGCGGCGTGTGTCTGGACTGCGACGCCATCTATCACGACCTGCTGAAAACCGACAAAGCCCTGCTTGCCGCCATCGAAGGCCGGTTCCCCGGCGTGGTAAAAGCGGACCAACTGGACCGGAAGGCCCTGGGCAGCCGGGTTTTTGCCGACCCGGCTGCTTTGGCGGACCTGAACACCATTACCCACGCCGCCGTGACGAAAAAGGTCCTGGAATTGCTGCCCAAGGATGGGACGCCCGCCGCCATCGACGCCATCGGCCTCTTTGAAAGCGGCCTGGACCAACTTTGCGGCGTAACCGTTGGGATTTTAGCCCCGAAAGCGGACCGGCTCCGGCGCATCATGGCCCGGGACGGCATTTCGGAAAGCTATGCCCAAATGCGTCTGGATGCCCAGCCGGAGGACAGCTACTTCCGGGAAAAATGCGGCTTTATTCTGGAAAATACCGGAACGGAGGCGGATTTCCTCCAGAAATCCATTGATTTTTTCCAGAAATTCCTATAAAATCTTATAAAAAGGAGACTTTCTTATGACCACCGACGAACTCCGCAGCCAGCTTCTGGCTGCCCCCAAGAACGGCTACACCCGCATCAACGAGACCCAGCGGGCCGAGATGGAGGCCTACTGCAAGCGCTACGCTGCCTTCATGGATGCCTGCAAGACCGAGCGGGAGGCCACTGCCTGGACCGCCAAGGCTGCCGAGGACCACGGCTTCAAGCCCTTCATGGCAGGAATGGCCCTGAACCCCGGCGATAAGATTTATTATGTCAACCGTAAAAAGAGCATCATCCTGGCCGTCATGGGCGAAAAGAGCCTTGCCGAGGGTGCTAACATCTGCGCCGCTCACGTGGACTCTCCCCGGATGGACCTGAAGCCCAATCCCCTGTATGAGGATTCCGAAATTGCCTACTTCAAGACCCACTACTACGGCGGCATCAAGAAGTATCAGTGGCCCACCGTGCCCCTGGCCCTTCACGGTGTTGTGTACCGGAAGGACGGCAGCGTCATCACCGTCACCGTCGGCGAGGACGACACCGACCCGGTGCTGGTGGTCTCCGACCTGCTCATCCACCTGTCCGCCGATCAGATGAAGAAGCCCCTGGCCGAAGGTATCGCCGGGGAACAGCTGAACGTCATCCTGGGCACGGAGCCCATCGAGGGCGAGGGCAGTGACCTGGTGAAGCTGAACGTGATGAAGCTGCTGAACAAAAAGTACGGCCTCATCGAGGAGGACTTCCTTTCCGCCGAGCTGACCATCGTCCCCGCCGGCAAGTGCCGGGAGGTGGGTCTGGACCGGAGCCTGCTGGGCGCTTACGGCCACGACGACCGGGTCTGCGCTTACGCCGAAATTGAGCCCCTGCTGAGCATGGGTACCCCCACCCACACTGCCGTGTGCATCCTGGCCGACAAGGAAGAGATCGGCTCCGTGGGCATCTCCGGTATGCAGAGCCAGGCCTTTGAGCATTTCATGGGCGGCCTGTGCGCCATTCAGGGCGTGGAGCTGCGGGACTGCTTCGCCAACTCCTTCTGCCTGTCCGCCGATGTGTCCAACGCCTTCGACCCCAACTTCGCCGAGACCTGCGACAAGCGGAACAACAGCCAGCTGAACTACGGCGTGGCCATCTGCAAGTACACCGGCAGCCGGGGCAAGGGCGGCGCTTCCGACGCCTCCGCCGAGGCCATGGGCCATGTGCGCTCCACGTTGGACAAGGCCGGGGTCATCTGGCAGATCGCAACGCTGGGCAAGGTAGACCAGGGCGGCGGCGGCACCGTGGCCGCCTACATGGCCAACCGGAACATCGTCACCGTGGATGCGGGCGTGCCGGTGCTGTGTATGCACGCCCCCTGGGAGCTGGTCAGCAAGCTGGACTGCTATATGACCATGAAGGCCTGCGAGGCCATTTACCTGGCATAAATTTTCAAGCGGCAGCGGGAGAACCCCTCCCCTGCCGCTTCTTTTTTGCAGTAACACAAGCGGCGCAGCCGATTTTTTCGACTGCGCCGCTGATTTTTGCCGTATTTTCACGGTCCGTATGGCTCTTGTCCGTCTCCCCCACAGACGGCAAGAGGGCCCCGGAGACGAGCAAAGCGCATCCGTCGGCGTACATAGGGTACGGTAGGATGCGCTTTGGGAAGTAAGTGAAAACGCTTTTTCCTTTTTGTTCCGTCCGTATGTTCACGGTCCGGAGCGCTCTTGTCCGTCTTTTACGCCCCCGGCCAGACGGCAAGAGGGCCCCGGAGACGAGCAAAGCGCATCCGTCGGCGTACATAGAGTACGGTAGGATGCGCTTTGGGAAGTAAGTGAAAATGCTTTTTCTTTCTGATTTTCACTTACATTTTCACGGTCCGGGGCGCTCTTGTCCGTCTGAGTCTTAGAGATGTAACACTCTATCCTTAATCTCCTGGGTCCGGCCCTGGTTCCAGTATTGGGTCCCGATGTAGCCGCAGGTCCGCCGGGCCACGTTCATCTTGCTCTGGTCCGTGTTGCCGCACTGGGGGCAGACCCAGATGAGCTTCCCGTCGGTGTCCTCCTGAATCTCAATTTCGCCGTCAAAGCCGCAGACCTGGCAATAATCGCTCTTGGTGTTCAACTCGGCGTACATGATGTTGTCGTAAATGAACTGCATGACCTGCAGAACGGCATCGATGTTGTTCTGCATATTCGGCACTTCCACATAGCTGATCGCCCCTCCGGGGGACAGCTGCTGGAACTCGGACTCGAAGGCCAGCTTGGTGAAGGCGTCAATTTGCTCGGTCACATGGACGTGGTAGGAGTTGGTGATGTAGCTCTTGTCCGTGATGCCGGGGATGATGCCGAAGCGATTCTGCAGGCACTTGGCGAACTTGTAGGTGGTGGATTCCAGAGGCGTACCGTAGAGGGAGTAATCGATGTTCTCCGCTGCCTTCCACTCGGCGCATTTGTCGTTCATCTTCTGCATGACCTTCAGGGCGAAGGGCTTGGCGTCGGCGTCGGTGTGGGAGTGGCCGGTCATGTAGCGGACACACTCATAAAGGCCCGCATAGCCCAGGGAAATGGTGGAATAGCCGCCGTAGAGCAGTTTGTCGATGGGTTCGCCCTTTTCCAGCCGGGCCAAAGCGCCGTACTGCCAGAGGATGGGGGCCGCATCAGAAAGCGTGCCCTTCAGCCGGTCATGGCGGCACCGGAGGGCCCGGTGGCACAGCTCCAGCCGCTCCTCAAAAATATTCCAGAACTTGTCCATGTCCCGTCCGGAGGACAGGGCCACGTCCGGCAGGTTGATGGTGACCACACCCTGATTGAACCGGCCATAGTATTTGGGCTTCCCCGGCTCATAATTCTTGGCGTTGGCGATGTTGTCCCAGCCGTTGCCGGACCGGTCCGGGGTCAGGAAGGACCGGCAGCCCATGCAGGTGTACACGTCGCCGTGACCGGCGGTCTCGCCCTTGGAGAGCTTGTACTCCCGCATTTTCTTCTCGCTGATGTAGTCCGGCACCATCCGCTTGGCGGTGCACTGGGCCGCCAGCCGAGTCAGATACCAGTAGGGAGTCCCCTCGGTAACATTGTCCTCCTCCAGCACGTAAATGAGCTTGGGGAAGGCAGGGGTGATCCACACGCCGCTTTCGTTCTTCACGCCCTGGTAGCGCTGGCGGAGCATTTCTTCGATGATAAGGGCCAGGTCCTTCTTCTCCTGGTCGTTCCGGGCCTCGTTCAGATACATGAACACGGTGATGAACGGAGCCTGGCCGTTGGTGGTCATCAGGGTGACCACCTGATACTGGATGGTCTGTACGCCCCGGCGGACCTCGTCCCGAAGCCGCTCCTCCACCACACGGGAAATTTGCTCCTCACTTGGAGTAACGCCAAAGACCTTCATTTCCTGGTCCACGGCCCGGCGGATCTTCTCCCGGCTCACCTGTACGAAGGGAGCCAGGTGGGTCAGGCTGATGGACTGGCCGCCGTACTGGTTGGAGGCCACCTGAGCAATGATCTGGGTGGCAATGTTGCAGGCGGTGGAGAAGGAATGGGGCTTCTCGATAAGGGTGCCGGAAATAACCGTGCCGTTCTGGAGCATATCCTCCAGATTGATGAGGTCGCAGTTGTGCATATGCTGGGCATAGTAATCGGAGTCGTGGAAGTGGATGATGCCCGCCTCATGGGCGGCCACAATCTCCTGGGGCAGCAGGATGCGCTTGGTGATGTCCTTGGACACCTCACCGGCCATGTAGTCCCGCTGAACGGCGTTGATCGTGGGGTTCTTGTTGGCGTTCTCCTGCTTCACTTCCTCGTTGTTGCACTCGATGAGGCTCAGGATGCGGCCGTCGGTAGTATTGGACTGGCGCAGGAGACTGCGGGTATAGCGGTAAGTAATATACTCCTTGGCCACTTCAAAAGCGCCGTGGGCCATGATGGCCTTCTCCACCAGGTCCTGAATTTCTTCCACCGCCGGGCTGCGGCCCATTTCCTCGCAGGAAATCTCCACGCTCTCGGCGATACGGCTGATCTGCAGCGGCGTCATGCGGACGCCTTCTTCGACGGCGTTGTTGGCCTTGGTGACGGCCATCCTGATCTTATCAATGTCAAAAACGACTTCTGCACCGTTTCTCTTAATAATTTTCATAGATGCTCTCCCTTCTGGCGCACCCTCGCAGGCCCCTTGGACCTGTTGCGCCGTGCATGGACTATTATACTAGATATTGTGGTTTTGTCAAGAGCAAATCGCTATATCTTGTAGGAATTCTGAGGGACGCTGTTTTGTTCCGGTTCCATGGGCTTTTGGCGTTCGGCCCGGCGGGGAGAAAAGTTCCGGAAATTCCGGTGGACGGGGGCAGGAACGGTTGAAATACAGGAAAATCTGTTGTATAATGCAGGAAAAGCTGCGCCTGACCTGTAATGGGATTTTGGGCGGGAAAAGGCGGGATTATCATGGAGACAACGATTTTTGGAAAAACGCCGGGGGGCAGTCTTGCCCATCTTTACACCATCACCGGCGGCGGTGTGACGGCGAAGGTATCGGATTTTGGGGCCACGCTGGTGCAGCTGTGGGTGCCGGATAAGCATGGCGACCTGGCCGACGTGGTGCTGGGCTACGACACGGCGGAGGAATACGCCGACCACGATGGCTGTCTGGGAGCCACCGTGGGCCGCAACGCCAACCGGATTCACAACGCTGCCTTTCCCCTGGCGGGCCGCAGTGTACAGCTGACGGCAACGGAGGGGCCAAATAACCTGCACAGCGGCCCGGACTTCTACTTCAAGCGCATGTGGCAGGTGGAGGAATACAACGAGCACACCATCTGCTTCCATCTGGAAAGCCCCAGCGGCGACCAGGGCTTCCCCGGCAATGCGGACATCCATGTGCGCTACGCCCTGACCCCGGAGGCCACCCTGGTCATCACCTATGACGGCATCTGCGACCGGCCCACGGTGTTCAACATGACCAACCACAGCTATTTCAACATGGCAGGCCACGAGAGAAGCGAGCTTTGCATGGACCAGGAGCTGACCATGGCCGCCCGACATTTCCTACCGGACGACGCCGCCAGCATCCCCACAGGGGAGCTGCGCAACGTGGTGGGGACCCCCATGGACTTCCGGACTCCCAAGCCCATCGGCCGGGACCTGAACGAAGATTACGAGGCTCTTCTTTTGCAGCACGGCTATGACCATAATTTTGAGGTGTTCTGCAATCCGGCAGCCATTCTGAAGGACCCCCATTCCGGCCGGACCATGGCCGTCACCACTGACTGCCCCGGTATCCAGCTTTACTCCGGCAATTTCCTGGACGTCATGGGCAAAAACGGCGTCCACTACCCCAAGCACGGCGGCGTGGCCTTGGAGACCCAATACTACCCGGACAGCGTGAACCATCCGGAGTGGAAGCAGCCCATTTTCCAGGCGGGTGAGCCCTACCACAGCGTCACCGCTTACCACTTCTACAACTAAACCCAAAAATTCATACCTCCCCCGGAAATGCACCAAGCGACAGGATGAGCATACACTGTCCTGTAAGCACTTTTGCTGCTACATTTCTAGGGGAGGTTTTTCCTATGGCTGAAACCATGCGTGCCAATCGCTGCGACGACCCCGGGGCGATGGCCATTCACACCCGGAAGATCACCGATTCCTGCCGGGATAAGGACTGCATCGAGGACCTGCGGGTCTATCTGACCAAGGGGTCCCAGTGCCTGCTGGACACGGCCTCCAGCGCCAAGGTCCGCTGCGCCGAGCTGATGACCACCTACATCGACGTGGAGCCGGTGGCCTTCGACCGGAACCACTACTGCATCGACGTGACGTTTTACTACCGCATCCTGGCCGACGCAGTCATCGGGGCTGTCCGCCCGGCCACTTTATACGGCCTGGCGGTCTTTTCCAAGCGGGTAGCCCTCTGCGGTGAGGACAGTCACGCCCACATCTTCACCAGCGGCACCCGTCTGGGCGAGCCGGACGGAGCCACCATCCAGAGCGCCAACAAGCCCACCGCCGTGGTGGAGGTCCTGGACCCAATGGTCCTGAGTTCCTGCGTCCGGGAGGTCTGCGAGTGCAAAGAGACCACTTCCTGCCAGATTCCCGCCTGCGTCCGGGGGATGTTTGACGATGAACTGGTCCTGTCCGGGGATCGGCGGCGGTTGTTCGTGACCCTGGGGCAGTTCTCCGTGATCCGATTGGAGCGGGATGCCCAGATCGTGGTCCCGGTGCTGGATTACAGCATCCCCACGAAGGAATGCTGCGACAATCCCGGCTGCGCCGAAGACCCCTGCGAGCTGTTCTCGAAAATCCCCTTCCCGGTGGGGCAATTTGCCTCCCGTGGCTGCGACAACAAGCCCAAAGGGGACAAATGCTGCTACACCACCACCTAAAAGGTCCGGATTTTCCGGAAAAAGCGCAAAAATGCCCCAAGGCCAAAGCCTTGGGGCATGATTTTTGGAAAGGACCGGAATTACTCGCCGATGATCTCGGTGACAACGCCGGAACCGACGGTACGGCCACCCTCACGGATAGCGAACCGCAGGCCCTTCTCGATAGCGATCGGGGTGATCAGCTCCACGCTCATCACGACGTTATCGCCGGGCATGCACATCTCAACGCCCTCGGGCAGAGTGATGATGCCGGTCACGTCAGTGGTACGGAAGTAGAACTGCGGACGATAGTTGTTAAAGAAGGGGGTGTGACGGCCGCCTTCTTCCTTGGACAGGACGTAGACCTGGCCCTTGAACTTGGTGTGGGGGTGAATGGAACCGGGCTTTGCCAGAACCTGGCCACGCTCGATGTTCTTCTTGTCGATACCACGCAGCAGAGCGCCGATGTTGTCGCCGGCTTCTGCGTAGTCCAGCAGCTTGTGGAACATTTCGATGTCGGTGACGACGGTGTTCAGCTTGTCCTCACGCAGGCCAACGATTTCCACGGGCTCGTTCTTCTTGACAACGCCACGCTCCACACGGCCGGTAGCCACGGTGCCACGGCCGGAGATGGTGAACACGTCCTCGACGGGCATCAGGAAGGGCTGGTCAGCCTTACGGTCAGGAGTGGGGATATAGTCGTCAACGGCGTCCATCAGCTCCTTGATGCAAGCGTAAGCAGGATCGCTGGGGTCCTTGGACTCGCAGATCAGAGCGTTCAGAGCGGAACCCTTGATGATGGGGGTGTCGTCGCCGGGGAACTCGTACTCGTTCAGGGTCTCACGGACCTCCATCTCGACCAGCTCCAGCAGCTCCTCGTCGTCCACCTGATCGCACTTGTTCAGGAACACAACGATATAGGGCACGCCGACCTGACGGGCCAGCAGCAGGTGCTCACGGGTCTGAGCCATGGGGCCGTCGGTAGCAGCGATGACCAGGATAGCGCCGTCCATCTGAGCAGCGCCGGTGATCATGTTCTTGATATAGTCGGCGTGGCCCGGGCAGTCGACGTGGGCATAGTGCCGCTTGTCGGTCTCGTACTCAACGTGAGCGGTGTTGATCGTGATACCACGAGCCTTCTCCTCGGGAGCCTTATCGATGGAAGCGTAGTCCTCGAACTGGGCCTGTCCCTTCAGAGCCAGGTACTTGGTGATCGCAGCGGTCAGAGTGGTCTTGCCGTGGTCAACGTGGCCGATGGTGCCGATGTTGACATGGGGCTTGGTTCTTTCAAACTTTTGCTTAGCCATTTTTGAAAATCCTCCTAAAAAGTGATTTAATGTTACTCGGTCATATACCAGACGGGAACATCATACTACAAAACAGTACGAAATACAAGAGAAATTTTTGAAAACTCTCTCTTATTTCATTCTGGCTTTGATGATCTCCTCTGCCTTAGACTTGGGCAGCTCGGTGTAGTGGCTGGGCTCCATGGAGTAGTTGCCGCGGCCCTGGGTCTTGGAACGCAGGTCGGTGGCGTAGCCGAACATCTCGGCCAGAGGCACGTTGGCGTCCACCTGCACGCTGCCGGTCCGGGTGATCTGACCCAGAATGTTGCCCCGGCGGGCAGTGATGTCGCCGATGACCACGCCCATATACTCATCGGGCACGTTCACGCTAACCTTCATGATGGGCTCCAGGATCGCGGGATTCGCCTTCCGGCAGGCATCCTTGAAGGCCATGGAACCGGCGATCTTAAATGCCATTTCGGAGGAGTCCACCTCGTGGTAAGAGCCGTCGAACAGCGTGACCTTCACATCCACAACGGGGAATCCGGCCAGCACGCCGGCCTGCATGGCGCCCTGAATACCGGCGTCCACAGCGGGGATATATTCCTTGGGGATGGCGCCGCCCACGACGGCGTTGACGAACTCGTAACCCTTGCCGGGCTCGTTGGGCTCCACATGAATCTTGACGTGACCATACTGGCCCTTACCGCCGGACTGACGGGCATACTTGGTCTCCTGATCCACAGCCTTGCGGATGGTCTCCTTGTATGCGACCTGGGGAGCGCCCACGTTGGCCTCCACCTTGAACTCCCGGAGCAGACGGTCCACGATGATCTCCAGGTGCAGCTCGCCCATACCGGCGATGATGGTCTGACCGGTCTCCTCATCGGTGTAGGTCTTGAAGGTGGGGTCTTCCTCGGCCAGCTTGGCCAGAGCAATGCCCATCTTCTCCTGACCGGCCTTGGTCTTGGGCTCGATGGCGACCCGGATAACGGGCTCGGGGAACACCATGGACTCCAGGATGATGGGATGCTCCTCATCGCAGAAGGTATCGCCGGTGGTGGTGTTCTTCACACCCACGGCGGCGGCAATGTCGCCGGCGTACACGGTGTCGATGTCTTCCCGATGGTTGGCGTGCATCTGCAGGATACGGCCCAGCCGCTCCTTGGTGCCCTTGGTGCAGTTCAGGACCGTGGTGCCCTTATCCAGCGTACCGGAGTACACACGGAAGTAGCACAGCTTGCCCACATAGGGGTCGGTCGCGATCTTGAATGCCAGAGCGGAGAAGGGTGCGTCGTCGGAAGCAGGACGGAAATCCTCTTCCTCGGTGTCGGGGTTGATGCCCTTGATGCCCTTCTTATCCAGGGGGCTGGGCATATAATCCACCACGGCATCCAGAACTTCCTGCACGCCCTTGTTCTTGTAGGAAGTACCGCACACGATGGGCACCATCTCGTTGGCGATGGTGGCCTTCCGAATGACGGCCTTGATCTCGGGAACGGTGATCTCCTCGCCTTCCAGGTACTTCATGGCCAGGTCGTCATCCAGAGCGGTGACGGCGTCCAGCAGCTTTTCATGGTACTCGTTGGCCAGGTCCACCATATCCTCGGGGATGTCCTCCACACGGACGTCCTTGCCCAGTTCATCATAGAACACATTGGCCTTCATGGTCAGAAGGTCGATGTTGCCCTTGAAGAAGGCTTCGGAGCCGATGGGCAGCTGGATGGCGACGGCGTTGCACTTGAGCCGCTCGTCGATCATCCGCAGGACCCGATAGAAGTCGGCGCCCATGATGTCCATCTTGTTGACGTAGATCATCCGGGGGACCTTGTACTCGTCGGCCTGACGCCAGACGGTCTCGGTCTGAGGCTCCACGCCGCCCTTGGCGCACAGCACGGTAACAGCACCGTCCAGAACACGCAGAGAACGCTCCACCTCAACGGTGAAGTCCACGTGGCCCGGGGTATCGATGATGTTCAGCCGGCAGCCCTTCCAGAAGCAGGTGGTAGCGGCGGAGGTGATGGTGATGCCACGCTCCTGCTCCTGGGCCATCCAGTCCATGGTAGCGGAGCCGTCGTGGGTCTCACCGATCTTGTAGTTACGGCCGGTGTAGAAAAGGATACGCTCGGTCGTAGTGGTCTTACCGGCATCGATGTGGGCCATGATGCCGAAGTTACGGGTATTTTCGAGAGAATACTGTCTAGGCATATACTGCTCTCCCTATTACCAGCGGAAATGGGCGAAAGCCTTGTTGGCCTCGGCCATCTTGTGGACATCCTCACGCTTCTTCACAGATGCGCCGGTGTTGTTGGCAGCGTCCATGATCTCAGCGGCCAGGCGCTCTCTCATGGTGTTCTCGCTGCGGCCGCGGCTGTAAGTGGTCAGCCACCGCAGACCCAGGGTCTGACGGCGGTCAGGCCGCACCTCAATGGGGACCTGATAGGTGGCACCGCCGACACGGCGGGCCTTCAGCTCCACGGCGGGCATGATGTTTTCCATCGCCTGCTGGAAGACTTCCAGACCGTTCTTGCCGGTCTTGTTCTCAACGATCTCGAAAGCGCCGTACACAACCTTCTGTGCAACGCCCTTCTTGCCGTCGAGCATGATGCTGTTCACGAGCTTGGTAACCAGAACGGAATTGTAATTAGGATCCGGGAGGACCTCTCTTTTGGGAACATTACCTCTTCTGGGCACTTTGCTTCCCTCCTTCATAATAAAATGATTTCATCGGTACTCGAAGGATTTCCACCTTCGTTGTGCCTGGCCAGAGGTTTTTACACTATATAAAAACCCGATGGCAAGGCCTTGCCTTGCGAATGGGCAGGGGAAAAGTCGATTTTTGGAAGAAGCTTACTTCTTCTTGCCGGCCTTGGGCCGCTTTGCGCCGTACTTGGAGCGGGACTGCATCCGACCGTTCACGCCCTGGGTATCCAGAGTGCCGCGGATGATGTGGTAACGCACACCGGGAAGGTCCTTGACACGACCGCCGCGGATCAGAACCACGGAGTGCTCCTGCAGGTTGTGGCCCACGCCGGGAATGTAAGCGGAAACTTCCATACCGTTGGTCAAACGCACACGGGCGATCTTCCGAAGGGCGGAGTTCGGCTTCTTGGGGCTGGTGGTACGCACAGCGGTGCACACGCCACGCTTCTGGGGGGAGGGCAGAGTCGTTGCCTTGTTCTCCAGGGTGTTCAGACCTCTCTGCAGAGCGGGGGCAGTGGACTTGTAAGTGACCTGCTGACGGCCATTCCGAACGAGCTGGTTAAAAGTAGGCATTTCATTTCTCCTTTCTTGATTTCTCGCATAAAGCGGGTTTTTATTCTCACGGGCAGGCCCGGAAGAACCAAAAAGCGCAGATTGCCCCTTGGGCAAATCCGTACAGATACTTATTATACGCATTTTTCCCGGAAAGTCAACCAAAACTTTGAAATTTTTCCGTAGAAACTTCGGCTTTTTCAGAGCAGGGCTGTCATTCGTCATATTGCCGAATTTTTCGTGTCCTACAAGTATTTTTTTGGGGCACTTGACATTTCCTTTCTTTTGAAATATACTGGTTTTATCCCAAAAAGCAGATAAAGGAGGTCATTTCCATGTTCAAAAAGAAAGTCACCGTGCCTGTTGCCGTGCCGGTCCTTCTCATCCTGCTGGTGGTGGCCTTCCTGGTCAGGTGGGCCGGGGACAGCATCACCTGGCAGCGGAGCCTGTCCAAGAACACCTTCTCCACCATGGGCGGCCTGGCCATGGAGATTCCGGAGGGCGTGGACGTGCTGGAATACGTCCGGGCCAACGGGGCGGATTTCCGCAATTCCACCCTGTTCGACTCCCCAGAATATGTTTCCCTGAGCTATTCCAACGGCTTTTGGGACATCCACCTGTCCTACGACAGCCAGGGCCTCCGGGATGTCTCCGTGTACGACAACGAAACAGATATGTACACCTTTGCGGCCACGGACCACGCCTGGCGGATCTATAATTTCCGCTACGGCGTGAACCTGTTCCCGCTGAATACGGTCTGAAATACTGCGTTTTTCCGTAAAAACAATCAAAAGGAGGAAGATTTATGGCAGAAAAATGTCCCTACTGCGGCGGGGAGATGGAGGATATGCGGTTCCAGAGCGCTCGGGAACAGGGTCTTGTACTTCTCCCGAAGGATTACAAACTCCCCGTGCTTTTCGCTTGGCGGGCCTGTATCCGGGATGGAATCCTGCTTGCAGACAAGTTTTCCGTCCGGAATGGCTACACCCTGAACTGCCGCATTTGCCGCAGCTGCAAGAAGGGCGTTTTTGACCTGTCGGACCAGAATGAACTGGACCGGAACGCAAAATAACAGCAAAACCGGGGACGAACGTCCCCGGTTTTTGATTTTTTACAGCTTCACCGAGCCTGTCTCGTTCCATTCGCCCAGCTCCCACACGCCGTTCCCGAACTTGAAGGCACACACGGCGCAGTTGGCCACATGGATGATGTTCCGGGGGATGTCCATGTGCAGCACATAGCACAGCATGGCCATGATGGTCCCCTCGTGGCACACGGCAGCAATGCGGGCATCCTCCGGGGCGCTTTCCAGGTCCTTCATGAATTCCGCCACCCGGTCACAATGGGCGTGAGTATCCTCGCCGCCGTAGACCCGATAATCCCGGGCCAGCCGCCGCCGGACGTATTCCTCTCCCAGCTCCGCCGTCAGGTCCACCACCCGGCGGCCCTGCAGGCTGCCCACGTTGGTCTCCCGCAGCCGGGGGTCCTGCTCAAAATTCCGGCCCGGCAGGGCGATCTGGGCGGTCTCCTTGGCCCGGAGCAGGTCGCTGACGATGACCCGGTCAAATTCCATGCCCTTGAGCAGTTCCCCGGTCTTGGCCGCCTGTTCCCGGCCCAGCTCCGTCAGGGGCACCTGGGCCCAGCCCGCATGGGCCTGAATGGCATTGGCCGCCGATTGGCCATGCCGGATGGCGTATAGCTCCATGTTATTACCTCCGCAGTCTCTCTCGTTTGTATGTTATTACATTATACCAGGTTCGCTTCCAAAAAGCAAGGGCTTGTTCTGCCATTTTTTGGCTTTCTACACAAAGGAGCATGAAAAGTGGGCATGGCCAAAATGCCGAATTTCCAGAAAAATCCCCCGGCGGAGCGTAAGCCTCCCCTGTGTAGGGGGAGGTGTCACCGAAGGTGACGGAGGGGGTGTACGGTT
>UQVA01000032.1 GCA_900544405.1 uncultured Eubacteriales bacterium
CGGCAGTCATGAATATTTCTATTCGCTGCGCGGGGCACAACCCCCAGGGGAAGGCGAATCTCAGAGTGGGCAAGCCCCTGCTTCTAACTTCGCCCACTCCCCCCCAAATGCACAACCCTCCCCAACGCTTCTGCGCCGGAGAGGGTTTCTTCGTTTTTCTCGTTTACAGCCGGAATTTCAGGATAAATTCGTTCCGGGAGGCGGGGTAGAGGCTCACGCAGTATTCAAACAGGTCGTTGTCGGAATCGTAAGTGGTGGAGATCATGCTCAGAGCCAGGGACTGATTCTCCACGCCCATGAGCCGGGAGGACCGGGCGTCCAGCGTTACGGCGCCGATGTGTTTTTCCACATATTTCCGGTACAATCCGTTCTCGGCCATGGCCTTATGGACGGAAATGTTGGAAAAATCATAATTCTGCAGGAAGGAATACTTCATGGTGAAGTAGGAGGTGTTCAGCACGATGGGGCCGTCGTCGAAGTGGTCCTTGCAGTAGCGCAGACGGCTGAGCTTCAGGATATTGCTGCCCTCCGGCAGCTGTAGCGCCCGGCAGACCGCATCCTCGCCCCGCATGACCCGGAATTCGATGATCTCGTTGGAAATTTCCTTGCCGTGGCGGTGCATTTCCTCGGCAAAGCTCTCAATGAAGATGGTGGTGTCCTCCAGCCGCATGGGATTGGTGACAAAGGTGCCCTTGCCCTTCACCCGTTTCAGGTAGCCGTCGTTGACCAGGGACATCATGGCAGTGCGAACGGAGGAACGGCTGATGCCAAACTGCTCACACAGCTCCAGCTCCGTGGGGAGCATATGGCCTACAGGCCACTCGCCGCTCTGGATCTTTGTCATGATATATTCGGAAATCTGGGCGTGTAAAGGCTTCATTGCGTTCGACTCACTCTTTCTGGTGTCATTCTTACATCCATTATAGCGGAAATTCCCGGAATGTCAAATCCATATCAGGAGGAATCGGAACTTTTTTCAAATTATTTTCCGTTCTGGATTTCGTTTCGTCGAGATGACCAAGAAAGACCTGACATATTTGTGCAACTGGATGAAATGTGCGGACGTGAGAAGATTTTACACGGAAATGTATTGACATTTACTGGGCGGGTCGCTATAATCGGAGATACAGATAGCGCCGTGTTGGGTCATTATCACCAATTGAGAGCTGCCGGAGGGTTCGATTTCCGACAATCTTCAGCGGTTCCATTTTACAATGGCATGACATGGACTTGAAAAACGGGCATAAGAGCATCTGATGCTCCGGAAATATGCTAAATCAAAACATGAAAAGGAAGAATGGATCATGAAGAAACGCATCCTCGCTGCTCTGTTGGCGGTTGCCATGCTGGCTTGCTCTCTGGCTGCCTGCGCTACCTCCGACACCCCCAGCACCACCGCTCCCTCCACCTCCGGCGGCAGCACTGCCGATACCGCCAAGACCACCGAGCCCGCTCCTACGGAGAAGCCCAAGGAGACCGTTACTCTGAAGCTGTGGGGCGGCGTGCAGCCCGAGTACGGTTATCAGGAGCTGTGCGATAACTTCAACAAGGAATTTGCCGATAAGGGCATCCAGGTGGAGTACACCCGTTACGTCAATGACGACAACGGCAACCTGCAGCTGGATACCTACCTGATGGGCGGCGACCAGATCGACATCTACATGGGTTACGGCGGAAAGACCCGCCTCATCAACCGTCAGGAAGGCGGCATGGCTTACGACATGACCGACTACCTGAAGGAGCACGGCTTTGACCCGGAGGAAGAACTGGGCGCTGCTAACGTGATTCCTCTGCAGATTGACGGCCGCTACTACGCTCTGCCCACCAAGTACGAGAACCCGAACTGGTGGCTGTGCAACGCGGATATGTTCAAGGAAGCCGGCATCGAGCTGCCTCTCCACGGCTGGACCTACGCCGAATTTGAGGAAGCCTGCAAGAAGATGACCCACGGCGAAGGCCAGGACAAGGTTTACGGTATGTACTGGAACCTGGTGAAGGACTTCAACGGCGCTACCAACTTCATGGCCCAGATGGTTTCCGGGTACGGCCTCTACACCGACGAGACCATGACCGCTACCAGCCTGAACGCCGACGTTTACAAGAAGGGCCTGCAGATGATGGTGGACTCCTTCAGCGAAGGCTGGGGCACCAGCTATGAGCAGGTGGTTGCCGATGGCCTGACCTTCGACAACACCTTCCTGGAAGGCAAGGCTGCTATCTCCACTACCATTTCCAACCTGCGTCTGGTGAAGGACACCGCTACTTATCCCCGCGACTTCGAGACTGCCATCATCCCTGCTCCCGTGCCTGACGAGAGCTATATGGACAACTGGGATTTCTCCACCGTTACCGGTGCCGGCGATTTGATCTGCGTGAACCCCAAGTCCGCTCATGTGGAAGAGGCCATGGAATTCGTCCTGTGGTATATCAAGGGCGGCATGGCTCCTCTGGCCAAGGGCGGCCGTATCCCCCTGTGGAAGGGCTTTGATCCGGACCTGGTCCTGAACAGCCTCTGCGAGGAGAAAGGCGTCATCAACGAGGAGTCTGTCCGTACCTACATGAGCATCGGCCGTGACCAGGGCCTGAAGTCCTACACCACCTCCGCCGATTCCAAGATCAAGGCCATCCGCAAGGAAGAGATGGAAGCCGCTTTCTACGGCAAGAAGACGGTCGACCAGGCCTGCGAGGACGCAAAGACCCGTGCCGACGAGCTGCTGAAGAAGTAAACACACCATTTTCACACGCAAAAGCGGGGGGAGCAAGCATTCCCCCGCTTTTCTTTGAAGGAGGTACCCATGCAAGGAAAAAGAAAGAAGGAGCTGAAGCAGTCCCTGACGGCTGCCAGCTTTCTGGCACCCAGTCTGCTGGGCCTGATTTTGTTCTCTGCCGTCCCGGTGGTATTTTCCATGTTCATCAGCCTGACGGACTGGAACTACGTCAACGGCATCGGCAACTGGAACTTCGTTTGGTTTGAAAACTTCAAGAAGCTGTGGAGCGACGAGTGGTTTCGTGCCTCCCTGTGCAACACCTTCGTTTACACCGTGGTCACCGTGCCCATCGGCCTGTTCCTGGCTGTGGTCATCGCCGTGCTGATTGACCAGTTCTGTGCCAAGAAGCTGGCCGGTATGCTGCGTGTGACCATGTATATGCCGAAAATTTGTAACATTGTGGCTTCCGCTGCCGTGTGGACCATGCTATACTCTACATACGGTCCCTTCACCCAGCTGATGAAGGCCCTGGGCTGGACGGATCCCCCCCGGTTCCTGGCCAGCTACACCTGGGCGCTGCCCGCCGTCATGCTCATGTCCATCTGGCAGGGCCTGGGCTACCACGTGTTCCTGTACTCCGCTTCCCTGACCAGCCTGCCCAAGGATATCTATGAGGCGGCCGATCTGGACGGCGTCAACGGCATCCAGCGCTTCTTCTACATCACGCTGCCCCAGCTGAAGCCCACCACCTTCTTCCTGACGGTAACCGGCATCATCTCCTCCTTCAAGGTCTTTGGCCAGATCAACGTCATGACCCACGGCGGCCCCGGCAGCAGCACCTACACCCTGGTGTACTACATTTACAAGTCCGCATTTACGTATTATGAGATGGGCTACGCCAGTGCCGTTGCCATGGTGCTGTTCGCGATCCTGCTGTGCGTGACGCTGTATCAGTGGCATCACAACAAAAATAACGACTAAGGGAGGAAATGCAGATGACGACCACTACAAAACCCAAGAACGCTCTGCATATCCGCCGGGATACGCCGGTGAAGGTGCTTTTCACCATCCTGCTGTGCGCCTTTGCCATCATCATGATCGTACCCTTTATCTGGATGATCTCCTCCTCCTTCAAGCAGCAGCGGGACGTTATGTCCATTCCCATTCAGTGGATCCCCAAGGATCCCACCTGGGATAACTTCAAGAAGGTCCTGCACATCGACTCCAACGGTAAGGACTACCACTTCATGCTGGCCTACTGGAACTCCATTAAGGTCTCCGTGCTGTCCACCACCGTCAGCGTCTGCTCTGCCATGATGGCCGGCTACGCCTTTGCAAAGCTGCGCTTCAGGGGATCCAATGTGCTCTTCATCCTCTACCTGACTCAAATGATGATCCCCTCTCAGCTGACCCTGATCCCCCGGTTTGTGGCGTTCTCGTCCCTGAACCTGACCAACACCCACTTCTCTATCATCGCTCCCAAGCTCATCAGTGTCAGCGCTACCTTTATGATGCGCCAGGCCTTCATGGGCGTGCCCAATGAGCTGCGGGAAAGCGCGCTGATTGACGGCGCCAGCGAATGGCGGACCTTCTTCAACATCAATGTGCCTCAGATCACCCCGACCATCGGCGCTTTGGTCACCACCCAGTTTCTGGATAGCTGGAACAGCTACCTGGATCCCCTGGTGTTTCTGCCGGATTGGCGCCTGCAGACCCTGCCCATCGCCCTGAACCAGTTTGTGGGTGAGGAAGGCACGGCCTACAACCTGGTCTCCGCAGCCTGCTGCCTGACGGTCATCCCGGTGTTCATCGTGTTCCTGTGCGGTCAGAAGTTCTTTGTCAAGGGTCTGACCGTGGGCGCTGTAAAGGGCTAAAAAAGAGGAGTTTTTCCCATGGAATCCATCAATGATTATCAGGAGCGGGAGCCGAGGCGGCAGACCGCCTTCGGCCGGTGGGGGCAGACCATTCTGGGCCATTTCCCCTTCCATGCGGGCGTCGCCCTGCTGCAAAGCCTGTCGTTTCTGCCCGGCGCCGCCTGTATTTACCTGTATGGGCGGCTGGGAGGCGCCGTTTTCATGATGGCGGGTTGGCTGCTGCTGGGCCTGACGGGGCCGGTGTATGCGGCCATGCAGAAAATGACCTGGCAGGAGCAGTTCGACTTCCCCTGCTATCTGTACCGGGAGTTCTTCCAGGAAGTGAAGAAGAATTTCCGCCAGGGCTACTGCATGGGCCTTCTCTTCACGGCCCTGTGGGGGCTGGTGCTTGCGCCCCTGGTCATTGCGGAAATGAGCAAAATTTCCCTGCCGGTGTGGGCGGTCATCGTCATGCTGGCGGCGGCCTGCCTGCTGCTCCTGATGAGTGCCTACGGCTTCTATCAGATGGGCCGCTGGCAGTTGAGCGTGGGGGCTATGGTGAAAAACGCATTGCTTCTCGTGTTCGCATTGGGCCTGCGGAGCTTTGCGGTGCTGCTTCTTTGGGCGGGATATCTGGTGCTGTTTGCCCTGTTCCCTCCCTATGTGCTGCCCGTAAACCTGATTTTGGGCATTCCCGCCCTGCTGACCGTCACGGCCCAGGCCATTTATGTGCCCAGAATCGACAAAATGATGGGTATGGCACGGGACATGGAGAAGAAAGAAGATTAGGAGGTTCCCCGATATGAACGGATTCAAAACAGTCCTTGCCGATTATGATTTTATCGTGGTCGGCGGCGGCATGACGGGCCTGTGTGCAGCCCTGGCGGCTGCCCGGCACGGAGCCCGGACGGCGCTGGTACAGGACCGGCCGGTGCTGGGCGGCAACGCCAGCAGCGAGATACGGATGCACATTTGCGGCGCGACGGCCAATAACGAAAAACCCGAATTGTCCGAGGGCGGTATCATCCATGAGCTGATGCTTGCCAACAAGCGGGTCAATGACAGCTATAATTTCTCCATCTGGGACGCCGTACTTTTCGATGCGGCCAAGAAGGAGAAAAATCTCGATCTGTACCTGAACTGTACCATGCACTCTGCCACCTGCGTCAACGGAGAGGTCAAGAGCATTGAGTGCTATCAGCTGACCACGGAAAAGCAGATTTTCCTCTCCGGTAAGATCTTTGCCGACTGCACCGGCAACGGTACCCTGGCAGCCTTCGTGGGGGCCGAATTCCACACCGGCAGCGAGGGTAAGGATGCCTACGGCGAGGAACACGCACCGGAGAAGCATAATGAGGACCGGATGGGCAACACCCTTCTGTTCAAGGCCATCGACCGGGGCCATCCGGTGGAGTTCATCCCGCCGGTGGAGGTCATGCACTTCACCGAGGACCAGCTGCGCCTGCGCAAGCATTCCAATCAGGTGCCGGCCTCCATTCTGGAGAAGGCCACCGAGTCCGAGCGGCGGATGCTCTATGACGGCTACTGCCAGGACTACGGCTACTGGTGGATTGAAATTCCCGGTACCTCCGACGATATTATTTCCGAGTACGAGGACATCCGGGACCAGCTGGTCAAGGCTGTGTACGGCGTGTGGGATCACATCAAGAACGGCGGCGACCACGGTGCGGCCAATTTCGACCTGATCTGGGTGGGGATGTTCCCCGGCGTTCGGGAGAGCCGCCGCATCATCTGCGACTATATGCTCAACGAGAACGATGTGCTGCACAACCATCGCTTCCCGGATGCTGTGGCCTACGGCGGCTGGCACATCGATAACCATGTGCCCGGCGGATTGTACACCGCCGACAAAGTGCCTTCCTTCGTTTATGAGTTCCGGGGGTCCTACGATATCCCTTACCGGAGCTACCTGGTGAAGGGCAAGACCAACCTGTACGCAGGCGGCCGGTGCATGGGCGCTTCCAAGCTGGGCATGGCCAGCTCCCGGGTCATGGGTACCTGCGCCATCGGCGGCCAGGCCATCGGTACGGCGGCGGCTCTGTGCCTGAAAGGCGACGGCGATATTCGCCATGTGGACGTGGAGGCATTGCAGCAGACCCTTCTTCGGGACGACTGCTACCTGCCCCTCCATGAAAATACCGATCCTCTGGACCTGGCCCGTGGCGGTAAAGTCACGGCATCCTCCCAGCAGGCGGATTACCCCGCAGCGGACATCCTCTCCGGCGTTACCCGCCGTGTCGAGGGGGTCCACAACGAGTGGCGGTCCGATGGGCTCTCCGAGAACGGCGAGTGGGTCCGGCTGGACCTGCCGAGGACTGGCAGAATTCACCGGGTGCAGGTGACCTTCGACTCCAATTTCGATTTGGAGAAGAAGATCACCCTGTCCTCCCGCCGCCAGCAGCAGCAGGAGATCGGCGTTCCCAAGGAACTGGCGAAGGATTACGATGTGGAGCTGCTTCTGGGCGGCAAGGTCGTGGCTACGGAGCAGCGCCGGGACAACTTCCAGCGGCTTTGCCGCATCGACTTCAACGGCGTGGAATGTGACGCCGTCCGGGTAACGGTGAAGGCGGTCAACGGCATTCCCGAGGCGAGAATTTTCGAGATTCGGGCCTACGAATAATTCAAAAAATCGCCCTGGGGCGGCGGTATTTTCCGCCAAACGCCTCAGGGCGAACGGTGTTTCCATCGGCTTTCCTCAGAAGTACCGGGCCGGTTTCTCTGAGAAAAGCCTTCCCCTGGGGGAAGGTGGCCACCCTCACGGGTGGCCGGATGAGGGGCGGTAGGGGCCTTCGATGCTCAGAGTCAAAGGCTCCCGGCGTGTAGGGGTGTGCCCCGCGCAGCGAATAGAAATATGCATGACTGCCGGTGGCAGTCGTACCTCTACTACGCTGTCATGGGCCATAGCCCATGACTGAGGGGGTGTAAGCGATCGATATGGTAAAAGCCATTGTTTGATAGTCTCCTACGAGATTGCTACCGTACACCCCCTCCGGCACCTTCGGTGCCACCTCCCCCTACGCGCCGGAAGAAAAATCCTAAACCCCACAAAATATCAATTTTTCACACCTCATCCACAGCAAAAAGGAGAAAAATGTATGCGTTTATCCACTTCTACCAATCTTTATAACTTTGACCGCTCCGTGCCTTATCAGCTCTCTATGGAGGACGCCATGCGGGTGTGCCGGGACGCCGGGTATAGCTTCCTGGACGCCAACTTCTGCGGCATGAGCCGCCTGGGCAAGAAGGAAGCTCCCATGACCCTGGACGACTGGGACGAGCGGGTCCGCTCCTGGAAGGTCCTGGCCGACCGAACCGGCATCAACTTCCGTCAGGCCCACGCTTTTTTCTCGGTGAAGGGCTCCATTACTGCCGACGCCCTGCCCGATGGGGAATTCGGCGAGGAAATGATGCGCCGCAGCGTCCTGGCTGCCGAGGTGCTGGGGGTGGAATGGATGGTGGTCCACCCGGTCAACATCCTCACTGACGGCCACAATGACCCCGAAGCCAGCTTCCGCTACAATCTGGAATACTACGGCAAGTGGGCCGAGTTCTTCCACGCCCATCACGTGGGTATGGCCATCGAGAATATGCTCTGCGGCGGCCGTCACAACAACGTCTGGGCGGACATCGACCGGCTTTGCGCTCTGGTGGATGCCATCGGCCGGGACAATGTGGGCGTGTGCGTGGACACGGGCCACGCCAATATCTCCGGCTACAAGGCCGCCGACGCCATCCGGAAGGTGGGCTATCGGCTCCGGGCCACCCACATCAACGACAACCATGCCAACGGCGTGGACGAACACGTGGCCCCCTACATGGGCACCATCGATTGGAGCGACGTGATGAATGCCCTTCGGGAGATCGATTATGCCCAGGATTTCTCCTTTGAAATTCAGAATCTGACCTCCTGCTACCCGGCAGCCTTGCAGCCGGAATTGATCCGCTTTTCCTATCAGCTGGGATGCTATCTGCTTTCCGGTGAGGCAGAGAAGCCGTGAAAACAGTTATCGGAATCGATTACGGCACCCAATCCGCCCGGGCGCTGCTTCTGAACGCCGAGGATGGCCGGGTGCTGGCCAGCTATTCCAGCCCCTATCCCCACGGCATTCTGCCCGGGGACCTGTGCAGCGCCGAGGATTACGAGGACCTCTTTTACATCCTCCTGCGGAAAGTGACCCCGGAGGAATACCGGTCCACCGTGGCGGGCATCTGCGTGGATGCCACCTCCATGACCCTGGTCCCCGTGGCGGCGGACGGGGAAATCCTGGGCCGGAAGCCGGAGTTTGCCAACGAGCCCCACGCCCAGATCAAGCTGTGGAAGTGCCATTCCGCCCAGGCTCAGGCCGAGGAAGCCGAGGCCCTGGCCCGGAAAATGGATGCGGCCTTCATCCGCCGGACCGGCGGGCGCATCAGCAGCGAATGGATGCTGCCGAAATTGCTGAAGATTCGGGACGAAGCCCCGGAAATCTACGAAAAGATCGACCTGGCCTTTGACCTGTGCGAATTCTTCACCTACCGGCTCACCGGCGAAATTCACCGGGGCACCGGCTCCATGGGCTTCAAGGCCAACTGGAGCCCGGAACAGGGCTTCCCGGACCGGGACTTCATGGAGGCCCTGCGGCCGGGCTTTGCCGACGAGTACGCCTATAAACTCCGTGGCCCGGTGAACACCCCCGGCGAAAAAGTGGGCGTTCTGCGCAAGGAGCTGTCCGACGAGCTGGGGCTGCCGGACAACGTGGCCGTCGCCACCGGTGTGCTGGACGGCTTCACGTCCCTGGTGTCCCTGGGCGCCCTGCAGGAAGGGGACGGAGCCATGATTCTGGGCACGTCCTCCACCATGACCCTCCAATTCCCGGAATACCGGGAGGTGCCGGAGGTCTGCGGTGTGGCGAAAGACGGCCTGACCAAGGGCCTGTACGGCCTGGATTCCGGCCAGTGCGCCAACGGCGACCTGCTGGCCTGGTTCCTGGAAAACGGCCTGTCCGGCAAGATCACCGACGAGGCAAAAGAACGGGGCATGAACGTCCACGCCCTGCTGTGCGAAAAAATGAAAGAGCCTTGGAACTGCGCCCTGACGGTGGTGGACTGGTTCAACGGCAGCCGGAACGCCCCCAGTGACCTGAGCCTTACCGGCTCCATCCACGGCATGACCCTGCGGACCAAGCCGGAGGACATTTACCTGGCCATGCTTCAGGGCCTGGCCTGCGGCATGGGGGAGAACATCGCCGTCTGCGAGGAGTGCGGCGTGCCGGTGAAGCGTATCGTGGCCACCGGCGGCATCACGGAGAAGAATCCCTTTATGATGCAGCAGTACGCCAACATCCTGGACCGGGACATCGCCGTGGGCAACTTCCCGGAGGGGCCGGCTCTGGGCGCCGGTATTTTCGCCGCCGTGGCGGCGGGCATTTACCCGGACGCTCTGGCGGGCTTTGAAGCCATGGGTGTGAAGAAATTTACCCATTATACCCCGGACCAGGCCCATCGGGCGGAGTACGCTGCCATCCGGCAGCGGAACCACGCCGCCCGGCTCATGGAAGTCCGGCGGCAGAAAGAAAAATAAGCAGATTGCCCCGACGGTTCGGATGGACTGTCGGGGCAATCTGCTTTTTTCGGGGAAATCATCCCAGGGCTTTTGTTTTCTCGTAGGCGGCCAGGACGGCCTCCATGGCGGCGGAGCGGAAAGCGGAGGCTTCCAGAGCCCGGACGCCTGCAATGGTGCTGCCGCCGGGGCTGCACACGGCATCCTTCAGGACTTCCGGGTGCGTCTGGGTGTCCAGAGCTAGCCTGGCGCTGCCCAGGAGCATCTGGGCGGTATATTCCCGGGCTTTGGCCCGGGGCAGACCGCAGGCAACGGCGCCGTCGGCCAAGGCCTGCAAAAAAACGAAGGCAAAGGCGGGACCGCAGCCGGTCAGGGCTGAAGCAGCGTCGATCAGGCGTTCGGGAAGATTGTCGATGCGTCCGGCCTGAACCATCAGCTCCCGGAAGCCTTCTTCATCCGCCTGGGTGGCCAGCGTCCCCCGGCTCAGCAGGATCATGCCGCTGCCCACGGTGCAGGGGGTGTTGGGCATGATCCGCAGGATGCGCTTCCCGGGGAAAAGAGCCTCCAGGGAGGCCAGGGACACACCGGCCAGCATGGATACCAGCACGCCGTCCCAGCAGGCCATGGCGGGGCCGATCTCCCGGGCTGTCTTGGCCAGCATCTGGGGCTTAATGCCCAGGAACAGATACCGGCTCCCGGCAATCAGGGCATCCCGGTCCGCCCAATGGCATCCGAGCCGCTCTGCGGCGGCACGGGAATGCTCCGGCGTGCTGCAGGTAACGGCAATTTTCTCCGGCGGGACGGCCTTGCAGGCGGCCGCTGCCAGGGCGCCGCCCATGCTGCCGGCGCCCAAAAATCCGGCGAAATAGGTTTCCATATGTGCTGCCTCCTATCGAATCTGACCGTTTCCGGTGATGATGTATTTGTACGTACTCAGCTCGTCCAGTCCCATGGGTCCCCGGGCGTGGAGTTTCTGGGTGGAAATGCCCATTTCGCAGCCCAGGCCGAATTCTCCGCCGTCGGTAAAGCGAGTGGAGACGTTCACATAGACGGCGGCGCTGTCTACACGGGCCGTGAAGCGGGCCGCCCGGTCTGGACGCTCGGTGACGATGGCCTCGCTGTGACCGGTGGAGTGGGCGGCAATGTGCGCAATGGCGGCGTCCGGGGAATCCACGACACCAACGGCAAGAATGTAATCCAGGAATTCCGTATCAAAGTCCTTGGGACCTGCCGGAGTGCCGGGGATGATGGCGGCTGCCGCCGGGTCCAGCCGTAGCTCCACCGGAACCAGCCCATGGACTGCCCGGTCCTCCACCAGCGCCTTCCGGAGCATAGGCAGGAATTGCCGGGCCACGGCCCGGTGGACAAGGCAGACCTCCTCAGCGTTGCAGACGGAGGGACGGCTGGTTTTGGCGTTGACGATGATCTGCACCGCTTTTTCCAGGTCCGCAAACTCGTCCACATACACATGACAGATGCCGGTACCGGTCTGGATGCAGGGCACCGTGGCGTTTTCCACGCAGGCACGGATCAGACCCGCACCGCCCCGGGGAATCAGCAAGTCAATGAGTCCCGTGGCCTGCATCAGCTCCACGGCGCTGGCCCGGGTGGTATCCCGGACCAGATTCAGCATCTCCGGGTCAGCACCCACAGCGGCAATGCCCTCCTTCAGGGCGGTCACGATGGCTGCAGCGGAGCGGATGGACTCTTTCCCACTGCGCAGCACACAGACGTTGCCGCTTTTCAGGGCCAGCGCCGCCGCATCGGAGGTGACGTTGGGGCGGCTTTCATAGATGATGGCGATCAGACCCAGGGGAATCTGCACCTTGCGGATGACCATGCCGTTGGGCCGGATGACCTCCGAAAGGGTGCGGCCGGTGTGATCCGGCAGGGCGGTCAGGGCACGGATCCCTGCGGCCATGGCATCGATGCGACCGTTGTTCAGCAGCAGCCGGTCCAGCATCCCTTCGGAAAGATGCCCCCGGGCCGCCTCCATATCGGCGGCGTTTTCCCGGAGAATGTCCGTCCGGTGCTCCTGCAGCCGGTCTGCCATGGCCAGCAGCATGGCGTTTTTCCCGGCTTCGTCCATGGCCTGCAGACAGGCCATGGCGGAACGGGTGCGCAGCAGTATTTCTCTCGTGGTCATTTTCCGGCTCCTTTCACCAGAAAGCGGGTGCCGACATTTTTGCCGGCGGCAATGTCATAGAGAATGTGCGGGTCCTTTCCGTTGGCGATCAGCATTTCGCATCCGGCCCGGGTGGCAATGGCGGCGGCCTTCAGCTTGGTCACCATGCCGCCGGTGCCCAGGGCGGAGCCTTTCCCACCGGCCAGCGCAAATACGGCATCGTTCAGCTCCGGCACCACATGGATGAGCCGGGCATCGGGGTTTTGCCGGGGGTCGCTGTCGTAGAGCCCGTCAATGTCCGAAAGCAGCACCAGAAGCTCCGCCCGAATACTGGCAGAGACGGTGGCGGAGAGGGTGTCATTGTCGCCAATCTCGATCTCCTCTGTGGAGACGGTGTCGTTTTCGTTGATGATGGGCAGGGCCCGCAGGGCCAGAAGCCGCTCCAGGGTATTATGGAAGTTGGTTTTCCGGTCGGGGTCCTTTACGTCCGGACCGGTGATCAGCAGTTGTGCCACCGTGTGGCTATACTCGGTGAACAGCTTGTCGTAGGTGTACATCAGTTCGCACTGGCCAATGGCGGCAGCGGCCTGCTTGGTGGGAATATCCCGGGGACGCTCCGGCAGGTTGAGCTTGCCCACGCCCATGGCAATGGCACCTGAGGAGACCAGAATGATCTCGTGCCCGGCGTTTTTCAGATCGCTGAGGACCTTGCAAAGACATTCGATCCGGGAAATGTTCAGCCGACCGGTGGGATGGGCCAGCGTGGAGGTGCCGACCTTGACAACGATTCTCATAGTTTACCTCTTTCTTATTTGACGGGGAATATGGAAAGACCTTATGCTCCCAGCAGGGAGCGGAAGGTCCGGGCCACGGAAGCAATGCGGCCGAAGGGGGCTTCCAGTCCGGCACTATCGAGAAACGCCAGGAAGGAGGGCTCGCTGTTGGTCAGGTTTTCTTCGTAGATTTCCAGGCCGTCGCCGGAATTTTCCAGCTCCAGCTGATAGATCTGCATGGCGGCATCATTGCTCAGCACATAGCTGAGGATGTACATGGGATTGGTGTAAAAATGGGTGATGAGGGCGTAATACTGCTCGTTCATGCCCTCCATGTGGAAGGCTTCGCAGGTGTCCGCAAAGAGCTTGCGCAGGTTTTCCACGCTCAGGTCGCTGCCGGTGAGGCCGTAGGCCGCCTGCTCGAAGCTGGCGTAAGCCGCCTGCTCCACATAGACACTGAGGCTGTCCACCATGGCCCCCTGGGAAAGCGCTTCGCCGCCGTCGGCATAGCACAGGCTCAGATAGGTCATGGCCTGGGAGAAAATCTCCGACACGTCCACGCTGTTGGAAGCACCGCCGCTGGCGTAATCGTTGGCGAAGTGGCCGAATTCGTGGATGAAGGTCAATTTATCATAGACCGTCTCCGTGGGACAGACGAAAATGAAGGGCTCGGCGTAGCTGTCCAGATAAATCTCAAAGGAGGAATTGTACTTGTAGGCGCTGGGGGTCAGGTCGTAAAGATGGCCCTTGTCCAGCAGGGTGTAGGCATCCTGGATGGTCCCGCCCATGGCCTTGGCGGCGGAGGCTACATAGGCCACGGTGTCCGCTTCTTTGCCGGGGGCGTCCAGGCCGGTGTCCAGGTCCCGGACCTGGGCATAGATGGGGCCAAGCTCGCTCTGAATGGCGGCCAGATAATTCTGAGCCTCCTCCGGGGTGAAATCCCGGTAGTAGGACTGGTCGTAGGCGAACTGGGCATAGTTGTCGTAGCCGCAGTAGGCGGCGATTTTCTGCCGCAGGGCGATGAGGGACAAGAGCGTTTCCTCCATGGCGGGAACGTAGGTGGTGTAATATGCCTCCTCCGTGTCGGCCTGGGCGGCCTTGTCGTTCTGGACATAGTAGTCGGAGATCAGGTCCGATTCCTGCTGGAAAAGGTCCAGAAGGGCCTCGTCATAGAATGCTTCTCCGTCGTAGGCGGTGAAATAGTCCGCACCGAAGTAGTCGTCCCCTTCCAGTTCGGACCGGTAGGGGGACTGGGCCAAGGCCCGGTACAGGGTCTCCAGGCCCGCATCCGCCGTGGAGGCGTTGCTGCCGCAGTAGGCATATTCGTCGGCCCAGTAGCTGTCCCGCAGGTCGGCGCAGTAGTAAATATCGGCCAGATAATAGTTGGTGTAGAACCGGTCGTAGGCATCATAATAGTCCAGAATGCCCCGGAGGACCGCCTGCAGGTCCTTGCCGTTGGCGGCGGTGTCGCAGGCAGCATCCAACGTCTCCTGCAACGCATCCATATCCGGATGGGTGTAGGTCATGTCGGAAAACTTCGTGACGGTGTGGGTGTTCAGGCCCATCATCTGGCCAAGGGCACTGAAATAGCCGCCAAAATTTACATTGGCGCAGCCGGTGAGCAACAGGGCCAGGATCAGGAGCAGACAGAGCAGTCTCTTTTTCATAGGGGAGTCCTCGTGCTTTCTTTTTTTCCCAGTTTACCATATCAAATCAAAAAAAGCAATGAATTTCCCTATTTACATAGCACGCAATGCGTGCTAAAATAGTTGCACACGCAACGAAAGAAGAAAAGAGGAAGCGTTATGTCTCAATTGACCCGAAATATTCTGGAAATTGCCCGCTGCGGCAATCAGTTCAGCGCAGATACCATGTGCGCCATGGGCCTGAAAACCTGCCATGCCAGTTATCTTCTGGAGATCTGCAATCACCCCGGCATTTCCCAGGACCAGCTGGCCAACCGTATTTGTATCAATAAAAGCAACATTGCCCGGCAGGCGGCGGCCTTGGAGGAAGGGGGCTTCATTACCCGCCGGACCTCCCCGGAGGACAAGCGGGTTTTGCAGCTTTACCCCACAGAAAAGACGTTGGAATTGCTGCCGCAGATCCGGGAGAGCCTCCGGGGCTGGGAGGATTACCTGACCCACGGCTTCACGGAGGAGGAAGTGGCCCTGCTGGAAGGGCTGCTGGAACGGGCCCACCAGCGGGCGGCCCAATGGGTGGAGGCACGGTAAATGGGCAGACTGCGAAAATATATCCGGCCTTATTACGCCTATATTTTCTTGGCCGTGATGATCAAGCTGTCCGGGGCGCTGCTGGAGCTGTGGATCCCGGATCTGATGGAAAAAATGCTGGATGTTTACGTGCCTTTGGGCGAAAAGCGGGGAATATGGCTCTGCGGCGGGGGCATGGTCCTCTGCGCCGCCGGATGCCTGGTCCTGAACATCATCGCCAACCGCATGAGCGCCGTCAGCTCCGGTAAAATTACGAAGGCCCTGCGCCACGACCTGTTTGCCAAGCTGGAAGGGCTGTCCGCCCGGCAGATGGATGAGCTGACCGTGTCCAGCGCCGAATCCCGGCTTACCAGCGACACCTATAACGTCAATCAGCTGCTGGCACGGGTCCAGCGGCTGGGCATCCGGGCCCCCATTCTGCTGCTGGGCGGGGTGGGCATGATGCTGCGGATGGACGTGCCGCTGGCCCTGGTTCTCATTGCCCTGCTGCCCCTCATTGTCCTCATCGTCTGGTGGGTCACGAAAACCAGTGTGCCGCTGTACACCAGACAGCAGAGCGTCCTGGACCGGGTGGTGCGGACCGTTCAGGAAAACATCACCGGCATCCGGGTCATCAAGGCCCTGAGCAAAACGGACTATGAGCGCCAGCGCTTCCGGAACGTCAACGGCGAACTGACGGACGTGGAGGAAAAGGCCGGGCGCATCACGTCCATCACCAACCCGGCGGCGACCCTGGTCCTGAATCTGGGCCTGACACTGGTGGTGGTGGCGGGGGCCTACCGGGTGAACTCCGGGGGCTGCAAAAGCGGCGTGATCGTTGCGTTTTTGCAGTATTTTACCATGATCCTGAACGCCCTTCTGGGCGTGACCCGTATTTTCATCATGTTCTCCAAGGGTCAGGCCAGCGCCAACCGGGTGGCGGATGTGCTGAACCTGCCGCCGGACCTGGAGGTATTGCCTGCGGAAAAATGCGAGGAAACGGGAAATCACATCGAATTCCGGGATGTGTCCTTCTCCTATACCGGTAAGGGCGACCACCTGGAACACGTCAGCTTTGCCCTGAAGCACGGGGGCTGCCTGGGCATTCTTGGCCCCACCGGCGCAGGCAAAAGCACCCTGGTGAACCTGCTTTTGCGGCTTTATGACCGGCGGGAGGGGGAGATTTTGCTGGATGGCCGGGACGTCCGGACCATCCCCACGGAGGAATTGCGGAAAAAATTCGGCGTGGTATTCCAGAATGATTTCGTCATGCGGGGGACCATCGGAGAGAATATTTCTTTCTTCCGGGGACTGCCGGAGGAGGACCTGACCCACGCCGCCGGGGCCGCTCAGGCGGGCTTTATCGCCGAAAAAGAGGGCGGCATGGCTGCCGAGGTTACGGCCCGGGGCAATAACCTGTCCGGCGGGCAGAAGCAGCGGCTCCTGATTGCCCGTGCCTTGGCGGGAAAGCCGGATATTCTGGTGCTGGACGATGCTTCCTCGGCATTGGATTACCGGACCGATGCGAACCTGCGCCACGCATTGAGCCGGGCGTACGCCGGGGTCACGACCATTATCGTTGCCCAGCGGGTCAGTTCCCTGCGCCATGCGGATGAAATCCTGGTGCTGGATGACGGAAAAGTTCTGGGCCAGGGGACCCACGAGCATTTGATGAATACCTGTCCGGAATATGCCCTCATCGCCCGGACCCAGATGGGCGAGGGAAAGGAGGGAGCCTGACATGGAAAAGAAGAAAAAAAGCTGGCTCCTGCGGCGGCTCTGGCAGTATCTGGGCCGGAACCGGGCTATGCTGGCCCTGGCGCTGGCTCTGTCCATCGGGTCCAGCCTTTTGAGCCTCTATGGACCCAAGCTGTCCGGCCGGGCCATCAACGCCATTGACCTGGGGGCAGGGCAGGTGGATTTCGACACGGTGTTCCGCTGCGCCATTTTCATGGCGATTTGCTACGCCTGCTCGGCGGGGCTGACCTACCTTCTCAACGGCGTGATGATCCACCTGTCCCGGACCGTGTCCCGGCAGATGCGCCACGATATTTTTGAAAATCTTACGTTATTGCCGGTGGGCTTCTTCGACCGGTATCAGACCGGCGATCTCATCAGTATCCTTACCTACGATGTGGACACGGTGAACCAGTCCCTGTCCTCGGACCTGCTGCAAATTTTGCAGAGTGTGGTCACGGTGACGGTGAGCTTCTTTATGATGATGTCCATTGCACCGGAGCTGGAGATCGTGTTCTTCGTAACCATCCCGGCGACGATCTTGTTTACCCGCTGGCTGGCGGGACGGGTGCGGCCGCTGTTCCGCAAGCGCAGCGGCAAGCTGGGGGCCCTGAACGGCTTCGTGGAGGAAATGCTTTCCGGCCAGAAAACCATCCGGGCCTACGGCCGGGAGGAAGCGGTGCTGGAAAAATTCGACGAAAAGAACGCCGAGGCGGTGGACGCCTACACCGTGGCGGAGGCCAACGGCACCGTCACCGGCCCCTGTGTGAATTTCATCAACAACGTGTCCCTGGCCATGGTGTGCCTGCTGGGCAGTATGCTCTTTCTGCAGGGCAAGCTGGGCCTGGGGGACCTGTCCAGCTTTGTCCAGTATTCCCGGAAGTTTTCCGGGCCCATCAATGAAGTGGCGAATATTATTGCCGAATTGCAAAGCGCCTTTGCCGCAGCCGAGCGGGTGTTCTCCCTCATCGATGCCGAGCCGGAGGCCCCGGATGCGGTTGGCGCCAAAGAGCTGACAAAGGTCCGGGGGGATGTGGAACTGCGCCATGTGGACTTCGGCTACGAGCCGGGGAAGCCCATCATTCAGGACCTGTCCTTCCATGCCAAGCCCGGCAGCCTGACGGCCATTGTCGGCCCCACCGGCGCAGGCAAAACAACCATTATCAACCTTTTAATGCGCTTTTACGATGTGGATGCCGGGGAGATCCTCCTGGACGGCCAGGACATCCGGGCCCTGACCCGGGATTCCCTCCGGCGGGCCTATACCATGGTTTTGCAGGATACCTGGCTGTTCCACGGGACGATTTTCGACAACATCGCCTACGGAAAGCCGGGGGCCACCATGGAGGAGGTTGTTGCGGCGGCGAAAGCGGCTCACATTCACGGCTATATTTCCCGACTGCCCCAAGGCTATGATACGATTCTGTCCGACAACGGCTCCTCCATTTCCAAGGGCCAGAAGCAGCTGCTGACCATCGCCCGGGCGATGCTGCTGGATGCCCATATGCTCATTCTGGACGAGGCAACCTCCAACGTGGACACCCGCACGGAGGAAAAAATTCAGCGGTCCTACCGGTCCCTGATGGCGGGCAAGACCTGCTTCGTCATTGCCCACCGGCTCAGCACCATCCGCTCGGCGGACCACATTCTGGTGCTGAACGGCGGACAGGTGGTGGAGCAGGGCACCCACGAGAGCCTTATGGCCCAAAAGGGCTTCTATTACGACCTCTACCAGGCACAATTTGACTCCGTGGCCGGGTAGGGTATGTACATTTCGGAAAAAGCGTGGTAAACTGAAAGAAGAATCCCCCGGCGGGTGCAGTTCAGATTGCGCCTCGCCGGGGGAGTTTCTCTTATTTTACGGTTTCAGGAATGCACCGAGCAATTCCTCCACTGCCCGCTCGCTGTCCACATCCAGGCAGATGGACGCAAACGGCGCATCGATGGGTCGCTCCCGGAAGTCGGAGACCACCATGCCCCGGCACAGCGTGCCGCCGCACTCCACACGGGTGGGCAGCTTCCGGATCGTCACCACGCTGGGGTCCACCGCCACCACCATGGCCAGGGGGTCATGGACCGGGCAGCGGTCCAGATACCGGTTATTCTGGCAGGCAAAGGCAAAATACAGCTTCAGCGCCTCACGCATATAGTCCAGAATGGGCCTGCAGTCCTCCGCCCAATACTTCTCCGCAATGTCCAGGTGCCGGGGCGTCAGGAAGGTCTTGCCGGTCACGTCGATGCCCACCAGGGTCAAATCGAACCCGGCCAGGAACACCCGGTCCGCCGCCTCCGGGTCCCCGGCAATATTTGCCTCGCTGACCGGCGACACGTTTCCCGGCGCCCGCACGGCTCCGCCCATGACCACCACATTCTTCACCAACCGTGGGAGCGCAGGTTCCTTTTCCAACGCCAGCGCCAAATTGGTCATCCGGCCCAGAGTCACTACCGTCAATTCTCCGGGATTCTCCCGGGCCAGCCGCACGATCATGTCCCAGCCAGCCTCCGCTGCCGGTTTCTGGTCCGCCGGGGGCAGTTCCGCATTTCCAACGCCGTTGGCCCCATGGATATGAGGCACCGGACCCTCCCAGGGGCCGACCAGCGGTGCATTGGCTCCCACGGCCACCGGCACTTCATAGCCGGGCTTAGCCAGATGAATGAGCCGGATGGAATTTCCCGCCGCCTGGTAAGCGTCGATATTGCCGCAGCCGGTGGTGATGCCCAGCACCCGCACGTCCGGGCGTTTCAGGGCAAACAGGATGGCGATGGAGTCGTCGATCCCGGTATCGCAGTCAATGAGCATTTTTATCATGGCAGTACTCTCCTTTTTTCCTCATTTTAGTTGAGAAACGGCGTTTCGTAAATGCGCCGGAGGGAGAAATTCGCCCGATAAAATTGTGCAAATTGCCGTCAGAGCAGTTCCTGCTCCAGGGCGTCGAATTCGGGAGTGGAGAAAAATTCGCCAAGGGTGATGCCCAGCCCGTCGCAGATCATTTTGATGGTGATGAGCTTCGGGTTCCGGCTTTTCCCGTAGAGAATGTTCTTGATGCTGGACGGCGGCAGCGCCGAGACTGTGGCCAGGCGGTTGATGGTCATGTCCCGCTGGCCGCAAAGCTGCAAGATTCGGTTCCGAACGGCCGTTATGGTATCCATTTTCATGCCTCCAATTGTTTTTCTGGAAATAGAATAAACAATTGACTTGCATTTTATAGGCTACCCATGCTACTATATAGGCTATACAAAGCCTATTAAAGGAGAACGGTATGGACACAGAAGAACTGACACCGGGCAAGGGTGGGGCAGACTGCCTGTATAATGGTCTGCACGAAGGCTATGAATGTGCCTGCGACGAGTGCGATTTTTACTTGGAGTGTTATCCGGACTGGCGGAAATTTGGGGAATACAGGTAATTCCGAATTCTACCAACCGTAGGTAGCAATTTCCCTGACCGGATGGTATGATAAGGCCACGAAAGGCCCTGCGGGAAAAGCGCCGCCTTACCCAGGCGGCCCCGGCAGAAAAGCTGAACGTCAGCGACAAGGCCGTCTCAAAATTGGAGACCGGCAAGGGCTATCCGGACATTTCCCTGCTGGAGCCGCTGGCGGCGGCTCTGGGGGTGTCCCTGACGGAGCTGCTGGCCGGGTCGGCGGTGGAGAACGCAAACGTGAGCGCCAATATGCTCCGCAGTCATTTTTATGTGTGCCCGGTCTGCGGCAATGTGCTGCACAGCATGGGGGCTGCGGCGGTGTCCTGCCACGGCATCGCCCTGCCGCCGCTGGAAGCCGAGGAGGCCGGGGAGGCCATCCGGGTGGAATGTGTGGAGGACGAGTACCTGGTCAGTGTGGACCACGAAATGGTCAAGGGCCACTATATTTCCTTTCTGGCGGTGGAGTCCTGCGACCGGCTGCAGCTGGTGAAACTCTACCCGGAGGGACCGGCCCAGGCCCGCTTTGCCCGCAGCGGTGTCAGGAAGGTGCTCGCCTGCTGCAACCGGGACGGGCTGATGGAGAAGAAGGTAAAGTAAGCCATCCCCGGCGAAGATTTGCAGGGTCGGCGGCTCGCTCGAATTCTATACGCCGAAACAGGGTGGCGTAAGCCTCCCCTGTGTAGGGGGAGGTGGCTGCCCTTTAGGGCAGCCGGAGGGGGTGTACGGT
>UQVA01000033.1 GCA_900544405.1 uncultured Eubacteriales bacterium
GGCAGTCATGTTCATTTCTATTCGCTGCGCGGGGCACAACCCCCAGGGGAAGGCTTTTTTCTGCCTCGCCGGAAGTCTGTTCATAAGTCCCCTCCTGCCGGAGCGGGCTTTTTTCTTTTCCCTGCACCCGTTCCGACAGGAAAATTTTATCCGGTGTGATACCCTTGTCCCTACCATCTTCTTGGAAAGGCAGGGCTACTTATGATGACTTCCCTTCAAACTTACGTCCGCCGGGGGCGGCTGGACCTGCTCCGGCTGCTGCGCCGGACCTGGTTCCGGCGGCTCGCCCGGGGCGTGGGCTGGTTCGCCGGGGCGCTGGTACTGTCCGCCGCCGCTGTGGAAAATTTTCCGCTGCCCCTGAGCCTGGGCCTGCTGTGCGCCGGATCCGGGTGGCCTGCGGTGCTTGTGGCCACCGGCGGGGCGCTGGGCTATCGTATTTTCTGGGGAAGCGCAGGATTCCTGCCCATGCTCTGGATGGGGGCCGGGGCTTTGGCCGCCCTTCTTCTGGGAGACCGGGGGCCGCGGCGGCTGATGGATGCCATGGCCAGCTTGATCGTCGCTGCCTGCGGCGTAGGGGCAAGGCTGTGGTTAAAGGATGAAACGCCTCTGGAAATCTATCTTTTGCAGACCCTCCTGGCCGCCGCCGTGACGGAAGTCTCCTTCCGGGTGCTTGCCAACGAGGACCCGGTGGCCCGGTGGCTGGCCTGGGGCTTTGCCGCCCTGGCGCTGGCGCAGCTGAACGCCGTGCCGGCCCTGAATCCGGGACTGCTGCTGGCCGGAGGGCTGGCCGCTGCCGGGGCTTTTCCTGCCGCAGCCATGGCGGGGCTTGCCGTGGACCTGGCCCAGAGCGGGCCGGTGCCCATTTCGGCGGTGGTCTGTCTGGCATTTTTTGCCAGATTTCTGCCGAAAACCGGAAAATATCCCCGTGCGGCGGCCGCCGGGGTCATTTATCTGATGTTCACCCGTGTTTTCGGCGGGGAATTGCTGCCCATGGTCCCCCTGTGCCTGGGGGGATTTCTGGGGGTCACGGTTCCGGGACTGCCCGATGCCCACCCCAAGCGAGGAGAGTTGGGCATTGCCCAGGTGCGACTGGAAATGGCCGCCGGGGTCATGGCCAACGCCGAGCAGCTTTTATTGGAGGCGGCGGCGCCGGTCATCGACGCCGAGGCGCTGATGCAGCGGCTGGGGGAGCGGTCCTGCGGCAACTGCCCTTGCCGGAAGCCCTGTCCCGTCCGGGAGTCCATCGGAAAACTGGACCCGGGGCTATTGAAAAAGCCGGGGGTCACGGAATCGGACCTGCCCGCCGCCTGCCGGAAGCGGAGCCGATTGCTTCTGGAGCTGCGGCGGCAGCAGGAGCAATACCGGCTCCTCACCGCAGACCATCGCCGCCAGAAAGAATACCGGGAGGCGGTCGTTCAGCAATATCAGTTTCTGGCGGACTACCTCCGGGACCTTTCGGACCTGCTGGGCCGCCGGTGCCGGGAGCGCAGCCCCCTGTATGAGGCGAAGGTGGCCATCCGGGCCAACCGGCCGGAGGGGGAAAACGGGGACCGGTGCTTCTGGTTCGCCGGGACGGAATGTCGGTTTTACCTGATTCTCTGCGACGGCATGGGCACCGGGCCGGGGGCCGTGGAGGACGGCAACGCCGCCGGACGGATGCTGCGGCGGCTATTGAGCGGGGGCTTCCCGGCGGACCACGCCTTGCGAAGCCTCAATAGCCTTTGCGCCCTCCGGGGCCGGGCGGGGGCGGTCAGCGTGGACCTGGCGGAAATTTCCTTGGATACGGGCCGTGGAACCTTGTATAAATGGGGGTCCCCGGCCAGCTACCTGGTGACGGAGACGGGGGCCGAGCAAATGGGGACAGCCACGCCCCCGCCGGGGCTCTCCGTGCCGGAGGGCCGGGAAACGGTGGAGCGGCTGTCCCTGCGCCGGGGCGAGACGCTGATCCTGCGGAGCGACGGAGCCGGGGGAGAGGTCCCGGCCTGTCTGTCGGGGAGCCCGGAGGCGCTGGCGGAGGCTTTCCTGCCGGGCGCAGGCGGATGCGACGATGCTACCGTGGCCGCTCTGCGGCTCATGTCTCTGACCTCGGTGACATAATATCACGAAAAATTCAAGAATAACGTCGAAACCGGGAAAGAATTTGGATTTTTCCAAAAATAGTGTGCATTTTTGTGGGAGAAGGGATCAGCAGAGAAAAGGGAAGAGAGAAAAGAGAAGAGAAAAGGAAAAATAATAAAATTCCCCGGGAGCAGGAACCCCCTTGGCCCCCTCTGAGAGGGGGCCAAGAGACTGTGCGTAACTGCAAGCCCCTACCGCCCCTCATCCGGTCCCTTCGGGACCACCTTCCCCCAGGGGAAGGCTATTTCTCTGTCCCGGCGGGCTTTTGCGTCGATATATACCGCTCAAATAGCGTCAGCTGGCGCATCGGGGCATGCCCCGCCCGTGCCTCGCCATTCCTGCATCCCGCCCCGCAGGGCATTTCGGCTCTTCCCTTTTCTCTCTTCTCTTTTCTCTTGTAAAAAACAAGGAAACCCCCCGGTGCTTGCGGGCACCGGGGGGTTCCTTACAGAAAGGGATTAGAAAGAAGAGAGGTAGAAAAGAGGATCTACGGAGTGAAGGCCGTCGGCTCACGGCTTCCGCCGACCTTCTGATAATAGAATAATCGGGGGTTTTGAACGGGCCGTGTCGGATTTGAAAACAAAATATAGCCAATTTATGAACAAATCTCTGGGCTTTCTCCTGAATTTCCCGAAAAAACACTTGACAGCCGGAAATTCTTCCCGTATAATATGAGAGCCTGTGCTACAGGCATCCTTGCTCCCGGCGCGTCCGGGGGCCAAAAGTCCAAAAGGAGGTGCAACAACATGGCTAAGATCACCGGTAAGTACGAGGTGCTTTACATCATCGACCCTGCTCAGGGCGAAGAGGGCATCGCCGCACTTGTGGAAAAGTTCAAGGCAATGGTGGAAGCGGAGGGTACCCTGTCCAACGTGGACGAGTGGGGCAAGCGCCGTCTGGCTTATCCCATCAACGACCTGATGGAAGGCTACTACGTTCTCATGAACTATGAGAGCAAGCCCGAGTTCCCCGCCGAGCTGGAGCGTGTGATGAAGATCACCGACGGCGTCCTGCGCTGCCTGACCACCGTCGTGGCAGAGTAAGGAGGCATTTCTATGCTCAACCACATTGTCATCATGGGTCGCCTGACCCGTGACCCCGAATTGCGCCGGACCGGCAGCGGTATTGCGGTGGCCAGCTTCTCGCTGGCGGTGGACCGTGATTTCGCCCCCAAGGATGGCGGCAATCGGGAAACGGATTTCATTGACTGCGTTGCTTGGCGTCAGACCGGAGAGTTCGTCTCCAAGTATTTCACCAAGGGCCGCATGGCAGTGGTTTCCGGCCGCCTGCAGATCCGTCAGTGGACGGATAAGGACGGCAACAATCGCCGCAGCGCCGAAATCGTTGCAGACAACGTGTATTTCGGCGACAGCAAGCGGGATTCCGACGGCGCCAGCGCCGGCGGCAATTACAGCGGGAACAACGGTTATTCCAACTATGGCAATAACGCCCATTCCGCTCCTGCTTCTTCCGGCAACTTCGGCGGCTATTCCGCCCCGTCCTCCGGCGCATCGGATTTTGCGTCCCTGGAGGATGACGACGCACAGCTGCCCTTCTAAGAACTTTTTCACAAATGCTAAGAAGGAGGTTTTTCATCCATGGCTAACGAACAGCGTGTTCGTCCCCGCAAGCGCCGCAAGGTTTGCGCATTCTGCGTGGACAAGGTCACCAGCATTGATTATAAGGACACCGCAAAGCTCCGCCGTTACCTGTCCGAGCGCGGCAAGATTCTGCCCCGCCGTACCACCGGTACCTGCGCCGCTCATCAGCGGGACCTGACCGGCGCCATCAAGCGTGCCCGTCAGATCGCTCTGCTGCCCTACGTGGCTGACTAAGTATAAAACTCCCGGAAGCAGAAATGCTTCCGGGGATTTTTTATGCCTGTTTGCGGGAAATGGCCCGTATTTCGGAAAAATCCCCCGGCGTGGCACGGTAGGGGCAGGCATACCCCGCCCGCCAGCTGACGAAAACTGAGCGGCAAAAATCGACGCTGGACCTGCCGGGACAGAGAAAAAATTCTCTCTGGGGGCTTCTAAGCCCCTTTCCGGGGGAATTCTTCCTATCCCGGTTTTTCTTCGACAAATTGACCTTGAAAACGGGCGCAAAGTGTGTTACAATTTAGGTTGAGAAATTATGCCTCTAATGGAGAAAATTTTGTCGGAACTTCCGGGAAATCTCCTTAGAAAGGAGAGAAAAAAATGTATTCATCCGCCTATGTCTGGGCCAAGGTTTTAAGCAATATGGAAGAACGGCTGGGGGCCGTGACCGTATCGGCCTGGTTCGATGATGCGGAGGTGGTGGAGCTCACCGACGACCAGCTCATCCTCTACTCCTCCTCGGACTTCCGTCGGGAGATCATCAAAAAGCGCTGCACCGAATATATCCAGGACGCCCTGAAGGAAATTTTCAATTCCGACGCAAAGCTGGTGGTATTCGGAGACGAGGAGCTGAACGCCTACAAAAACCGCTCCGCCCAGCCCTCCACCTCCATGGACTTCAACCCCCAGTTTTCCTTCAATTCCTTCATCGTGGGCCCCTCCAACCGGTTCGCCCACGGGGCCGCCATTGCCGTCACCAACCATCCCGGCGAGGTCTACAACCCCCTGTTCCTGTACGGTCCCGCCGGTGTGGGCAAGACCCACCTGCTCTACGCCATCGCCAACGGTATCAGAAAGCGCAAGCCCGATGCGAAGGTGGTCTACATCAAGGGCGACGAGTTCACCAATGAACTGATTGCCGCCATCCAAAGCGGCAAAAATATCGAATTCCGCAGCAAATACCGGGAGGCGGACCTGTTTTTGATTGATGATATTCAGTTCATCGCCGGTAAGGAATCCACCCAGGAGGAGTTCTTCCATACCTTCAATAAGCTCTACGAGGAACATAAGCAGATCGTCATGACCTCCGACCGGAAGCCCAGCGATATGCTGACCCTGGAGGACCGGCTCAAAACCCGGTTTGAGTGGGGTCTGCTGGCGGACATCCAGCCGCCGGATTATGAGACCCGTATGGCCATCCTGAAAAACAAGGCCCAGAGCCTGGGACTGGACCTGAGCGACGACGTGTGCAACTACATTGCCGTCAACGTGACCAACAACGTCCGGCAAATCGAAGGTACGGTGAAGAAGATTCTGGCCTACCGGGACCTGAACGATATGCCCCTGGACCTTCCCAACGTGACCCGGGCCATTGACGATATGTTCAAGAATGAAGGCAATGCCGTGCCCACCCCCAGCATTATTATTACGCAGGTGTGCAAGTTCTACTCCGTGGAGGAAAGCACCATTCGGGGAACCCTGAAGAGCAAGGGTGTCACGGAGGCAAGGCAGGTGGCCTGCTATCTCATCCGGAAAATGACGAACCTGAGCCTGCCGGACATCGGCAAGGAGTTCAACCGGGACCATACGACCATTCTGTACGCCATCCGGAAGGTGGAAATGGCCCTGAAAAAAGGCGACAGCAATATCCAGAACAATCTGCGGGATATTACGGCCAATATCAATTCCAGCCTGTAAGCGGCAAAGCCTCCGTTTCTCTGAGAAAAGCCTTCCCCTTGGGGAAGGTGGACGCCCATCAGGGCGGACGGATGAGGGGCGGAAGGCAGTAACGGCGTGGCACAATCTCTTGCCTCCCTCTGACGGAGGGAGTGTCCCAAAATAGGAGTAGCGTGTCAAGGCTTTCGCCACACCGGAAAAATTCTGCGTTGAATCCCGGGGCCTTTTACACCCCAAAAAAATTCCACAAGCCCTGTGAAATGTGGAAAGACAACCTGTGGAAAACCGGAAGTCCACAGGGAGAAAAATTGAGACTGTGGAAAAGTAAAAAAATATACACAGAGCCTGTGGAAAAAAAGTCGTTGATGGGACAGGCCGAAACGGGGTTTTCCACATAAATTTCCCCTACGACTCTTATTACTGCATAAACCTATGACTTATAAATATATATCTTAATTTTTAGCAAGAAAGGGAGGAAGCATATGCGTTTCACCTGTGAAAAAAGTATGCTCACGGCGGGCTGGAACATCGCCTGCCGAACCGTGGCCCAAAAGAGCACCATTACCGTCCTGGAGGGCATCCTCTGCAAGGCCGGCATCGGCCTGAACCTCACCGGCTATAATATGGAGACCGCCATTTCCTATCAGATCGATGCGGAGGTGGCCGAAGCGGGAGAATGTATTCTGCCTGCCAAGCTGTTCGGCGACATCGTCCGGCAGCTGCCGGAAGGACCTGTCACCGTGGTGGTAGACGAAAATTACAAGGTGTCCATCCGGGCCGGGTACTCGCATTTCAATATCTCCGCCGAAAGCGCCGAGGATTACCCGGAGCTGCCGGACGTGAATACCGGCCGTCCCGTGCATATCCCCCAGAACAAGCTGAAGGAACTGATCTCCGGGACGATCTTTGCCGTTTCCGACAACCAGTCCCGGCCCATTCATACGGGCGTGAAGTTCGAGGTGGAGGACACTGCCATTTCCACCATCGCCGTAGACGGCTTCCGGCTGGCCCGGCGGACCTTCCATTGCCCGGAGCCCACGGGACGAACCATGAATTTCGTGGTGCCCAGCCCGGCTCTGAAGGAGGTCGAGAAAATTCTCACGGACACCGACGAGCTGGCGGGCTTCACCCTGGGACCCAAGCACATTCTCTTTGAAATTGGCGGGGCCACGGTGGTCTGCCGCCTGCTGGAGGGTGAATTCCTGGATTGGCGGAAGGTGGTCCCCACGGACTGCCCCATCAAGCTGACTGCCAACGTGGGGGACCTGAGTTCCTCCATTTCCCGTGTGGGCCTGATCGTCTCCGAAAAGTACAAAAGCCCCGTGCGCTGCGTGTTCTCGGACCAGACCCTCTTGATGAAAACCAACACCACCATCGGCGCCGCCGAGGACCGGTGCGCCATCGCCGGAGACGGCAAAGAACTGGAGATCGGCTTCAATGTCCGCTATCTTTCCGATGCCCTCCGGGCGGTGCCCAGCGAGGAGGTCGTGCTGGAGCTGACCAACGGCCTGAGCCCCATCGTCCTGACCCCCGCCGACAACAAATACGACTTTGCCTACATGGTCCTGCCCGTGCGGATCAAAAACGGCTGAGAACGGGAGGAAAACCATGGAAGTTACCGTGAAAAAGGCCCCGGCCCCCAAGCTATTGACCATCCATACGGAGTTCATCAAGCTGGAAGCGGCCATGAAGCTTTCCGGCATCATGGAAAGCGGCGGCCAGGCCAAGGAAGTCATCCAAGAGGGATGCGTCAAGGTCAACGGGGAAGTCTGCACCATGCGGGGCAAAAAGCTCTACCCCGGGGACATCTTCGCTTTTCAGGGCCACCGGTTCCTGATCGCCGCCCATGCGGCTGAATAAATTGTCCCTCCGGGATTTCCGGAATTACAGGGAAGCCACGGTCGATCTGGACCCCGGCGTGAACCTCATCGTGGGAGACAACGCCCAGGGCAAGACCAATTTATTGGAGGCCGTCAGCTATTTGGGCAGCGGGCGCAGCTTCCGGGCCCAGAAAAATTCGGAAATGATCCGATTCGGGGCGGAATTCGGGGAAATTTACGGAGAAGTCCATTCCCAGGAACGGGACCAGACCCTCCGGTGGCTGCTGTTCCCCGGACGGCGGCAGATTTTCCGGAACGGGGCAAAAAAGCGCACCGCCGGAGAGCTTTCCGGGGTGCTGCAGACGGTTTTGTTCTGCCCGGAGGACCTGGGGGTGCTGCGAGCCGGTGCCAGTGGAAGGCGTAGGCTGGCGGACAATGCCCTTTGCCAGCTGCGCCCGAATTACGACGCCGCTTTGGCGGAATATAGCCGGATTCTGGAGCAAAAGAGCCGTATTCTGAAGGACCGGGTGGAAAATCCGGCGCTGCTGGAAATTCTGCCGGAGTATAATGCAAGGCTTTGCCAGGTGGGGGCGCTGCTGATCTCCTACCGGGCCAGATTTTTTGAGGCTCTGGGCAAGGCGGCAAAGGCTTATCATGCCGAATTTTCCGGCGGGTCCGAGGAATTTACCCTGGAATACCAGACCGTGTCCACGGTGAAGGACCCCTTCGCAAGCCTGTCGCAGCTGGAAGCGGATTTGCAGGCCCATCTGGATTCCCACCGGCGGGCGGAACTGGACAGCGGCCAATGCCTTACCGGGCCCCATAAGGATGATTTTCTCTGCTGCCTGTCGGGCATCCCTCTGAAAAGCTACGGCTCTCAGGGACAGGTCCGCACGGCGGCCATCAGCCTGAAGCTGGCCCAAAGAGAACTGATGGAGCGGGAGTGCGGGGAGACCCCGGTGCTGCTGCTGGACGATGTGCTTTCCGAGCTGGACCCCGGAAGGCAGGATTTTGTGCTGAACAAGATCCGGACCGGTCAGGTGTTCATTACCTGCTGCGAGCAGGAACGCTTCACCCGGCTGGGAAAGAGCATCGAGATACAAAAGGGAAGCGTTGTGGGAGAAAAATAGGAGCGCCTCGCCGGTTCGGCGTATGGAATTCGCAAACAAAATCGGGGTGCGTCCCGCCCCTCATCCGTCTCGGCTAACGCCGAGCCACCTTCCCCCAGGGGAAGGCTTTTCGCCTCGCCGGGGGCGCCTGCCAAGAATCCGGTAGGGACACAACGTGGAAAATCCGGAATACTCAAAACGAAGGAGTAAACTATGTCTGAAGAAACCAAGGTAACACAGGAATACGGTGCGGAGCAGATCCAGGTGCTGGAAGGGCTGGAAGCGGTCCGGAAGCGCCCGGGTATGTATATCGGCTCCACCTCCGTTTCCGGCCTGCATCATCTGGTCTACGAAATCGTGGACAACGCCATCGATGAAGCGCTGGCAGGCTACTGCAAGCACATCACCGTCACCATCAACCCCGGCAACTCCATCACCGTCACCGACGACGGCCGCGGTATCCCCGTGGACATCCAGCCCCAGACCGGCCGGCCCGCTCTGGAAGTGGTGTACACGGTGCTCCACGCCGGCGGCAAATTCGGCGGCGGCGGCTATAAGGTTTCCGGCGGTCTTCACGGCGTGGGCGCTTCCGTGGTGAACGCCCTTTCCGAGTGGCTCACGGTCCAGGTCCATAAAAACGGCAATATCTACGAAATGCGTTTCGCCCGGGGCAACATCACCCAGGAAATGAAGATCGTGGGCAAGACCGACAAGACCGGCACAGTGGTCACCTTTCAGCCGGACCCGGAGATGTTCGACACCCTGGAATACAGCTACGACACCCTCCACACCAGAATGCGGGAGGAGGCCTTCCTGAACGCCGGTCTGAGCATCACCATCACCGACGCGCGGGACGCCGAAAAAGTCTCCGATACCATGTGCTACGAGGGCGGCATCCGGGAATTTGCCAGCTGGTGCAACCGGAACAAAACCCCCATCCATGACGACGTGATTTACATGAGCGGCACCAAGGGGGACGCTTCCGCCGAGATCGCCGTGCAGTACAACGACGGCTACAACGAATTTCTTCTGTCTTTTGCCAACGACGTCCACACCCCGGAGGGCGGTATGCACGAGACGGGCTTCAAGACGGCCCTGACGAGAGTCCTGAACGCTTACGGTGTGAAAAGCGGCATCATCAAAGGCGATGACAAGGTCTCCGGCGAGGACTGCCGGGAGGGAATCACCGCCATTATCTCCGTGAAGCTGACGGATGCTCAGTTCGAGGGTCAGACCAAGGCCAAGCTGGGCAACGCATACATCCGGACGTTGGTGGACGGCGTGGTCAACGACCAGCTGACAACCTATTTTGAGGAGCATCCCCAGACCGCCCGGGCCATTCTGGACAAGGCCATGATGGCCAACCGGGCCAGAGAAGCCGCCCGGAAGGCACGGGAATCCATTCGCCGGAAAACCGCTCTGGGCGGTGCGGCCATGCCGGACAAGCTGCGGGACTGCAACGAATCTGACCCTGCCCTGACGGAAATCTACATCGTCGAGGGCGACTCCGCAGGCGGCTCCGCCACCCAGGGCCGGGATTCCCGGTTCCAGGCCATCCTGCCTCTTTGGGGCAAAATGCTGAACGTGGAGAAGGCCCGGGAGGACAAGGTCATCGGCAACGACAAGCTGCAGCCGGTGATTACCGCTCTGGGCGCCGGAATCGGCGAGGACTTTGACATCAATAAGCTGCGCTATCATAAAGTGGTCATCATGGCCGATGCCGATGTGGACGGCAGCCATATCCGGACTCTGCTTCTGACCTTCTTCTTCCGGTTCATGCGGCCGCTTCTGGAAAACGGCTATGTGTACTCCGCCGTGCCGCCGCTTTTCAAGCTGACCCGGGGCAAGACCACGAGAGTGGCCTATTCCGAGGCCGAGCGGGACAAGATTTCCGCCGAAATGCGGGGCGGCAATCCCAACGTGAACATTACCATCAACCGCTTCAAGGGCCTTGGCGAAATGAACGCCCACGAGCTGTGGGAGACCACCATGGACCCGGAGAAGCGGACCCTACGGCGCATCGAGCTGGAGGACGCTGCCCATGCGGATGAAATTTTCACCCTGCTCATGGGCGAAAAAGTGGAGCCCAGAAGGGACTATATCGAAGAAAACGCCAAATATGCGGAGAATTTGGATTATTAAGGGGTAGATTGACCGGCGGGGCGCTGTTACTGCGTCCCGCCCACGCTCCCCCTGTTCCGGGAAACGCTCCCGTATCCATAACCGCTTTACTTGCAAAAGGAGGACATTCTTTTGGCACAACACAGGAAAGACTACAAGCCGGAGGACATTCAATATCCCGACCAGACCATTGTCACCTCGGAGCTTGTTCACGAAATGAAAAAGAGCTACATCGAGTACGCCATGTCCGTGATCGTCGGACGGGCGCTGCCCGATGTGCGGGACGGCCTGAAGCCCGTCCACCGGCGGATTCTCTACGCCATGTACGAGGACAATCTGACCTCCGACAAGCCCTACCGGAAATGCGCCACCGCCGTGGGCGACGTGCTGGGCCGGTACCATCCCCATGGCGACGCTTCCGTGTACGACGCCCTGGTGCGGCTTGCCCAGGACTTCTCCATGCGCTATATGCTGGTGGACGGCCACGGCAACTTCGGCTCCGTGGACGGCGACCCCCCTGCCGCCTACCGTTACACCGAGGCCCGCATGAGCAAGATCGCCAACGAAATGCTCCGGGACATCGACAAGGATACCGTGGACTGGGACCCCAATTTCGACGAGAGCCGGAAAGAGCCCCGTGTTCTGCCCAGCCGGTTCCCAAATCTGCTGGTGAACGGCTCCAGCGGCATCGCTGTGGGTATGGCCACCAACATCCCGCCCCACAACCTGACGGAGGTCATCAACGCCTGCGTAGCCGTTCTGGACGACCCGGAAATCACCCTTCCGGACCTGATGGAATACATCACCGGCCCGGACTTCCCCACCAGGGGCATCATCCTGGGCCGGGCGGGCATCCGTGCGGCCTACGCCACCGGCAAGGGCCGTCTGACCCTCCGCTCCCGGACCCATTTTGAGGAGTTCGGCCAGAACCGGACGAGAATCATCGTCACGGAGCTTCCCTATCAGGTCAACAAGCGGATGCTCATTAAGAACATGGCCGACCAGGTCAACGACAAGCGCCTGGACGGCATTTCCGACATCCGGGACGAGACCGACCGGACCGGTATGCGCATCGTCATTGAGCTGAAAAAGGATGCCAATCCTCAGGTGGTGCTGAACCGGCTGTTCAGCCAGACCAGTATGCAGACCACCTTTGCCATCAATATGCTGGCCCTGGTGAAGAACCAGTCCCAGCCGAAGGTACTGTCTCTGCGGGAGATTCTGGACGAATATCTGACCTTCCAGGAGGAAATTATCGTCCGGCGGACGCAGTACGACCTGCGGAAGGCCCAGGAGCGGGCGCATCTGTTGGAAGGTCTGCTCATTGCCCAGGACAATATCGACGAGGTCATTCACATCATCCGCAATTCCTACGACCAGGCCAAGGAAAACCTGATGAGCCGCTTCGGCCTGTCTGATGTGCAGGCCCAGGCCATTCTGGATATGCAGCTCAAGCGCCTGCAGGGTCTGGAACGGGAGAAGCTGGAAGCGGAATACAAGGAACTGGAAGAGAAGATTGCCTATTATCAGAAGGTTTTGCAGGACCCGGCGCTGGTCCGGGGCATCCTGAAGGACGAGCTGATCGCCCTTCGGGACAAGTACGGCGACGACCGGCTCACGGAAATTCAGGACGTGGAGGACGAAATCGACATCGAGGACCTGATTGAGGAGGAGGATTGCTGCTTCACCATCTCCAATCAGGGCTATGTGAAGCGCATGAGCGTGGACACCTACCGGACCCAGAACCGGGGCGGCCGTGGCGTGAACGCACAGAACCTCAAGGATGAGGACTTCGTGAAGATGCTCAGCGTGGCCTCCACCCACGATCATATCCTCTTCTTCACGGATCAGGGCCAGGTCCATCACCGCAAGGGCTATCAGATTCCCGAGGCAGGCCGCACCGCTCGCGGTACGGCCATGGTGAACATCCTGCCGTTGGAGCCGGGTGAAAGTGTCACCGCTATGGTAGTGACCCGTGAGTTCCACGATGATGAGTACCTGATGATGGTCACGAAAAACGGCACCGTGAAGCGGCTGCCCTTCATCGCCCTGAAAACCAACCGGAAGGGCGGCATCCGTGCCCTGACCCTGGACGAAGGGGACCACCTCATCAACGTCATCCGGACCAACGGCAACGACAACATTCTCCTGACTACTGCCGACGGCATGGCTATCTGCTTCAACGAGCAGGACGTGCGGCCCATGGGCCGGACCGCTGCGGGTGTCCGGGGCATCTGGCTGGGCGAGGGCGACTATGTGGTGGGCGCCGAGAAGGCCGAGGAGGGCAAGACCCTGCTGACCGTCACGGAAAACGGCTACGGCAAGCGCACGGAGCTGTGGGAGTACCTGCGGCTTGGCCCCAACGGCGAGAAGCTGCCCCAGAGCCGGGGCGGCAAGGGCCTGAAGAACTATAACCTCACCGATAAGACCGGCCGGGTGGCCGGGTGCCGTGTCGTTGACGAAAAGGATGATGTGATGCTGATCGAAAACGGCGGCGTCATCATCCGTATCCCCGCATCCTCCATCAATGTGTACCGCCGGAACGTCCAGGGCGTGATCGTCATGCGCATCGAGGACGGCAACAAGCTGGTGGGTATCGAGCGCATCCCCCAGGCGGAAGAAGAAACTGCCGAAATTCCGGAGGAACAGGCTTGAAGACCGTGACCCTATACACCGACGGCGCCTGTTCCGGAAACCCCGGCCCCGGAGGCTGGGGGGCCATTCTGGAATACGGCCCCCATCGGGTGGAGTTGTCCGGCGGCGAAAAAAGCACCACCAATAACCGCATGGAGCTGACCGGGGTTATTATGGGTCTGGAAAAACTGAAAGAGCCCTGCATTGTGGAGTTGTATTCCGACTCCAAGTACGTTATTGACGGCCTTTCCAAGGGATGGGCCAAGTCCTGGAGGAGCCGTGGCTGGGTGAAAAGCGACAAAAAGCCCGCCCTGAATCCGGACCTCTGGGGCAGGCTTCTGGACCTGTGCGACGTCCATCAGGTCCGCTGCCACTGGGTCAAGGGCCATGCGGACAACCCAAACAATAACCGCTGCGACGAGCTGGCCGTGGGCGAGTGGCAGAAATTACGGGGGATGTAAAGGCTATGTACGTGAATATCGGAAGCGACATGGCCCTGCGGGACCGGTCCATTATCGGAATTTTTGACATGGATAATACCACGATTTCCACCCGGACCCGGAAATTCTTAAACCGTGCGGAGCAGGAGGGCAGCGTCATTCCCTGCGACGACCTGCCGAAATCCTTCGTCCTGACCGTGGAGTACGGCATGGAACACGTCCACCTGACCGCCCTGTCCCCACAGACATTGGAAAAGAGATTAAAATAAACACAGCCTCCCGGACCCCCGGGAGGCTGTGTTTATTTTAGAGAAGAGTGAAGAGTGAAGAGAGAAGAGAAAAGGAAGAATAAATAGAAATCCTCTCGGTGTGGCGCTGGCTCCCCCTACACAGGGGAGCCTTAACTCAGACGGACCGACTCCCCGTTTCTGAGAAAAATTTTTTTATTCTACCTTTTCTATCTTCTCTTTTCACTCGCTCTCACTGTCCCTTTTCGGCTCTAAAGGCCGACGGGTCGAAGGTAATGACGGCGTAATAGGTACCGCCGTGGGTGGCGTGCATGGTTTTCTCCACTGCGGAAACGATTTCTTTCTCTTTTCCCCGCAGGTCCATGGGCAGGGCCACGTCGAACACAAGATTGGTGTGTCCGCTGCCGGAGACCATCCGGAAATCGTGCAGGTCCAGCCGCTGGTCGAATCCGTGGAGAATGTCCAGCACCGCCTGCCGTGTTTCGTCCACCATCGGGTCCCCCACGGTGATGGGGTCATAGTGGATGACCAGATGGACCCGCAGGTCCCGGAGGCAGGCCCGTTCCAGATCGTCGATGATCTCATGGCAGGTCATGGGGTCCTCCCGTTTGTCCATTTCCACATGGATGCTGGCGAAGCGCTGGCCGGGGCCGTAATCATGAACCATCAGGTCGTGAAATCCCAAAACTTTCGGGTTCGAGCAGACCAGATCTTCGATTTTTTTCTGCAATTCCGGGCTGGCCGCCTCGCCCAGCAGGGGCGAGATCGTTTCTTTTGCCAGGTCCACGCCGCCATACAGAATAAACAGCGCTACCAGAAGGCCCATAATGCCGTCGGCCTGGAAGTCCGTAACGGCTTCAATGCACCCGGCCAGCAGCACGGCGGCAGTGGAAATCACGTCGTTGCGGCTGTCCGCCGCCGTGGCCATCAGGGTCTGGGAGCCGATGAATTTCCCCAGTCCCCGGTTGAAAAAGTACATCCACAGCTTTACGCCGATGGACCCGGCCAGTACCAGGACAAGGGGCAGAGAAAATTCAACGGGCGTGGGGTGGAGAATTTTCTCAAAGCTGGTCCGGGCCAGCTCGAAGCCGATGACGACGATCAGCGCAGCCACGGCCAGCCCGGAAAGGTATTCATACCGGGCATGGCCGTAGGGATGGTCCTCGTCCGCCGGACGCTCTGCCAGACGGAAGCCAAGCAGGGTGACGATGGAGCTGGTGGCGTCGGACAGGTTGTTCATGGCGTCGGCGGTAATGGACACGGAATGGGAGGCCAGGCCCACGATCAGCTTGCCGGTGAACAGCAGCAGGTTGCAGAGAATGCCCACAATGCCGGAAAAAATGCCGATTTTCCCCCGTGATGCCGGGTCTGCGGGGTCGGGAAGCTGCCGGAAAAACAGCCGGAGCAGGAATTTGGTCATAAAAAGGCCTCCCAAATAAAGAATAGGCCACGCTTTTTCAAAAAAGAGCGTGACAAGAAACCAAAAATGCGGTATGATAAGCAGGGTCCTTCCATTATATGCCGGATGGACCGTTCTGTCCAGTGTTTTATGAAATATATTTTCTTTAAGGAGATACCAAAATGGCTTACCAGATCATTACCGATTCCTGCTGCGATTACCCCGATACCATGTACGCCGAAATTGACGTGAAGGAAGTGGCCCTGAGCGTCACCTTCCGTGGGGAGACCACCAATCATTACGAGGAAGCCTACCTGAAGGACCTTTACGCCGGGCTGCGGGCCGGGGAAGTGGCCACCACTGCCGCCGTGAATCCGGAAACCTGGAGCAATGCCATGGAGGAAGTGCTGAAAACCGGTGAGGATGCCCTGGTCATCACCTTCTCCTCCGGCCTGAGCACCACCTATCAGTCTGCGGAAATTGCCGCCTCCGAGCTGCGGGAAAAATACCCGGAGCGGAAGATCTACGTGGTGGACGGCCTTTGCGCCAGCCTGGGCCAGGGCCTGTTCGTGTACTATGCCGCCAAGAAGCGCACGGCGGGTATGGGATTGGAGGAGCTCTATTCGTGGTGCCTGGACAACCGGCTGCACCTGTGCCACTGGTTCACCGTGGACGACCTGATGTACCTGAAGCGGGGGGGCCGGGTCAGCGCAGCCACCGCCCTGGTGGGCACCATGCTGAGCATCAAGCCGGTGCTTCATGTGGATGATGAGGGCCACCTCATCAATGTGGGCAAGGCCAGAGGGCGGAAGTCCTCCATTCAGGCCCTGGCCGACAAGATGGGCCAGCTGCAAATTCCCGGGGAGAACGACACCGTGTTCATCTGCCACGGAGACTGCATCGAGGACGCAAAGTACCTGGAGAGCCTTGTAAAAGAGCGCTATGGGGTGAAAAACGTGCTGATCTATTATACCGGCGCCGTCATCGCCTCCCATTCCGGCCCCGGCACTCTGGCGCTGTTCTTCATCGGCGAGCATCGGTAAAATGAGGACGCAGCATCCGATAAGTACCCACAAAAAGGAGAATTTTTATGACATTACAGGAAACCATCACCGCATCGGCAGAATATCTGCTCACCCATGTGACCAACCGGCCCACGGTGGCGCTGGTTCTGGGCAGCGGTCTGGGCGACTTTGCCGACACTCTGGAAAATCCCGTCCGCGTCCCCTATAAGGACATTCCCAACTTCCCCCAGACCACCGTGGCCGGGCATAACGGCGCTTTCGTATTCGGACGGCGCTGCGGCCGGGAAGTCGTCGCCCTGCAAGGCCGCCTCCATTATTATGAGGGCTACTCCCAGCAGACCCTGACCCTGCCTGTTCGGGTGCTGGCGGCCATGGGCGTGAAGCAGCTGGTCCTGACCAACGCCGCCGGGGGCGTGAATACGTCCTTTTCTCAGGGCTGCCTGATGCTCATTTCCGACCACATCAACTATTCCGGCCAGAACCCCCTCATCGGGCCGAACCTGGACGCCTTCGGACCCCGGTTCCCGGACGTTTCCGACCTGTACACCGCCGAACTCCGCACGAAAATCAAGGCAGCCGCCGCTGCAGCGGGCATTCCCTTGGAGGAGGGCGTGTACATGATGTTCACCGGCCCCAACTATGAGACCCCTGCCGAGGTCCGCATGGCCCGCATCGTGGGGGCCGACGCCGTGGGGATGTCCACCGTACCGGAGGCCCTGGTGGCCGGACACTGCGGAATGCAGGTAGTGGGCGTGTCCTGCATCACCAACATGGCCGCCGGGGTCCTGCCCGGAAAGCTGGATCACAGCGAGGTGGTGGAGACCGCCAACCGGGTCCACGCCACGTTCCAGAGTCTGCTTGAGACCATTTTGCGGGTTATCTGAATTTTTACTTGTTTTCAAGCAAAAAGGGGCTAAATTCTGTTGAATTTAGCCCCTTGCAACTTTCCGTTCAGCTGGTATAATAGAGTCGTATTTTTTAGGATTCGAGGGATCGTTATGGAGTACTTACTTGCCATTGGCATAGCCATGTTCGCCGGGCTGTTTCTTTCCCGGCTCACTTCCAAATTCAACCTGCCCGACGTAACCAGCTATCTGGTGGCGGGCCTTCTGGTGGGCCCGTTGTGTCTGGGCCGGCTGGGTATTCCGGGGTTGGGCTTCACCAGCTTCGACTTTGTGGAGGCCATGGGTCTGGTGTCCGACACCGCTCTGGGCTTCATTGCCTTTTCCATCGGCAGTGAATTCCGCATTGATGCGCTGCGGAAAACCGGGAAACAGGCCACGGTGGTGGCCATTCTGCAGGCATTGACGGCTACCGTCATGGTGGACCTTGTGCTTATCGGCCTCCACTTCCTTCTGGGGCCGGAGAAGCTGCCCGTGTCCACCTGCATTGTACTGGGCGCCATCGCCACGGCTACCGCACCGGCAGCCACCGTCATGGTTATTAACCAGTATAAGGCCCGGGGCCCCCTGACCGACATTCTGCTGCCCATCGTGGCTCTGGATGATGCGGTGGGCCTTGTGGTGTTTGCCGTGTCCAACGGCATCGCAAAAGCCCTGTCCAGCGGACAGATCAGCATCGTGGGCGTCATTGTGAACCCCCTGCTGGAGATCATCCTGTCCGTGGGTCTGGGTGGCCTGCTGGGCTGGGTGTTCAGCCTTGTGGAAAAATTCTTCAACTCCAACTCCAAGCGGCTGAGCCTGGCGGTGGCCTTTGTGGCCCTGTCTGCGGGCCTTGCCAAGCTTGAAATCCCCCTGGGGGGCGACTTGGAGATCGGCTTCTCCTCCCTGCTGGTGTGCATGATGTGCGGCACCGTGTTCTGCAACCTCTGCGACTTCTCCGAGGAGATCATGTACAAGACCGACAAGTGGACCGCCCCGGTGAACGTGCTGTTCTTCGTGCTGTCCGGCGCCGAGCTGGACCTGCGGGTGTTCGGTGACCTGGCCGTTGTGGGCATTGGCCTTGCTTACATCCTGGCCCGGTCCTCCGGTAAAATTCTGGGTGCCTCTTACAGCTCCCGGATGATGAAGTGCCCGCCCACGGTGGAAAAGTACCTGGGTATCACCCTGCTTCCTCAGGCGGGTGTGGCGCTGGGCATGAGCGTCACCGTGGCAGCCGAGTTCGGAGCCGAGGGTGCCTTGATCCGGAACATCGTGCTGTTCTCGGTGCTGGTGTATGAGCTGGTGGGCCCGCTGCTGACCAAGGTGGCCCTGTCCGCCGCAGGAGAGATTCGCCCCAAGCCGGAAATCTCCGCCAAAGATGCAGAATAAAAGGAAAAAATCTCACCCGGGAGGGTGAGATTTTTTTTATGCCGGAACCTCCCGGCGAGGCGAAAAAGGCTCCCGGCGTGTAGGGTTGTGCCCCGCACAACGAATAGAAATGAATATGACTGCCGGTGGCGGTCATACCTCTGCTACGCTGTCGCCAAAGGCGACTGAGGGGGTGTACGATTGGATGTCGTAGAAGGGTCCCGACCCTTCTGAGAGATGCCTTCCCCTGGGGGAAGGTGGCACGGGCCTTAGCCCGTGACGGATGAGGGGCGG
>UQVA01000034.1 GCA_900544405.1 uncultured Eubacteriales bacterium
ACAAAACACCCCACTTGTTAGATAGTATATCATACTTGTCTAACAAATGGGGTGCAGTTCATTCTCATCGGTACGGGATTTTTATCGGTCCTCCGCCAGGAGGCCGTACAGGTACAGGTCTGCCCAGGTACCGGACCGGTCTTTGACCTGGCTTCGCCGGATGCCCTCCGGCTTCATACCCAGCTTTTTCATCAGGCCCACCGATCTTCCTCCGTCGATGGTCTCGGCAAATATTTTGTGGGCGTTTTGTTGGTTGAAGGCATGGTCCACGACCGCTTTGCAGGCTTCCAGAGCGTATCCCTTTCCCCAGCAGGTCCGGTTGAAAAACCAGCCCATTTCGTAGACACCCTCGTCAAGTTCGTGGAACAAAATGTAGCCGATGACCCGGCCGGTGGCTTTCAGGACGGCGGCCACTGCGCCCTTTTTCTCCACGCAGAACTGCCGCAAAAATTCGGCTGTTCGCTCCCGGGTATAAGTCGGTTCGCTATAAGCCATGGTCTCCTCGTCGCCGAGAATGGCCTGCAAATCCTCCAGGTCGTCCATAGCAAAATCCCGGACGGTCATCCGCTCAGTCTCCAGATACATCCTGCACTCCCCCCTTTTGGGTCCATTATAGGGGCGAAAGTGGGGAAAGTCAATGGCAGTGCGAAAAAAGCGCTATCCGGCCGGGAATCGGTCAGATAGCGCTTTTTCTTATACCGTCTCCAGGTCGGTTTTTGTCATGGCCTGTTTCAGATCGGCAATGATGTCCTCTTTGTCCTCGATTCCCACGGAGAAACGGAAGAAGCCGTTATGGAACTCCGGCGGGTAGAGGTACTGGCGCTCGTCGTTCTCCCCCAGGGACACAGCGGAGGGGATGACCTTCAAATGGCTGACGAACCGGTTATGGGTATCGTGGTCGGCGTTCAGGCCGAAGGACAGGACCCCGCCGATGGTGGCGTAGGAAACCTCCTGCGCCCCGTCGGGAGCATCCAGTGGGATGGAAAGGGCTTTGAAATCATCGGCACGCTCCACCTCCTCGAAGGGGTTGGCCCCGGCGCTGGACCAGTTCATATCCGTGGGGTCGTAGGGCAGCGCATAGCTGTTGGCCATGGTGATGGGGCGCTTGATGGCGCCGCTGTCCTTGTCTACGTCGTTGCCGACATGAACGGCACGGGTGGCAAAGCCCAATGCCCCTTCTTTTTCTTCCATATAGGTCCTTCCGCTCTCTATAAATTCCACCAACATAGTAGTATGGTAGGTAGCCGTATGGTACCATATTTTTCCGGGGATGTCAACGGAAAAATGCGCCTTGCGATTGCTTCCGGCATTTGGCATCATACGCTACAATCCTGCCGGAAAATGGTAGGTCATTTCTCTTGTGCTGATGCCCAGTTCATCTGCAGTATCCCGCAGAGAGGCCGCACCGTACTCCCACACGTTGAGCAGCCGCCCAACGGTACTCAAAACACCCTTCCGACGTTTCTGCATTCTATCACGTTTCCTCCTTTTGCCATTGACATTTTTCGCCCAGCCGTGCTAAAATACCAATGCAGGACGGCCATATGAAACCAAAAGGGCCGCAAAATCTGCAGAGGTCCAAAGTCGATTCCCTTTGAAATTTTACGCAAGGAGTGTCTTTTATGAAAGAGTATGAAATTCTGGTAGAACGCATCAATCCCTGCGGCGGCGATGCCCATGCGCAGAAAGATTTCATCGATGCGGAATGCGAAAGTCCCGAAGCCTATGTCAAAGAAAATGCGCCGTATCCGGTGATGGATTCTTTGCGGACCCCTGAAGGAGATACGCTGGTCATCACTGGCGACGGCAAGGGCAGCATGGTCCGCTACACGTTCACCGAGGTTTGAGCAGATCATCGGTCCAATATCTGAAAGCATCCGGGGCGGGCATCCTGAGATACCCGCCCCGGTCGTTTTTACTGAAAAATTCTTCACCAAAAGGCCTTGGACAAAGCGGTATCGGCAGCGAAGTTGGGGAGGTTATAGAGGGTCAGGACTTGGGTAATGCCGTTTTCTTCGATATAGTCGGTGACGGAACCCTGGAAGAAGCGCAGGTCGATCAAATGGGCCTCGGCGTAGTCGTCCACCACGAACCGGGCAAAGCAGTTGGCGTAGGAATCTCGGCGGGGGTGGCGGTGACGGTGGTGTTGTTGGCGTTCTTTTTGTCCGTGCCGCAGGCGGTCAGGCCCAACAGCAGCACCAGGGACAGGAACAGGCTTACGATTCGTTTCATGGGAAAAGCTCCTTTGAATTTTGTATTTCGGAAGGGTCCGGCGGGGGCCGTTTTCCCCTTCCATACATACAACGATTGAGGAGCCAAAAAAGTCGGGAGAAATCTAAAAAATTTCTCCCGACTTTTTTGAAATTTTTCCTCTGGCGGAAACTTTACTTGTCGCCGCCGGTTTTCTGCTCCTTGATGGCCCGCAGCAGACACAGACCCATGGCCAGAACGGGCAGCAGAACACGCAGGCACAAAAAGCCCTGTGGGTCCCCAAATTGGATATTGGCATCCAGCACCAGGCCCAAGGCCCAGGCAGCCAGCGTGGAAACGATCGCTGCAATGTACATCTTATTTCCTCCGGTTTCTCATTCTAATTCATGTTTTCAGGCTTTCCATGGACATTATACAGGAACACCGGACAAAAGGCAAGCCTTTCCGGCCATATTCCGTCATTTTTTCAGGGCTTCGTAGGCGGCCAGGACCTGGTTTCTGCCCGCCCCGTCGGTGCCGTAGAGGCAGTAATTTATTGTTCCGTCGGTCCAGGTGATTTTCTGATAAACAGCCGTATCCGTGTCTACACTTACCAGGACGGCGTTGGTTGCGGCATCCACGGTCTCGGTGTCACTTTCCTGTCCGTACAGCCCGGAAAAGTCCCCCATCTGGGCAGTGGCACGGGCCAGATAGCTTTTTCCGTCCAGGGTGAAGCGCACATCTACAACCGCCAACCGTACACCCTCTCAGTCACGGCGTTGCCGTGACTGCGCAGCAGAGGTAGGACTGCCGCCGGAGGAACCCGCACAAGCAAACGTTTGCCCCGGCGGGGGGATTTTCCGCCGGGGCTTTCCGATTTCTATATTTACAGGGCAAACAGAGCCATTTCGTAAGGCTCGTAATGGGTATCGGTCTTTTCTGCGTGGCCGTAATTGGACAGCAGGACGGCCCCCGAGGCACCGGGCAGGGCAATGGTCCCGGCTTTTTCAAAATTGCAGACCAGCAGCAGCCGCTCCGCCCCCTCCCGGCGCTCGTAAGCGCAATAGGAGTCCCCCGGTTGGGAAATTGCCCGGAAGGAGCCGGTGGTCAGGGCCGGGCGGGTCTTGCGCAGGTGCAGCAGGTCCCGGTAGAACCGCCACACGGACTGCTTCGAGGCCTGGTCCGCCTGCAAATTCAGGGTCGCATGGGCGCTGTGCAGGGGAATCCATGGCTTGCCGGTGGTGAAGCCACCCTGGGCGCTGCCGTCCCAGCACATGGGGCGGCGGTTGTTGTCCCGGCTGCCGAAGTTGATCTTTTCCAGGGCTTCTTCCTGGGAATATTCCTCCAGCAGTTCCGTATATTGATTCTTACTTTCCACGTCGTTAAAATCGTCAATGGAATCGTAATGAGGGTTGACCATGCCCATCTCCTGGCCCTGGTAGAGGAAGCAAACGCCCCGCATCAGGTAGACCATGGCGGCGATGGCCGTGGCCGAGGCATAGCGCAGGGGGCCGGTGTCACCCACCCGCTCCAGCAGCCAGCAGTTGTCGTGATTGTCCGTAAAGAGGGAATAGAGCAGGTCGTTTTCCTGCATCTTCTCCTCCCAGCCCCGCAGAATATCCCAAAGAGCCGCCATGGAACCGGGGCGACGGGTGAATTTATCCTCCCGGCCCACATTCAGGTGGTCAAACTGGAACAAAGTGGAAAGCTCCCCCCGTTCCGGGGCGCAGTGCCGCCGGACCTCGGCAATGTCGCCGGCCCAGCACTCCCCTACCGTGAACAGCTTGCGGGTGCTGTCCCGGTCAAAAAGGTCCCGGATGTATTCGTGGAGCCTGGGTCCGAAACAATTCCGGTCCCCGGGGAAGTCCTTGGAAATCTGGTCGATCACGTCGATGCGGAAGCCGTCGGCTCCCAAATCCACCCAGAAATCCACCACTTCCTGCATTTCCCGGACCACGGCGGGGTTTTCCCAGTTCAGGTCCGCCTGGCCCACGGCGTAGGAGTGGAGGTAATACTGCTGCCGGGCCGGGTCAAACTGCCAGGCGGAGCCGCCGAAGCAGCTTTTCCAGTCGTTGGGCGGGCAGTCGAACCAGTAATAATAGTCGCTGTATGGGTTATCCCTGCTTTTCCGGGATTCCCGGAACCAGCGGTGCTGAGTGGACGTGTGGTTGGGCACCAGGTCCAAAATCAGCTTCATGTCCCGGCGGTGCAGCTCGGAAATGAGCGCTTTCATGTCCGCCATAGTGCCAAACTCGTCCATAATGTCCCGGTAGTCGGCGATGTCGTAGCCGTTGTCCTCGTTGGGGCTCTTGTAGCAGGGGCAGAGCCATACGGCGTTGATGCCAAGGTCCTTCAGGTAGTCCAGCCGGGAGAGAATGCCCTGCAGGTCCCCGATGCCGTCACCGTTGCTGTCCTGAAAGCTCCGGGGGTAGATCTGGTAGATGGTCCAGCCGAGAAAATCCCGATATTTTTCCGTCATGTCCGTTCCTCATTTCTCCCGGACGGGCCGGGGCGTTTTCTCTATTATAAACAAGCCCCGGAAATTTGCAAGCGGTTCCGGCCAAAAAAGTTACCCTTTTCCAGTCAGAATACCACAAATCAAGATTTTTGACAAAGAAATGCGGAGATATGCCATTACGATAAAACATTCCCCTTGACTTTCCGGCGCAAAACTGGTAAGCTGACAGAAAATGAAGGAGGCGGTGGGCATGAAGCGGGCATTGGCGGCGCTGCTGAGCCTATGGACGGCGCTGGTGATTCTGAGCGGCTGCGCCAGTCAGGGCGAGGAGCCGAAAACCACGGTCTACTATACCTATTTCGACACCGTTTCCTATATTTACAGCTACGCCCCGGACTCTCAGGCGGAATTTGAGGCCAACTGTGCGCTGGTTTCGGACATTCTGGAGGAATATCACCGGCTGTTCGACATTTATCACGAATATGAGGGTCTTGTAAATCTGGCCACCGTCAACGCCCATGCGGGCGGAGCAGGCCTGGCCGTGGACGAAAAGCTCGTCACATTTTTGCAGGAGGCCAAGGACTTGTATGGCCGGACGGACGGGAAAATGAACGTGATGCTGGGGTCCGTGCTGAAATTATGGCACGACTGCCGGGATGCGGCAGAAAAAGACCCGGAGGATGCCGCCATTCCGTCCCCTTCGGCCCTGCAGGCAGCGGCAGCGCATACGGACATCGACGATTTGGAAATCGATGCGGCGAACAGCACCGTCCGCATTGCGGACCCGGAGGCATCGCTGGATGTGGGGGCCGTGGCCAAGGGCTACGCCGTCCAGCGGGCGGCAGAGGCCCTGAAAAGCGCCGGGGTCAGCGGCTATGTGCTGAACATCGGCGGCAACATCCGCTCCATTGGCACCAAGCCCGACGGCAGCGGCTGGACCACCGGGGTCCGGGACCCGGCAGACCCGGCCCAATTTGCGGCCAAAGTGCTGCTTTCCGACGGGTCCTGCGTGACCTCCGGCAGCTACGAGCGGTATTTCACCGTGGACGGGGTGCGCTACCACCACATCATCGACCCGGCCACCCAAATGCCCGCCGGATATTTCTCCTCGGTAACGGTTCTGACCGAGGACAGCGCTCTGGCGGATGCACTCTCTACGGCGCTGTTCTGTATGCCCTATGAGGACGGCCTGGCGCTGGTGGAAAAAATCGGCGGTGTGGAAGTCCTGTGGATCACCGCAGACGGGACCCAATACAGGACGGACGGTCTGCCGCTCCTGTGAGAAATTTCGTGCAAAAAGAGGGAATTTCCTTGAAAAAGTCCGAAAAAAAGCGGGATATGCTGCTCATCGGCGGACTGCTCCTGGCGGCGTTTCTGGCCCTGGGGCTGAAATTCCTGCTGCGGCAGGAGGGCGCCGCCTTGGTGGTCCGGGTCAACGGCAGCGAGGTGGCCCGCTATGCCCTGACGGAAACGGGGGACTATCCCCTGAACGGTGGGACCAACGTACTGCACATCGAGAATGGCTCCGCCTGGCTGACGGACGCCGACTGCCCGGACAAACTCTGCGTGAAGCAGGGAAAAATCCAATACACCGGCCAGACCATTACCTGCCTGCCCAACCGGCTCACCGTAACGGTCATCGGGGCGGACGGCGGCGTGGACCTGGTCTCCTGAAAGGGTGGGTGCGGTGAAAGCGAAAAAAGTGGCTTTTCTGGGCCTGTCCATTGCGTTGGCCCTGGTGCTGTCCTTCGTGGAGAGCCAAATTCCGGTCTTTACGACCATTCCCGGCATGAAGGTGGGCCTGCCGAATCTGGTAACGGTGTTCCTGCTGTACCGGGTGGGCTGGAAGGAAACGGCGCTGGTGAGCCTTCTGCGGGCGGCGCTGGCGGCGCTGCTGTTTGGGAATCTGCAAACGCTGGTGTTCAGTCTGGCGGGGGCGGCGGTGAGCCTGACAGGCATGATCCTGCTGAAAAAAACGGGGCTGTTCTCGCCCCTGGCCGTCAGCGTCACCGGCGGGGTGCTGCACAACGTGGGCCAGATCGCCGCAGCCTGCCTGTGGACGGGAAACGTGCTGGTGGTCTCTTATTTTCCGGTGCTGCTGTTCAGCGGCATCGCCGCCGGGGCGGTCATCGGCCTGGCCGCCGGCCTGCTGCTGAACCGGCTCCGCAAGGTGGGGGTGTGATCCGGAAAGGTGCTGCCTTTATTTGAACGCTGCTATCTGTATTCCGAACGGGAGGTGTTGGGAATGCAGATTGCATGGATTCCGGCACAAGAACAGGATGCCGCTTGTATGACCGCCCTCCGCAAGGAAATCCGGCCAACCGCATACCGTGGAATTTATCCTGACGAAGCAATTGAGCATTTCGATTTTTCCACGCACCAAAAGCGGGACCTGGCGAAGATTCGGGATAAAAGTTACTCGGTCTTTCTGATTTGCGCTGGCGGAGCGCCCATCGGGTATCTTCTATTCCAGCGGCAAGCGGCAGCCTTACGGCTTCATTCTTCATACGTCCTGCGGGAATATCAGCATCAGGGCATCGGGAAGCAAGCCTTTGCCATGCTGCGCTCGTACCACTCAGGCACATTCGCAGGACCGCATCGTCTGGTCCTGCAACCCCATAACGAAAACGCCTTGCGGTTCTACCGGCGTATGGGCGGTACGATCATTCATGTCGATACCGGCAATGCCAACCCGCAAGAGGATCAGGTAAAATTTGTTCTTTTTCTTTGAGTGCACATAACACCCCCGGCGGGGGTGTTGTTATCGTTCCTGAATTTTCCCCAAGCGGACCAGGCGGGCGGTGATCGCGCCGGTGGTACGCTTGAAATGCTTGGAAAGCTGGCGGATGCTGGTCCGGCTGTCATACAGGCCGCACAGTTCCCGGTCCTGCTCCACCGTCCAGGGCTTCCCGGCATTTTCCGGCTGGGGTCTGGGCGGCTTTTGGTCGCAGTTTTGCAGCACGCAGTTCAGCGCCCGGACGATGTCGCCCTTGTTGCACACATGGTCGTCAGGCAGCACCTCCCCGGTGTAGGGGCGGCGGCATGCCCCGCCCGCTGAATTCCATACGCAGAAATGGCGAAGCGCAAGGCTTTCCCAGGAAGGTGGTGCCCTGCACAGCGAATCCAAAATCTATATGACTGCTGGGGCAGTCATACCTCTGCTACGCTGGCGCAACTTTCGTTGCGACTGATGAGGTCGAAGCCACCAATCATCGCCATGGGATAGTACAACGCTGCTACCTTCGACCTCATCCGTCACGCTTTTGGCGTGACACCTTCCCCTCCAGGGGAAGGCTTTGGACGGTGCTTCGTCGAAGTCCCTACCGCCCCTCATCCGGCCACCCATAAAGGGTGGCCACCTTCCCCCAGGGGAAGGCTATTTTTCTTATCGCCGGAAGATATCTAAAACCTGATAGATTACCCCCCTCAGTCGTGGCTTATGCCACGACACCTCCCCCTACACAGGGGAGCCAGTGCCCCGCCGGAAGTTGGTACAAGCCAGCTACCTTCGACCTCATCCGGTCCGGCTTAGGCCGGACCGCCTTCCCCTCCAGGGGAAGGCTTTGCGCCTCGCCGTAGCTGCGCAAGCCATTTGTCGAAAATACGGAACCGCCCTGTGAAATCTATTGAAAAATCCGAACACCCGTGGTAGAATTAGTTGTGACAAACTGGGCTTGTCCGAAAAATTACGGAGGTGCCGGAAATGCTTTTTCTGCAATTATGTTTGTACTGTCTGCTGTTCTTTCTGCTGGTGAAGGCCGCCGTGCGGAACGACGGGCGAAACTGCCTGTATTTTTATCCCAAGGAATACATCGACGAGGCGGCCAAGCGGGGTCTTGCGGACCCGGCGGCCACCATGGCCAAGGGCAAGCGGTTCATGATTCCCTTCTGCATTTTCATGCTGCTGGCGCTCCTCGCCATTCTGGTTTTCTGGAATCGGGTCACGGACTTCAGGACCGCCTATGGGCAGTCGGTGCTGTTCCTGGTGGTGATGAACTGGTTCGACGGGCTGGTCATTGACGGGCTGTGGGTGCGCCGCAGCAAAATCTGGCGCATTGCAGGCATGGAGGGCATCCCCTACGCCAAGCCCTGGAATACCATTCTGGTCCGGCGAAGCCTGGGGACGGTGGTGTACCTGGTGCTGGCCCTGGCCATCGCCGGAATCGTGGTCCTGCTTGGGAAAATCTTCTTTTGAAAGCAGAAGTGCGGAACGGGCAAGCGCCCGTTCCGCTTTTTGCAGCTATAGCGCGTAAAATTTGACAGAATCATTCATTTTTCCTCTTGCGTACAGACCAGAGGCAGGATTTGTCAGAACGTACTGTCATGGGTCTCCCCTCCTGTCAAAAATCCTCCGGCCGCTCGTTTTTCGGCGGCACACAGCAAACCTTCGGGAATTCCGAAACCTCCAGACCCAAAATTTTCGTGACCTTGGCCCGTGCCTCCGGCGTGTCCGGCAGGAACAGGCACTTCGACCGCCGCAGGAGCCGGATGGGCCAACTGTGTGGCTTTGGCGGTCTCTGCCCAGGTTTCCAGAAAACAAGGAACGGCTTTTCAACCGCCCTGTATCGCCGCCTGAAGCATAGAATCATCCCCGTAACACAGAAGCCTTCCTGAAACACAATGTAGCGTTTTTTCTTGCCGTCCTGCAAGGTGAGCGACACAGGAGACCACTCGATGGTTGCTTTGATATGTCGGAGATGCGACCAATCGTAGACACTGATAAGGAAAAACAAAACTGTATATAGACCGAATAAGTCACCCAAATGTGGAATCGAACTTCCCCGTATAAAAATGACAATATCCGCAACAAAAATGCAGAAGATGCAGAGCACGCAAAAGAGAGCCATTCCCTCTATGTGCGCCCTTTCTTCCTTGTCAATGATATAATCGGGCTCTTCGGTAGGTTCCCGCTTTCGTGCCATATCCGCCGCCTCCTAATGCTGACCCGGCACACCGTTTTCCGGGAGCGTGATTTTCCCCTGCAGGGCTTCCGGGACGATGATCTTACAATTCCAGCTTCTCAGTTCCTCCCAAACATCCCCGGTAAGGACAACGCTGTAAAGAAACGCATCCGGGAAGGCCCTGTGAATCGTCGTATTCGTGTATGTTTGCATCTTCGTCCATTCCTGGGTCAGCCTTTCCACCGGGACATGGGCCAGAATGGAGACCGCCGTTTTTCCTTTGAGCCTTGTAATATTGTTCGCCAGAAAACCCGCGTCTTCCAGGAAGGGTGGGATCCAGTCTGCGTGAGAAGCCACCAGAACAGCATTTGCTGGAACGGCTATCTCCCTCCGACGGCCCATGCACCTGACCGTGATTCGATGGTCCCCAAGGGAAAATTGCTCCGTGGTCATCCGAAAAAGGGCGAATTCGTGGCGCAGCAGAATGGCAAGCGGAATGATCAAAAGAAAATCTCCGGAAAACCCGTCAAAAATCCAAAAAAGCGGAATTAATATGCAGCACAGGCCCATGAGCCAAAAGGGCATGAAATCCAGAAACCGAAACGCTCCGTAGCGTGGGTGCATCATTGGTTTTCCCTCCCGTAAGTCAAATTGCGGCCGGAATCTTCATCATTCCGGGTGGCTATGCAAGCAGAAATTTGAGCTGCCGCAAAGGCCAGCAGGCAAACGGCGAACAGCGGCAGCAAAACCGCAGAGAAAGCGTCGATTTTGGAGCCGAGATATTTTCGCATCCTACATCCTCCCGGAGTTTTGGAAACAGCATAAAAATACGTTTTTTGCAAGTAACTGTCATTTCTGCTGCACTGGAGGCGCTTTTTGTAGGTCATGCGCCCAGTTCCGGCTGGGCAAGATGCAGGTACTTCATTTTTGCCCGGTAGTAGGCAATCAGCCAGGCAGGGCGGGAATCGTCATCCACGACCAGGGCAAAGTAGTCGGAAATGGTTTCCGGGGCCAGGTGCCACAGGTCAAACAGAATGGCCTGATGGAGTTCTTGCCGTTCGATGTTTTCCAGCTTCACGCGGCAGAAGTAATCCCCAATGGCGAAGAAGGGCCGTTCCTGGTCCGGAGAGACCCGGACCCCGCACTGTTTGGCAGCAATGTCTAGCAGTATGATAAGCTCAGTGAGATACAGAATGTCGTCATTGGTCATGGGGTTTCCTCTTATCTGTCTGATTGCTGCCGCCCTGCCTGCTTGGCCTGCAGAGCGGCAGCGTTAGTTTGAATAGTGTGAATTGCGTTATGGCTGGTACTGGCTGCGCCAGCCCTTTACCTGCCCATTTCCGGCGGCAGCGTCTCATTTCCACCCTCGTCTCCATCATACATAGAACCGGGGCGTGTGGAAGAAAAGCGGCAGTGTCCTGTAGGCGTGTAACAAGCAATGCGTTATTCGGTATCCAACGGTCGAAAAACCAATTTCGTATATTTTCCGTCAAAGATGTTATCCTCTGTAATTTCGACGATCAAACAGCCATTTACGATTTTCCATTTCCCGCATATCAGCAAATCCGCCGTTCGCACATATTTTTCGGAATAAAAGTACGCAACATGGCCTCGATACCCCACTACTATTTCCACGGTATTGCCATCGAGGATGATTTTTTCTCCACCGTAATGCATTGTTCTATCCTCAGCCTGCCATGTATCCAGTACGATGTCCGGATCATCGCATACCCAGCCGTGGCCCAGTTGCCAAGGATAATGGCCAGCGGTAGGATCGCATGCAGTTAGCAGGACAATAATCATGGCTAGAATAAGTGCAAACAAAGCTAGTCGGTATTTACAATATACCCGCATAGAAACACTCCATTTCCCATAATCTGATAAAAACTCGTATAAGAAAGCACTGTTGCCACTCTGTTTTCGCTGTTGTATACGTCATAGCCTTTTCCATTACACCGTATACATAGAACCGGGGCGTGTGGAAGAAAAGCGGCAGTGTCCTGTAGGCGTGTAACAAGCAATGCGTTATTCGGTATCCAACGGACGAAAAACCAATTTCGTATATTTTCCATCAAAGATGTTATCCTGCGTGATTTCAATGATCAAACATCCATCCTGGATTTTCCATGTACCGTGTATCGGGTCATCTTCTGCATATAAGCACTTGGGAGATGAGAAAAAAGCATAGTAGCCTCGATATCCGACTAGAAGTTCAACCTCGTTATCATCCAGAATGATTCGGTCCCCGCCGTAGTGCCATGTGCCATCCTCCGTCTCCCAGTTGTCCAGTACAATATTTGGTTCATCGCACACCCAGCCGTGTCCTAGCTGGCAGGGATAATGTCCGGCAACAGGGTCACACGCAGTCAGCAGGACAACGGACAAGGCGAGAATCAGCACGAGTAAAACAGGCCGATATAGACGATGTATCCGCATAAAATCATGCTCCTTTTCTCTCCGGCACGCAGGGCCGGACAAAGTTTTTCAGGGTTGCTCCGGGGGCATATTGTCGATTGCCCTTTTTTCAACCAGCTGCGCATAAATGGCCGGAAAAGCCGTGAATACAAGCACCGCACAGGAAAGGCCCACCACAACACGTCCGAAAGAAGTCATCCGGTTCCAAAAGGAAAATTCCGTTGCTGCAATCACCAACGCACCCATAGCCACCGGCAAGCCCCAGACCCGGACACCCTTTTTGAATGCAGCGAAAGCAAATCCTTTCATCAGAATATATATCTCAAAAAATAGCAGAACGGTTTCAAGGGCATACCATAAGTCGTCGCACAACGTATTTGAAAACGGAGAGTCGATCAACTGGAGGACCAATTCTTCCCGCAGGTAGTGCACTGACAGCGAAATTACGACCCAGGAAATCCCAAACAGCAGAATCGGGTGCCTCGTTCTCATTGTATTTTCCTTCTCTTCCTCCGGGCCGCTGCTTCGGGGGCACTTGGTCTGCCGCCCTTTTTCACCCAGCTGCGCATAAATGGCCGGAAAAGCCGTGAATACAAGCACCGCACAGGAAATGCCTACCACAACACGTCCGAAAGAAGTCATCCGGTTCCAAAAGGAAAGTTCCACTGTCACAATTACCAGCGCACCCATGGCCACCGGTACCCCCCAGGCCCGAATGCTCTTTTTGAACGCAGTGGAAACTTGTCTCCTTTCCAGAATTATCCACTCGGTAAAGAACAGAAAGACTTCAAGGGCATACCACAAGTGATTGCACAATGCGTCCGAAAATGGGGTGTCGAGCAACTTAAGAAGCAATTCTTCCCGCAGATACTCTAGTGCCAGTCCAATAAAGACCATATATAGCATCAATAGCTTTGGGGGCTTCTTTCTCATTGGATCTTCCTCCCTTGTACATGCTCTACTTTGATTCCTTCAACAAGGCCCTTTGGGTCGCTCACCGCCAGAATGCCATAATTATTTAGAATATACCCGTGTGAAAAGTGGCTGGCATATCAATGAGCAGCATTGAATCCAGCACCCTTTTTACCGGGTCATTCTCCATCCGCATCCAACGATCGAAAAACCAATTTTGTATATTTTCCGTCAAAGATGTTATCCTGCGTGACTTCGATGATCAGATACCCGTCTTTTATTTTCCACGTACCCTTAATCAAATCATCATCCGCTCGTACAGCCCCCTTTGGCGAAATGAATACGCTGTCCACTTGATAGGACACTTCAATGGAGATTTCTTTTCCATCCATAATGATTTTTTCACCGCCGTAGTGCCATGTGCCGTCCTCTGCCCGCCAAGTATCCATGACTATGTTCGGATCGTCACTGACCCAGCCGTGTCCTAGCTGGCAAGGATAATGTCCGGCAACAGGGTCACATGCAGTCAGCAAGACGACGGCTAAGGCGAGCATCAGCACAAGCAAAACAGGCCGATATAGACGATGTACCCGCATAAAAATCACGCTCCATTTCCTCCGGCACGCAGGGCAAAATCATCTTCCGTTTTCTCAAACTGCTCCGGCAGGACTTTCTTCCGTTTGTCACAATGTAAGTATATCTTATTTTTCGGCAGTTTGCAAGAAAAATCGGCGGATTTCTCTTATAAATTGCGTCAAAGGAGAAAAATTGCCCGGCTGGCAAGTGTGCCAGGCGGGCAAATCTATTGCAGCACATGCCGCCCGGAGCCGCCGGGCCAGGTCCACGCCGTTGTAATCTTTCTTTTCCAGGTCCACGTCCAGCAGCGCCAGGTCAGCTGCGGCCAGTGCAGCTGTTCCGATCATGTCTGCATTCGTGTATTTGCTGATGCTGACTTTTTCGCCCAGTGCGTCCATGGTTTCCCGGACCTTGGAATGGATCTTGTCCAGCATCCTTGCATCGTCGTCACAGAGCAATATCCGCAGCATTAAACCATTCTCCTTACAGCAGCACGAAATTTGTTGAATGGCCGCATCCTCGTTTATCCTATTATGCTGTCTCCTTTTTTCAAGTCTCATTTCCCGCATTTCAGCATAATTATACTAATAATTTCGGAAAGTTCAACTATGAAGAACCCGCTCGCTGTAAAGTTATATCCGAAAACTAGTTTGGGGTGTCCTCAATGTATGATTTGGGATTACGGCTAAAAAAGCTGCGTATGCAAAGAGGGTTAACGCAGGAAGCCCTCGGCAAACGAATCAATAAAAGCAAATCCGCAATTTGCGGCTAAGGCGATCGTGCCAATGCACATGGACTGGAAAATATCCACCATTACAGTCTCTGCAGTCTATGAGAAAAATGCCAATACGGCCTTCTTCGATGATATTTCCTTGATTGAAGAAGTGGCCCAGACCATGAAATACGACGAAGAAGGACGGCTCATATCTGTAAAAACGAGTGGTCTTGAGGAAACTTCTGCAAAATACGACAAAGACCAGCAAGGCAACCTCATCAAGACTGTAACCGGCGGATACGGCACCTATACTTACGGATACGACACGAAATACAACCTGACTTCTGTGACCGACGGCCATGTGACCCAGAACATGACATATTCTGCCCAGGGAAATGTGACCAATACAAAGCTGACCCCAAAAGATAATTCCAGTAATGGGTCCATCATAACCAGCAGCGCCCAGTACGATACCAACGGCAACCGGCTGCTCTCCGTGACAGACAATACCGGAGCTACGGTAGAATACGGCTATTCCGGCGAACTGAGCAAGATGCTGGCCCTGCCGGAAAGCGTCACGGATGCTTTGGGGAACACGACGACCAATATTTACGACAATTTTGGAAGAATTACCGAGACTTCTCTTGCAAATGGCTCCGGAGTGGTATATACTTACACCAAAGGACAGTTGTCCGAACTGAGCCGCAGGACCGGCAGCACGACCCAGAATTACAGCTTCGTCTACAATTCCTTTGGACGGATGACGGAGTTGAAGGTGGGCAGCCGGACGCTGGCCAAGTACGAGTATGCCATTGGCAACGGCAACCTGACCAAGCAGACCTATGGCAACGGGGCTTCCGTGTCCTTCACCTATGACAACCGGGACCGGGTGACTACCCGGACGACATCGGATGGCAAGACGAGAACCTACCGCTATAATGAGGACAGCCGCTTGAGCAGTGTGACGGACAGTGACGGTCGGACCATTCAGTATCTGTATGACGGTCTGGACCGGCTGACGAAATGCACAGTCCTGCAGGACGGCAAGGAGATCCTGTCCACCGGCCAGAGTTACAACCTTGCTGGGCAGGTCACGAATCAATACTGGACGATTGACGGCAAGACCTACAGCCAGGAGTACACCTACCAGACCGCATCCGGGAGCCTGCCGGAGGGCCTGCTGACCTCCATGACGACCGGTTCCGGAGAAACGCTGACCTTCTCCTATGATAGTCTCGGACGGCTGACCGGTGTGAGCAGTGGGAAGACCAGTCAGAAATACCAGTATCTGAACAATTCCGACGGTACGGCAACCACCCGTGTGTCCACCTATACGGCCAGCTTCGGCGGAAAGTCTCTGCTGCAGAGCAGCTTTACTTATGATGCAGCGGGAAATATTACCGAAGAAACAGGCACTGCTGGTACCTGGCGGTATTCCTATGACACCCAGGGGCAGTTGACCGAGGCAACCAACGGTACAGTCACCTATACCTTCACCTACGATGATGCCGGAAATATTCTGGCTGCTTCTGACGGCAGCCAGACCCATACCTACACTTATGGGGATGCCAGCTGGAAGGACCTGCTGACGGCTTATGACGGCCACGCTATTTCCTATGACAGAAGCGGCAATCCCACCACCTACTATAATGGACAAGCCTGGACCTTTGGCTGGACCGGCAGCCGGACTCTGAGCAGCGCATCCAGCAGCAGCGATACCGGCGAGAGCAGCATTGGCTACACCTATGACCTGG
>UQVA01000035.1 GCA_900544405.1 uncultured Eubacteriales bacterium
GTCATGTTCATTTCTATTCGCTGCGCGGGGCACAACCCTACACAGGGGAGCCTTTGGCTGGTGCAAATTTCCGGCCCGTACTTTTTAGGGAAGCACGCTCCCCCAGTCATGGCTTGCGCCATGACTGCCCCCTCTTAAGAGGGGGCCAAGGACCTCGCCGGGGGCGTTTACTCCTCCCCAATCAGCGTCCGGTAATAGCGGTAAATGGCGCTATGGTCGCTGTCGCCGTGGCCGGTGGCGTGGAGCCAGCAGAGAATTTCCTGCACGGAGGCGGTCATGGGCACCGGCGCTCCCACGTCGTGGGCGCATTCCAGTACGTTTGCCAAATCCTTTTTATGCAGGTCCACCTTGAAGCCCGGCGTTTCGTTGCCGGAGAGCATCATGGGCGCTTTGGCGTCCAGCACCGTGGACCCGGCCAGGCCCCCACGGATGGCCTGATACACCAACTCCGGGTCCACCCCGGCCTTTTCGGCCAGGGTCAGGGCCTCCGCCACCGCCCGGATGTTGCAGGCCACGATGATCTGATTGGCCAATTTCGTTGTATTTCCCGCACCCACTTCGCCGCAGCGGACGGCGGAGGCTCCCATGGTCAGCAGAACGGGCTTGATTTTGTCGAAGATTTCCTGCTTGCCGCCCACCATGAAGGAAAGTGTTCCGTCCACGGCCTTCGGCTCGCCGCCGGACACCGGGGCGTCCAGCATTTCCACGCCCTTTTCCGCCAGCACGGCAGCAATTTCCTTACTGGCCACCGGGTTGATGGAGCTGCAATCCACATAAATGGCCCCCGGCTTCATAAATTGCGCCACGCCGTTCTCCCCCAGCATCAATTCCTTCACCTGAGGGGAGTTGGGCAGCATGGTGAACACCAGGTCGCAATTTTCGCCAATTTCCCGCAAGCCGGCTGCTTTGGCCCCGTAGCCCACGCAAATGTCGATGGCCTTCCGGCTCCGGTTCCAGACCAGCAGGTCCGTATATCCGGCCTTCAGCAGGTTGTGGACCATGGGCTTGCCCATGATACCCAGGCCAATAAATCCGATTTTCATAGCGTTCCCTCCTGCTTTTACCGCCGGATGAGCAGCACCGACAGGTCGTTCACATTGGTCCCCGTGGGTCCGGTGAGAATCAAGCCGTCCACGGCAGACAGCGCGTGATAAGCGTCGTTGTCCTGCAATACGGCATCCAGATCATAGCCCTTCTCGGTCAAGCGGCGCAGGGTCGTACCGTCCACCCAGCCACCGGCCGCATCCGTGGGGCCGTCGGTGCCGTCGGACCCCAGGGAGAACACCAGGGTATCCCGAAGGCCGTCAATGCCTCTGGCCGCTGCCAGGGCCAATTCCTGATTCCGTCCGCCCTTGCCGTGGCCGGTCAGGTGGACCACCGTCTCCCCTCCGGCGATAAAGGCCAGGGATTCCTTGGTGTCGGCGTGATATTGGGCGATGGACGCCAGGAAGCTGCCTGCATCCCGTGCTTCGCAGCAGAGGCTGGCGGTCAGGACCACAGGCTTGTACCCCAGGGCCTGGGCGGACTCCGAAGCGGCGGCGCAAAGCTGCCGGACGGAGCCGGTGATGCGGCTTTCCGCATTGGGCAGGTCCTTGGGGGTCTCTTTTGTCAGCAAATTCCGGGCCAGGTCGCTCAGGTGCAGGTCATATTTTTTCGCAATGGCCTGGGCCTGCTCGCTGGTGGTGGAATCCGGATAAGCCGGGCCGGAGGCAATCATATCCAGCGGGTCCCCCAGAATATCGGACAAAACAATGGAAAAAACATGGGCCGGGGCGCAAAGCTGGGCGAATTTGCCGCCCTTCACCGCAGAAAACCGCTTGCGGAGGGTGTTGATCTCCGTAATGTCCGCCCCGCAGGCCAGCAGCTGCTTGGTGATGTCCGCCAATTCTTCCGGAGGAAGCAGGGGCTTTTCAAACAGGGCCGAGCCGCCGCCGGACAGCAGGAACAGCACAAGATCGTCCGACCTCAGGCCGGAGACTGCCTGAATGGCCTCCGCCGTGGCCGTGTAGGAATCTTCATCCGGCACGGGATGCCCCGCCTCCCGGATGTCCAGCGGGCCGATGGGACCCATGGCATGGCCGTGCTTGGTGATGACCACGCCGGAATCGATCTTCGCCCCCAGCTGTGCGTAGGCGGCGTGGGCCATTTGCCAGGCGGCCTTACCTGCGGCGATGAGGACCAGCTTGCCGGAGTAACGGGGCAGCTCTTTCAGGGCTTTTTCCACGGCGGTATCCGGCAGGGCCGCATGGAGCGCAGCTTGCATGATGATGTTGGCATCTTGGAAAAGGGACATGGGAAAACCTCCGATCATAAATTCATCAGCGCCAGCACGGCGGTCATGCCGAGGAGGGCTGTGAGGATACAAAGTGACGAAACGCAGCTGGCCGCCGCCGGGTCCCCGCCGCACTTTTCCGTGAACGCAGGGGACAGGGCCGAGGGCGGGGCAAAGACCACGATGGCCAGGGCCTGCCGGATGGGCAGGGGCAGCGGCAGCACAAAATAGCAGAAGGCAGACAGGGCGATGGCCGAGAGATTCCGGATGATGACGATGGCCGCCACGGCTTTCAACGTCTCCGGCCGAAGCTGAATGTCAAACATCAGGCCGATCATGAACATGGCGCAGTAGGCGTTGGCGTTGGCAATGGGCTGGAGAAAATCCGCCAGGGCCGTAGGAATACGGACACGGCACAGGGACAAGATTAGCATGGCCGTATAGGTCAGGAACGGCACGCTGCTGCCCAGCTTTTTCAGCAGACTGAGCAGAAATTTCTCCCCCTCTTTCCGGCCGTTCAGCAGCAGGTCCGTGGCCGCATAGCTGCCGCCGGTACACATGATGGCGTTGCCGGTGTCGAACAGGCAGGCCCCCGCAACCCCGGCAGCCCCCAGGAACCCCTGGGCGAAAGGCATGGCAAAGGCTCCGATGTTATAGCCGGGGGTACAGATGGCGTACAGGGCCCGGAGGGCTTTGGATTTTTTCCGGCTGAGACCCAGGCCGATGAGCAGCATGGCCCCGTTGGCCAGGAAGCCCAACAGGGTGACAATGAGCATGGACAAATCCAGGGTTGTGGTCGCAAAGCTGACGATGACCGCCGCCGGGAGCGTGATGTTCAGCACGATTTTCACCATCACGGTATAGTCCGTGGGCTTGAACAGGCCCAGCTTTTTCAGCCCAAAGGCCAGAAAAATGATAAATGCAAAGGAGATCGCTTTCCAGAGTACGCTCGCCATGGGGAAACCTCCTGGTTTTTTCTTCATTATAATCGGAAATGGAAAACCTGTCAAAAAGAATTTGGAAAACGTGGGTTGTATTCGGCAAAGACTTATGCTAAAATGGTAAAAAAGTTCGAAAGGGGACGGCAAGATGCAGCAGGTCATGACCATCCAGGAGCAGGTATATCAATTTTTGAAGGAGGACATTTGCTCCGGCGTGTTCCGTCCCGGTCAGCGGCTTCAGGAGGTATCCATCGCCAACCAATATAAAGTCAGCCGTTCCCCGGTCCGGGAGGCCCTCCGGCGGCTGGCGGCGGACGGTCTGGTGGAGGAGGTCCCCAACAAGGGCGTCACCGTGAAGCGCTATTCGGCCCGGGACATGGAGGAAATTTACGAAATGCGGGTGATGATGGAAAACGAAGCCATCGACCATCTGACCCGTGCCAAGCTGGCCCCCATAGAGGAGGAGCTTACTTCCCTGCTGGCCCGGATGAAGCTGGCCTACCAGCGGCGGGATATGCCGGATTATATCACCATGGACTCTCAGCTCCACCGGATGCTGGTCCGGGGCAGCGGGAACGCCCTGCTGTTCCAGCTTTACGACCGCATTGATACCCTCATCCGCCAGTTCCGGCGGTTTTCCCTGGTGGATCCGGTCCGTCAGGCGGACAGCGTGGTGGAGCATGAGACGATTCTGCAAATGCTTCTGCAGGGAAACAACGACGCCGCCAAGGAGGAAAACAAGCGGCATTTGCTTCTGGCCCGGGACCAGGTAGTGGCTTACCTGAATTCCCTGCCGGAGGAGTGAGAAACGTCCCCGACGGCGAAGCATGCACTTCCGGCGTGGCGTTGTAGGGGCGTGGGCATGCCCCGCCCCTACACACAATGACCTGCTGCCTACCGCCCCTCATCCGTCTTTGCTTCGCAAAGCCGCCTTCCCCCAGGGGAAGGCTATTTTCGCCTCGCCGGAAGATTTTGCCTCTCCCCCTCCGGGGGGATATTTTTTTACCCAAAAATGACGACCGGCCACCGGCTTTTGCCGGTGGCCGGAACGGGTCCACATCCTCACGTGCCTGCCAAGGGCGTGGGTTTGCTCGTCCTGGTCCGAGGGGCCGCAAGGCCCCTCAGCCAAGGTCAGAGATCAATGGATAAACAGGCTCAGAATGAACAGGATCAGTCCGCCGAACACGGGGACGATGATGGAGCCAATGGTCCAGGTCTTCAGGCTGGTCTTGATGTCCATACCGGAGAAGCTGGTGACCACATGGAAGTAGCTGTCGTTCAGGAAGGACGGGCACATGGAGGTCATGCAGATGGCCAGACCTGCCAGGTAGGGGTTCACGGCCAGACCGGCAGCCAGCATGGGAGCAACCAATGCCGAGCCGGTGATCATAGCGGTCGTGCCGGAGCCCTGCGGGAAGCGCATAATCACGCCGATGAGCAGAGGAACCAGAATGCCGGGGATACCGGTGCTGACCAGGGCCTCGCCCATGATACCGGCAGCGCCGGTAGCCTTCACAACAGCGCCCAGAGCGCCGCCGGCGGCGGTGATGAAAACGATGGGGCCTGCATCCTTCAGAGCTTCGCCCATCATGCCGACCACGGTCTTGTTGTCCTTGTCATGAGCCAGCACGAAAGCGCCCAGGCACAGGGAGATGAACAGAGCGATGACGGGGTTGCCCAGGAAGGTGATGATCTGTCCCACGATCATGCCCTTCAGGGCAGTCTGGGAAACGATGGTGTTGGCCAGAATCAGAATCACGGGCAGCAGCAGGATGGTGAAGGAAATGCCTGCGCCGGGCAGCTTCTCGGTGCTCAGCAGAGCGGCGAAGTCCTCGTTCTCCAGCTCTTTGCCGGCCTTCAGCTTGGCGTCGATCTTGTCCAGGACTTCCAGCTGAGCGGCGGTGTACTTGCTGCGGTCGATTTCATAGGGAACAACGAACTGGGGGTACTTGTTGCCGAAGTACCGGAACAGGAACACGGACAGGACGAACACAGGGATGGACAGCAGCAGACCATAGATGATGAACAGGCCCAGGTCCACGTTCATACCGTTCTGCTGGAAGGTGGACACCACGGCCAGAGGGCCGGGGGTGGGGGGAACCAGGAAGTGGGTGATGTACAGGCCCATACCCAGGATGCCGCCCAGGCCCACCATGGACTTCTTGGTCAGCCGGGAGAATTCCTTTGCCAGGGAGGACAGGATCACGAAGCCGGAGTCACAGAACACAGGGATGGAGACCACGAAACCGGTGAGGCCCAGGACCACATCGGCCCGCTTGATGCCCACCAGCTTCAGGATGGACAGAGCCATCCGCTTGGCAGCACCGCTTTTCTCCAGGAAAATGCCCATGATACAGCCGAAGCCGATCACGATGCCGATGGAGGCCATGGTACCGCCGAAACCTGAGGTAACGGTGGAAATTGCCGTGCCCAGCAGGTTGCCGCTTTCTGCGACACCGGCCAGATTGTTACCGGAAAGAACTGCGATGAGAATTGCGGAGATAATGAGTGCGGGGAAGGCATGCATTCTTGTGCAGATGATGAGAACCATCATCACAACAACGCCGATGAGCATTGCCAATACGGGATTCATAGATTTACTCCTTTCTAAATTCCAACGGGGTCAATTTTCGGATGCAGGCAGGCACAAAGAGCAGGGGTAGGAAATATTTTGCTTAAATCACGGGACCCAGACAGTGGATGTCGATGGCACTGAAATAGCCGATGGCCTCGTTCTTGGTCATCTCGCCACTCAGGACCCGCAGCATCTTGGCGTAGGCTTCCTCGCCCACTTCCTCGATGCTCTTTTCGCCGGTGATGATGCGTCCGGCATTCAGGTCCATATCGTTCTCCATGCGCTCGTATGTATTGGGGTTGCCGCAAATTTTGATGACCGGCATGGAGGGGAAGCCCTGGGGCGCGCCCCGGCCGGTGGAGAACATCATGAACTGTGCGCCGGTGGCTGCCATGCCCGTGAGGATTTCGGGCTCCCGGCCCGGGGTATCCTTGATCCACAGGCCCTTGCAGCCGAAGGCGTGCTGGGGATATTCGAGAACGCCCTGAATGGGCTTGGTGCCGCTCTTGACGATGGCGCCCAGGCTCTTTTCTTCAATAGAGGACAGGCCGCCGGCGATGTTGCCGGGGGTGGGCTGGCCCTTGCGCATATCGCAGCCGATGGCCTTGGCCCGGTTCTCCATGGCGTTGACGATCTGGTAAATTTTCTGGCCCACGGGGCCGTTCTCGCCGCCCACCGCCCGGCGGGCCAGCAGATGCTCGCCGCCCAGGAACTCGGTGGTCTCGCCGAAGATAACGGTCGCTCCCTGGTCCACCAGCTTGTCGGCAATGTAGCCGATGACGCAGTTGGAGGCCATGCCGGAGGTGGTGTCCGAAGCGCCGCACTTGATGGCCATGACGATACGGTCCACGCCCACCTCCTGCCGCTGCATTCCGGAAACTTCAATGACCAGCTTCCGGGCAATATCCGTACCCAGGCGGATGGCGTTGGACACGCCGCCCAACTCCTGAATGTGGATGATCTCAACGTGCTTGCCGGTGGCTTTGATTTCGTTATACATCCGCTCGTGGTCCGTGCCCTCGCAGCCCAGGCTCACGATGAGGACGGCGCCGGTGTTGGGGCTTTTGCCCAGAGAGATCAGGGTGTCCGTGACCCGCTCCAGGTCCGGCGGCATCTGGCAGCAGCCCTGATGATGCAGATAAGTCACGCAGCCCTGGACCTGGCGGCAGATGGCCTGCGCCACATCGTTGGCGCAGGTGACGCTGGGAATGACCGCCACGAAGTTCCGGGAACCCACCTGTCCGTCGGGACGGACATAGCCGTAAAAGGTATCAGCCATTTTGAGAACCCCTCCTTACAGGTCGCCCCGGCCCCGCAGGGAGTCCAGGTTGTGAATGTGTACATACTCGCCCCGGCGAATGTCGTGGGTGGCAATGCCGATCTCTTCGCCGTACTTGATGATGAGCTCGCCTTTTTTGATGTCCCGGACGGCGATCTTGTGGCCGTAGGGCACGTCGCCGATGACGGTGACGGGGGTGCATTCGCCCCGCTTGTTGCGGATTTCCACTTCCGTGCCGTCGGTAATGCCGTTGGCGAAAATGGTGGCTACATTGTCCTTGTCATTGACGTGCAGGGCAATTTTTGCTTCTTCCATAGGGACCTCCTTATTCTTTCACGGCCAGCACGCTGACGCCGTCGGGGATAACGACCACCTTGGCATCCCGGCCCTTCATCTGATAGGCGATTTCCAACGCCTCATCCGGAGAGGATGCAGGGATCATGTTGGCCTTGCGGACCTCCTCATGGTCCAGGTAGGTGGTGACCAGAATGACCGGGTGCTTTTTCAGGATGCGGGCATAAATTTGCGGGCACCACTGCTCCGGGATGGTCTCCTTGGGGGGGATTTTGGAAAGATAGCCGTCGATCTCGTCCACGGTGCCCATTTTGATGAGCTTGGCGAAGTGGGTGCCGCCCATGCCGTCGGCGCAGGAGCAGCACATGATGATAACGCCGTCCTCCCCGGCACAGGCCTCCGCAGTGGCCACGGCCTTGGGGCTCTGATACAGGTTCTGGTCCAGGGGGTAGCCGCCGTTGCTGGTAACAACGATGTCACCGGTGATGCCGGGACACTGGCTCCATTTCCGGATGAAGGCGACGCCTGCGGCGTGGGCCTGCTCCAGATCACCGGCCCATGCGGCAATGACCTTCTTCTCGCCGTTCAGGGCCACGTTGAAAATGAACTGCACGTTCACGGCCCGGGCGGCGCAGACCATATCCTCATGGATGGGGTTGTGTTCCAGCACGCCGGTGTTGGCATAGGGGCTGGAAATGGCCTTGTAGGAGTGGTTCTCGTTGACGGTCTCCTGGGAGCAGATGCCCGGCAGGATGCTCTTCCGGCCGCCGGAGAAACCCGCAAAGAAGTGGGGCTCGATGAAGCCCTCGGTAATGAGCAGGTCGCATTCCGTGGCCAGCTTATTCACGTTGAAATCCGCCCCGGAGGGGAGGGTGCAGACGTGCGTGAACTGGGTGGGGTCAAAGGCGTTGTTGATGGCAATTTTCTCGTGGTCCACGATGGCATCGCCAAACATCCGCCGCTGCTCTTCCTCGGTGGTAGCCCGGTGGAGACCGGTGGCGATGAGGATCGTGATGTCCGCGTCCGGGTTCCCGGAGCGAATTTCCTCCAGCAGAATGGGCAGGGTCAGCTTACTGGGCACGGCCCGGGTGTGGTCGCTGGTGACAAGAACGACTTTGTTCTTGCCCTTGGCCAGCTCCCGGAGCCGGGGGGTGCCGATGGGATGCTCCAGAGCCTCCCGGATAAGCTCCACTTCGCTCTTGCCGGGGTCATATTCGTGCATTTTCGCAGTGACCACCTGCAAGAGGTTCTTTTCCTCCACGTGAAGGTCCAGCGTAGACGTATAATAAGGAATCTGAATGGTTTGCATAGGAAACCTCCCTTGTTGTGTGGCGGGGAAACAGGCCGTTTCACCCGCCAGGATTGTATGCAATCGACATTACGCCATTATCATAGCGCCATTGTTGTCAAATGTCAAGGCAAAAAGCAAAAAAATAAAATCTGAATTGTAGAATTTTTACAAAAGCCCTGTTGGAGACTATGAAATAAGCCGTCCGGATATGCGTTAGGCACCAAGCCCCCCGGCGGGACAAAATCGTATGCAGGGCGGCAGGCAGTTGGTCCTTGTGTGTAGGGGCGGCGGCATGCCCCGATGCGCCAGGTAGCAATATTTGAGCAGTAAAAATCGACGTAGGGACTGCCGGAACAGAGAAAAGCCTTCCCCTGGGGGAAGGCATCCCTCAGATGGGTCGGTACCCTTACAATCTCCAACCGTACACCCCCTCAGTCACGGCGTTGCCGTGACTGCTCCCCCTACACAGGGGAGCCTTCGCCTCGTCGGAAACTTGTCCTCACGGGGAAGGCGTTTCCCTTGGTATTTCGGCACGCAAAACCCCGGAGCAAGCGGTGGCTTGCCCCGGGGTGGGTGTTTTATGACACATTCGGACTTTTGCCGTTTTCGGGTCTGTAAGATTTCCAGCCTGGGAAATCTGCAATACGGCCCGATGCGGAAATTTTCGCTTTTACAGGATATGTACCCCATCCGGCCGGAAGGTCAGGGCGCAGGTATCGCCCACCCGGTAGATATGGTGGTTCTTGGGGTCGTAATCCGTCAGCTTTACCAGGGTATCCCCCACCATCACATGATAGTTCTGGTAGGCACCCATGAAGCAGCTCAGGACCACTTTGCACTGAAGGGCCCCCTCCGGGGCCAGCCCGGCGGACTCCGGCCGCAGGACGATGGTGTAGGTTTCGCCCACCTTCATGTTCTCCACGGCCGCCACCCGGACCTCCGTCCCGGCCACCTCCAGCAGCGCATGGTCCCCGTCCAGGCCCTTGCACACGCCCTTCAGGAAGTTGGCCTCCCCGATGAAGTCCGCCACGAACTCGCTGTTGGGGTGGTAATAAATCTCCTGAGGGGTACCCATCTGGGCCACGACGCCCTTGTTCATAATGATGATCCGGTCGGAAAGGGCCATGGCCTCGCTCTGGTCATGGGTCACGTACACGGCGGTGATGCCGGTTTTTTGCTGGATGCGGCGAATTTCCGTCCGCATACTCACCCGCAGCTTGGCATCCAGATTGGAAAGGGGCTCGTCAAAGAGCAGCACGGAGGGCTCCAGCACCAAGGCTCTGGCCAGGGCCACCCGCTGCTGCTGGCCGCCGGAAAGCTGATTGGTCATCCGGGCTTCCATGCCGGACAGCTCTACCAGTTCCAGAATCTTCGTGACCCGCTCTTTGATCTCCTCTTTGGGGACTTTTCGTAATTTCAGGCCGTAAGCCACGTTGTCGAACACGTTGTAATGGGGCAGCAGGGCGTAGCTCTGGAACACCATGGCCGTGTCCCGCTTGTTGGGAGGCAGGATGTTGATGGCCTCGTCCCCCAGGTAGATTTCGCCCTCGTCGGGGCTTTCAAAGCCCGCGATCATCCGAAGAGTGGTGGTCTTGCCGCAGCCGGAGGGGCCCAGCAGGGTCACGAATTCCCCGGGGGCAATGTCCAGAGACGTATCATGGACCGCATAGAAGTCCTTTCCGGTCTTGGGGTCCTTGTAAATTTTGGAAATATGGTCCAGGCGCACGCCTTTTTTCGCTTTTTCCATGGCTCAAGCCTCCTTGATTTTTTTGCTGGTGCCGAAGAACTTCATGCCCAGGTTCATCAGCAGCACGCTGCCGTAGGTAATCAGAATCAGAATGGTCGCAAAGGCGCAGGCGATGGAGTAGGCGCCCTTCTCTGCGAACTCGTTGATCTGCACGGTGATGAGCAGGAACTGGGGCGTCACCAGCAGAATGATGGCGGAAATGGCGGTAATGGAGCGGACGAAGGCCGTCACCAGGCCGCTGAGGAAGGAATCCTTGATGAGGGGCAGGGTCACGGTCATAAAGACGTGGAAGCTGTTGGCGCCCATGTCATAGGCGGATTCCTCGATGGACTTGTCGATCTGCCGCAGGGCGGAAATGCCGCTGCGAGTGCCGGTGGGCAGGCTGCGGACCACGAACACGATGACGAGGATCGCTGCGCTGCCGTAGAGGCCGCTGAGCAGGCCCGTGTGGAACAGTCCGCCGGAGAAGCCCCGGATGTAGCCCACGCCCAGCACCGTGCCGGGCACGGCCATGGCCAGCATGGACACGGCCTCGATGAAGCCCTTGCCCTTGAATTTCTTCTTTACGACAAGATAGGAAATGATCATGGAAAGAAGGGCCGTAATGGGGGCCGAGATCAGGGACAGCACGAAGGAATCCTTGAAGGCCTTCAGGCCCTTATACTTGGAGAACACCTGACCGAACCACTTGAAGGTCAGGGGCGTGAACTTATAGCCCCAGGTGGGGAACAAAGCACCGATGGGCACGCACAGGTACATGAGCACCACGAAAAGCGCCGCCAGGGAGCAGAGAACCGTCAGGGGGATGGTCACGCTCCGGTCGGTGATGAGCATTCTGGCCCGGGAGGCCTTGCCGGTCAGGGTCGCTGCGGTCTTGGCCTCCAGATAGTATTTCTGCACGGCGAACATCAGCAGCGTGATGCTCAGCAGCACCACGGCCATAGCCGCAGCGCCCTCTTTGTCGTAAGCGCCGGTGATTTGCAGATAAATGGTGGTGGCCAGGGTATCATAGGAGCCGCCGATGATCATGGGGTTGGCAAAATCGGCAATGGACTCGATGAACGTCACCAGGAAGGCGTTGCCCAGGCCCGGCAGCATCAGCGGCAGGGTCACGGTGGTGAATACCTTCCAACGGGAAGCGCCCATATCCCGGGCCGCTTCTTCCAGGGAGGGGTCGATGTTTTTCAGCAGGCCTTTGAGCATCATGTAGCACACCGGGAAGAAGGTCAGCGTCTGCACAATGGCGATGCCCCAGAAGCCATAGACGCTGTTGTCATAGATCTTCAGTAAAAACCGGGTAATGAGGCCCGCCTTACCGAACAGCATGATCATGGACAGGGACAGCACGAAGGGCGGGGACACCACGGGCAGCATGGACACCACCCGGAACAGTCCGCCGGAGAATTTTCCCAGCTTTACATACACTTCCACATAGGCAAACAGCAGCCCCAGCAGAGCAGACAGGATGCCCACCAGGAAGCCGACTTTCAATGTGTTCCAGATGGCCGTCCGGAAGGTGGACATGGCCAGGATACGCCGGAAGGTATCCAGAGAGAAGCCTTTCTGCCCATAGAAGCTGTCCACCAGCAGAATGGCCAGGGGGTAGAGAATAAACAGTGTCAAAAATGCGATCAGAACCACGATGGTCGTAACCATAATGGGGTCGGCCATCAGCTTTTTCCGATCCAGCGACGCACCTTGCCGCATAGCGTTTGCTCCTTTCCTTGGGAACCAAAAAGGAGGATGGCGGACTGCGCCATCCTCCATAGGATTCCATGGGTTATTCGGTCTTGAAGCGGTCGTCGCCGCCGCCCAGAGCCGTCATGACTTCTTCCACATAGGTCTTGATGTTGTTCTTGGCGTCCTCGAAATCGTAATCCATCACGTTCTCCGGGTCCAGACCAAACTCAGAGGCCTGCTCGGGCTGCTTGGCGTTGTCGATGACCAGGAACTGATAGGAACCGTGGCTGGCAGCCAGCTCCACGCAGTCGGGAGACAGGGCGTACTCGATCCACAGCTTGGCGGCGTTGGGATGCTTGGCGCCCTTGAAGATGGCGGTAGCGCCGATCTCGAAGGAAGTGCCGCTGGAGGGGATGACCAGGTCCACGTTGGTGTAGCCGTTGTCCACGATCTGGGTGATGCCGTCATGCAGGAAGCCGATGCCGATGACGCACTCGCCGGTGCCCACGTTCTTGGAGGGACCGGAGCCGGACTTGGTGTACACTTCGATGTTCTTATCCAGATCCACCAGATACTGGATACCTTCGTCATGGCCGTACTTCTGGATCATGGTGTTGACAACCAGCTTGGCGGTACCGGCGGTGTTGTAGTTGGACAGCCAGACCAGGCCCTTATACTCGTCCTTCAGCAGGTCCTGCCAGTCCTTGGGCTCTTCCAGACCCTTCCGGGCCAGCTCGTCCCGGTTGACCATGAAGCCCAGGATGCCCTTGTAAATGCCGTACCAGTAGCCGTCGGGGTCCCGATACTGCTGGCTCAGCAGGTGGGAGGCGTTCTCGGCCTCATAGGCCTCCAGCAGGCCCTCAGCTGCGACCACGTTGTAGGGGTCGGTGGTGCCGCCGAACCAGACGTCGGCGCTGGGGTTGCCGTTTTCTTCCTCGATTTTGGCCTGAACCTCACCGGTGGACAGGCGCTGATAAGTAACCTTGATGCCGTAGAGCTTCTCGAAGTTCTCGCAGGCAGCGGCCAGATAATCTTCCTCGCAGGAACCGTAGACGACCAGCTCGCCTTCGGCCTTGGCAGCCTCCACAAGGCTGGGCTCAGCGGGGGTGGTGTCCGCAGGCGTGGTGTCGGCGGGCTTGGAATCGTTGCCCTTGGTGGTTGCAGGGGTGGTAGTACCGGCAGTTCCGTCGGTCTTGGCGCAGGCGGCCATGGACATAATCATCAGAACGGTCAGCAGGATGGCAAGGACTTTCTTCATTTCTTCAGTTTCCTCCGTTTTTCAATTTCCGTTACAGGCAATTCCTTCACGGATGTTTGGATTATACACCGCGCCGGAGGTTTTGTCAATAATCATCAAAAGCATTTCTAAATTCGATATGTTTTTAGTGATTATAACGTCCCGACTTTTCCAAATTTTTACAGGATTTTCCCAAAGAAAATCCGGCATTTTCCGGAAAAGAACCGAAAAATGCCGGGAAGAAAAATTTTTCAGTTGCCCTGGTATATCTGTTCGCCGGTCACAAGAGGGTATGTGGCTACCGTGTCGCCGTTCAGGTCCGTTTTGTGCAGGTCGATGGCCGTGATGGCGTGGTTGTCGTAGGTGGTGTAGTAGTAAATGCCCCGGCTCAGGGAGCAGCAGGCGGTATAAATGGTGTACTCCCACTTTCCCGGCTCCACAAGGCAGCAGCCCCGCTGCTGGTCCACGCTGCCGAGAATGTGGAAAAACTGGCTGACGCTTTCGGCTTCTCCGTCGCCGCTGCGGCTGTTGGCCCGGACGAAGGCCGCCCGGACGAACCGGGACATGGAGGACAAATCTCCCGGCAGGCCCAAGGCCCCCAGGCCACGGCTGTAACATTGCAGGTCCAAATCTTTGGAAAATCGGTTCTCCGGCTGCTCTGTTGAGAGACGGCGGTAGTTATTCAGGTTGAAAAGCTGCATGGGGAAGGGCGGGTTGTTGGTCAGAACCCCAGCGGGGTTGTCATAAATATGCAGCCCGTCGGCCATAGACTCCACCACCAGTGTTTCCTTTCCGTCGGAGAGCATCCAGTGCAATCCGGAGGCGGGCAGACCGGGAGCGAAGGAATCGTCGGTGAGATTCAGGTTTGCAAGAGCTTTCCGGGCCTCCGGAACATCGGCGCATTGGCCCAAAATCCAGGGAATAAATTCAAAAGAGGCCACGTTGTCCTTACCGGGAACGGGCTTGGCGTAGGCGGCGTTGCCCACAAAATTCAGTCCTGCCATGCCCAGGCCCTTCTCGTTCATGGCATCGTAGTAAAGGGGGTAGCCCCCGGCCATGTGGGCCATGCCCAGGATGGCGTAATGCTCGGCCAGTTCCCCCGCATGGCGGAAATGGAGGGCATAACGCCGGGGCATGGCCGCCACTTCCTCCCCATAGCTGAATTCATAGTCCAACGTTCTGCCAAAATAGCCACTTTTCGTTGTGTAAACTGCTGCTGTACACATATTATTTCCTTCTTTCTGGTGATTTTTTGAAAAAACTTCCGACGATGCCTTGTAGGGGCGGCGGCATGCCCCGCCCGCCTAAGTTCCATACGCCGAACCGGCGAAGCGGAAGGCTTCCCCTCCAGGGGAAGGCTTTGGACGGTGCAAACCGTCAGCCCCTACCGCCCCTCATCCGTCACACCTAACGGTGTGCCACTTAGGAATGGTATGACTGCCACCGGCAGTCATGAATATTTCTATTCGCTG
>UQVA01000036.1 GCA_900544405.1 uncultured Eubacteriales bacterium
TCCGGCGTATATCGTTTGTTTGGTACTCCTTTTGGCATAACAAAACACCCCACTTATTAGATAGTATATCATACTTGTCTAACAAATGGGGTGCAGTTCAAACATGGCCCTGTGGGGGCTTGTGATTTTTATGCTTTTGGGATTACTGTCTCGTGTAAGTAACGCTGTCCTGACCGAACAGGTCCGCCTGGTCGGTATCCTCATCGGTCAGCGTATCCTTCTCCGCATCATAGGACAGGGTGTTCTCCCCAAGGACCAGTTTGCCGTCCTCAAACTCCACGGTGCCATGGTCAAAGCCTGCCGTTTCGATGGCATCCAGCGCATCCTCCATGCCCACCTGATTTTTCAGGAACTCGTCCATGTTCACGCCGTACAGGCCGTTCATGACTTCGTCCCAGTCCTCGGTGCCCAGCTCCGCATACAGGTCGTCCAGCGTATAGCCCTGGTCGGCCAGGTTGGTACTGATGGCCTCCTTCATGTACCGGATCATCAGGTCCTTGAAAGCATCACCGAAATTCTCGCTGCGCTCGATGGTACACTCCACGCCGTACTCGCCGTTCTCGTCAATGGTCACGGTGAAGGAGGCGTTGGCCTGGGGCAGGGTCCCGTCGGAGGTGACGGTATTCCAGGCGTCCTCCATCAGGCCCATGCTGTCCACCAGATAGCCGAACAGGTCAAAGGTGCCGCTTTTCCAGGTACCGGAAACCGCTTGCAGCAGCAGGGCGTTCTCGGTCTTTTCCAGATAGTCCTTGCTGTCCTGATAGTCCGCCAAACCGGTAAACAGATCCTGCGCCTTGGTGTAATCCTCGTCCTCGAAAGCCTTCACAGCCATGGCATAATTGCACTTGGTCACATATTTGCCGCTGTCCCGGTAATCGCCCAGGTCCGTGAACTGGGTCAGGGCCGTTTCATACTCGCCCTTGTCGAAATTGTCCTCGGCAATGGCGTAGCGGCACTTGACGGCCAGGTCGGCGGCATCCTTGTAGTCCCCCAGGGCGTCCAAAGCCGTCAGGGCCTCCTGGTAATTCCCGGCATCCATGGCGGTGACGGCCTGCTTATAGTCCAAGGACTTGCAGCCGCTCAGGGCCAGCACCAGCGCCAGAACCAGCAGAATGGCAATGCGTTTCTTCATTTGGGTCCATCTCCTCTTTTGTTGTTGTCTTTTATATTGTGCCATATTTCGACTGGGCTGTCAATGGTTTTTCGCAAAAAGTCCATGATTTTATACAAAAGTCCGTGATTGGTTTTGACGGTCTTTTGACAGGATAAACGGGTCGAGGGATGGTAGGGGGAGGCAGCGCCTCGCCGGAAGATTTTCGGTAATTCGGACGGGCGGGGCGTGCCGCCGCCCCAACAGTGCCCCGCCAGAAAAATTTTTTTAATTCTTCCTTTTCTCTTCACTCTTCACTTTTCTCTCTTCTCTAATAAAAAGACGGCTTCCGTCTTTTACGGAAGCCGTCTTTTATGCGACACGGTGCTGTAAGCCGGGTTCTGTCTCGACAGCCATCTATCTAGCCCCGGAATTGCTCCCGAGGTCCAGCCACCTCTTGGGGACGGCCGGGCCGGCCTTCTGTCCCACTACACGGTGTTGCTCCGGATAGAGTTTACATCATAAAACCCATGTCTCCATGGGCTGGGTGCGCTCTTACCGCACCTTTTCACCCTTACTCGTCGATGCCAGCTCCATACCCTTCGCCCCGCCGCAAGCGGCAGGTCTTTAGTCATTTTACTGCATCTCCTCTCCCCATGGATTGGATGGGGTCGAGCGGTATCTCTCTGTTGCACTTGTCCTGGGGTCACCCCCGGCGGGCGTTACCCGTTATCCTTGCCCTGTGGAGCCCGGACTTTCCTCACAGGGGGCCTTTCGGCCTTCCTGCGCGGCTGTCCGCTCCGGTCGCAGTGCTATTCTACCGCAGGAAAACAAAATTGTCAAAGGATTTTCGCAGCAGTTGAAAACTTTTCCAAAAAGCGTTATACTGATAGCAAGCTATGCGGAAACGAGGAATGGACCATGAACCAACTGCTGGAAGAAAAAATCGCCGCCTGGCGGCACCGGACCATCGTGGTGCTGGGGCTGGGGGTCAGCAATCGGCCCCTGGTGCGGCTGCTGCTGGAAAACGGCTGCCATGTGATTGGCTGCGACCGGACCCCCCGGGAAAAGCTGGACGCCGAGGTGCTGGACCTGGAAGTCAAGGGTGCCGAGCTGCGCGTCGGCGACGGCTACCTGGATAATTTGCCCGCCGACCTGGTGTTCCGGACCCCCGGAATGCACCCCAACACCCCGGCCCTGACGGCATTGCGGCAGCGGGGCGCCGAGATCACCAGTGAAATGGAAATTTTCTTTGAGGTCTGCCCCTGCACCCTACTGGCGGTCACCGGTTCCGACGGAAAAACCACCACCACAACCCTCATCGCCAAAATGCTCCAGGCCGCCGGAAAAACCGTGTGGCTGGGGGGCAATATCGGCACGCCGCTGCTCCCCCAGGTGAACGAGATGCACCCGGAGGACTATGCGGTGGTGGAGCTCAGTTCCTTTCAGCTGATGGATATGCGCCGCAGCCCCCATGTGGCCGTGGTCACGAACCTGGCCCCCAATCATCTGGACATTCACAAGGACATGGAGGAATATGTGGAGGCGAAAAAGAACATTTTCCGCTTCCAGAAGGCCGGGGACTTGCTGATTCTGAATCACGACAACGCCATCACCGACGGCTTCACCGGCAATGGGGCCACCCTGAAATTCTCCCGCCGGGAGCGGACCCAGGGGGCTTGGGTGGAGGACGGGACCATTTTCGTTCTGGGCCGCCCGGTGCTGAAAACGGCAGATATTCTCATTCCCGGCGTTCACAACATTGAAAATTACATGGCGGCCATTCTGGCGGTCCAGGGTCTGGTGGACGATGAGACCGTCCGGAACGTAGCCCGGACCTTTGGCGGCGTGGAGCATCGCATTGAGTTGGTGCGGGTGAAGGATGGGGTCCGGTATTATAACGATTCCATCGCCTCCTCCCCCAGCCGGACCATCGCAGGCCTGCGGAGCTTCCCGGAAAAGGTCATTCTCATCGCCGGGGGCTACGACAAGCACATTCCCTACGACGTGCTGGGACCGGAAATCTGCGCCCATGTAAGCAAGCTGTTCCTGGGAGGCGCCACCGGGGAGCAGATCCGGCAGGCCGTGGTAAACGCCCCGGAATACGAAGCCGGAAAGCCGGAAATTCAGGACTGCGGGGATTTTGACCACGCTTTTTACGCCGCCGTGGCTGCGGCCAAGCCGGGAGACACGGTGCTGATGAGTCCCGCCAGCGCCGCCTTCGATCAGTTCAAGAACTTTATGGTCCGGGGAGAGCACTTCAAAAAACTGGTAATGGAGCTTTGATATGGACCTGAGAAAAGTCAGCCATTTTCTTCGAAAAATCCGGGGCATCCCCTACTGCGGGGCGGTCATCGTGGCCGCAGGCAACGCCTCCCGGATGGAGGGCATCGACAAAATTCTTGCCCCTCTGGCGGGCATTCCCGTCATCCAGCGGACCGCCCAAGCCTTTCAGGACTGTGCCGTTATCCGGGAGATCGTCATCGTCACCCGGGAGGACCGCATCCTGCCGGTAAAGCAGCTTTGCGCCGGGATGGACAAAGTCACCGCCGTCATTGCCGGGGGCAGCAGCCGTCAGGATTCCGTGGCCATGGGTCTGGCGGCCCTGGACGGGCGGGTAGAACTGGCGGCCATTCAGGATGGGGCCAGGCCCCTGGTCACGCCGGACCTCATCGAGCGGGTGGTATTTGCCGCCCAGCGATATGGTGGGGCCGTCCCGGCCATTCCCCTGAAGGACACGGTAAAGCTGGGAAAAAAAGACCTGGTCATGACCACCCCGGACCGGAAACGGCTCTACGCCGTCCAGACCCCCCAGGTCTTTGATTACGACCTACTGCGAGGAGCCCTGGAGCAGGCGAAAAAGGACGGGGCCGCCGTCACCGACGACAGTTCCGCCGTGGAGCGGCTGGGTCTGGCGGTGAAATTGGTAAAGGGTGACGAGCGGAACCTGAAAATCACCACGCCCATGGACCTGGAAATTGCGAAGCTGTATTTGGAGGACACACCATGAGAATCGGACATGGATATGACGTACACCGGTTGGTTCCCGGCAGGAAGCTGATTCTGGGCGGGGTGGAAATTCCCTATGCCCTGGGGCTGGACGGCCATTCGGATGCGGACGTGCTGCTGCACGCCGTGATGGACGCCCTGCTGGGGGCTGCCGGTCTGGGGGACATCGGGCGACTGTTTCCGGACACGGACGATAATTACCTGGGCATTTCCTCCCTGGTGCTGCTGGAAAACGTGGCCGCACGGCTGGAGCAGGCCGGGTATCGGCTGGGGAATCTGGACGTGACCATGATTGCCCAGAAGCCGAAATTGAAGGACTTCGTGCCGGAAATGGTGGAAAATATTGCCCGGACCCTGCACACGGAGGCAAGCCGGGTGAACGTGAAGGCCACCACCGAGGAGCATCTGGGCTTCACCGGGGACGGCAGCGGCATGGCCTGCCACGCCGTATGTCTGTTGGAGGAAATTTGACGCTCTGCGGGGAGGACTTTCCTTCCCGCAGAATCTTTTTTCAGAGAAGTTCACGCTTTTTTCACAGGATTTCCCGGTCCGGGTCCATTTTCCGCCTTGACAGAGCGGAGGCAATGTGTTACAATTTGGTTACACTTTATTTTGGAGCAGGATACATATGATCGAATTTACAGATGTGGAAAAATCCTACGCAGAAGGCAACGTGGCGCTGCGGGGCATTACCATGCAAATCGAGGACGGCGAATTTGCCTTCCTGGTGGGCCCTTCTGGCTCCGGTAAGTCTACCATTATCAAGCTCATTACCGGCGAGCTGAAGCCCACCGCCGGCGCCGTCCATGTGAACGGCTATTCTTTGGAGCGTATCCGCAAGCGGGAAATTCCCTTCCTGCGGCGGACCGTGGGCGTGGTGTTCCAGGACTTCCGGCTCATCGGCACCAAGACCGTATATGAGAACGTAGCCTTCGCCATGCGGGTCATCGGCGCACGGGAGAAGGAAATTCGGGACCGGGTCCCCTATGTGCTGGACCTGGTGGGTCTGGAAACCAAGGCCAAGCGGCACCCCGGCGAACTGTCCGGCGGCGAGCGGCAGCGTCTGGCCATCGCCCGGGCCCTGGTGAACAACCCCTCCACCATTATTGCGGACGAGCCTACCGGCAACCTGGACCCGGCGCTGTCCTTTGAGATCATGACGCTGCTGCAGGAGATCAACAATCTGGGCACCACCATGCTGGTGGTCACCCACGAGAAATCTCTTGTGGAGCAGTTCAACAAGCGAGTGATCGCCATTGATGAGGGTCTGGTGGTCAGCGACGGAATGGATGGGTATTATCACTATGAAAATCAGTAATATCGGGTACTTAATCAAGGAGGGCCTGCGGGATATTTTCCGTCACGGCTTCATGTCCTTCGCCGCCGTGTGCGTGACGGTGGCCTGTCTTTTGATTGTAGGCAGCTTCTCCATTTTGGTGTACAACGTGAACATCATGGTGGAGGAACTGAACAAGACCAGCGAAATTCTGGTGTATGTGGACAGTTCCCTGTCCGATGCGGAGGCAAAAAGCATCGGCACGAAGATCAACATGATCCCCAACGTCATGGAAAGCGTGTTCGTCTCCCGGGAGGAGGCGCTGCAGGAGTTCATTGCGGACCATGCCGATGAGGGCGAAGCCTTCACCGGCGTGGAGGCCACGGACCTGCGGCACCGCTTTGTGGTGACGCTGGAGGACAACACCCTCATGGCCGAGACCGCCCAGCAGATTTCCGAAATTCCCGGCGTGGCGAAAATCAACGCCGAGTACGAATTGGCTCAGGGCTTCACCACCCTCCAGCGGGTGCTGCAAATTGCATCCGTGGGCGTCATTGCGGTGCTGCTGGTGGTGTCGTTGCTCATTATCTCCAACACCGTCAAGCTGGCCATGTACGACCGGCGGGACGAAATATCCATTATGAAAATGGTGGGTGCCACCAACGGCTTCATTCGCCTGCCCTTCGTGGTCCAGGGCTTCACCTTGGGTATGCTGGGCGCTGCGCTGGCCTTCTTTGCCGAGTGGGGGCTTTACAATATGCTCCTGACCAAGGTCCACGAGGTGGATGCCTTGCAGCTGTTCCAGTTCGTGCCCTTCACCACCCTGCTCGTTCCCATGATCATCACCTTCTGCGCCGCCGGTGCTTTCGTTGGCATCGTGGGCAGCTGGACTTCCATCCGTAAATTCATGGACGTGTAAGAATCGAGGTCATTCCCATGAAACTTTCCAAAACCAATCGCCGTCTGATGGCTGCGCTTCTGTGCGGAGCGCTGATTTTAGGCACCGGCGCACTGCCCACCAAAGTGGATGCTGCCAGTTCCAGCGAAATTCAGGGCCAGATCGACGAATTGCAGCGCAAGAGCGATGAATTCGACGCGCAGCTTTCCGAATTGGAGCAGCAAAAGAACGCCAATCTGGACGACATCAACGCCCTGATCGACGAGAAGATGCGGCTGGACAAGGAAGTGTTCCTGCTGTACAGCCAGATTGACAACATGAACGAACAGATCGCCGCCTACGGCGTGATGATCGCCGACCAGCAGCAGAAGCTGGACGAGGCCACCGCCCGGTATCAGGAGCTTTCCGAGAAAAATCTGGAACGGGTCCGCACCATGGAGGAGGACGGCAGTCTTTCCTACTGGTCCGTGCTGTTCAAGGCTTCCAGCTTCGCCGACTTCCTGGACCGGCTAAACATGATCGAAGAGATCAACGCTGCCGACCAGCGGCGGCTCCAGGACCTGGACCAGGCCCACAAGGAAGTGGAGCAGTACCGCTCCGAGCTGCTGGCCCAGAAGGATGCCCTGCAGGTAAAGAAGGACGATCTGGCCGCTAAGCGGGACGACTTGGCGGAGGCCAGCGCCGAGAAGGACGCTCTGCTGGAAACGCTGCTGGCCCGGGGCGATGAGTATAAAGAAGCCATGGCCAACATCAGCGCCGCCAAGCAGGCCAACATGGACGAAATTGCCCAGAAAAACGACGAGTTGGCCGAGGCCCAGTACCGGGAATGGCTGGCCACATCTGTCGCCACCACCGCACCCACCACCCGGCCCACGGAGACCACCGACCCGGACAACCCTGACGAGCCTACCACTCCTGTGGCCCCCAGCGATAGCTACTGGATGATGCCCCTTCCCTATTACGTCTATATGTCCAGCCCCTTCGGCTACCGATATGACCCGGTGGACGGCTCGTACAGCTATCACTCCGGCGTGGACCTGGCTGTGGCAGAAGGAACGGAAATATACGCCAGCCGCAGCGGCTATGTGGAAGCCGCCAGTGAAAGCTATTACTACGGATATTATGTAAAACTGGACCACGGCGACGGTTTTGAATCCATCTATATGCACATGCAGCGTTACATCGTCAGCCCCGGTGAATATGTGACCCAGGGTCAGGTCATCGGCTATGTGGGCGAGACCGGCTGGGCCACCGGCCCCCATCTGCATATCACCATTCTCTACAACGGTGTCTATATGGACCCGCTGGATTACATCAGTATTTAACATCATTCCGGTCAAGCGAGGGACGCAGCCATGAACAAACGAAAACGCTTGATCTCCATTATCGCCGGTGTCCTGGCAGCCATTATGCTGCTGGGCATTCTGGCATCGCTGCTACCAGTCAGTGCCGCCAGCTCCGACGAAATTCAGGATCAGATCGAAGAACTCCAAAAGCAAAGCGCCGCCATCGATTCCGAGATGGCGGCACTGGACGTTCAGATGCAGCAGAATCTTTCCAAGATGCAGGACGTGATCGCCCAGAAAAACCGCATTGATCAGCAGGTGACGCTGCTTCACCAGCAAATCATCAACGCCAACAACCAAATTTCCGCCTATGCCACCATGATCGCCGACAAGCAGGAGGAGTTGGACGCCGCCGAGGCCCGCTACGATGCCCTTTCCCAGAAAAACCGGGAGCGGGTCCGGGCCATGGAGGAGGACGGTACCCTGACCTACTGGTCCGTTCTGTTCAAGGCCACCAGCTTTGCGGATTTTCTGGACCGGCTGAGCCTCATCTCCGAAATTCAGTCTGCCGACAAGCGGCGGCTCACGGAGCTTTCCGATGCGGCCAAGGAAGTGGCCGACGCCAAAGATTTTCTGACCACCCAGAAGGGAGCCTTGTCCGAAAAGCGGGAAAAGCTGAAGGATTCCCAGAAGGAATTGGAGGAAAAGCGGGCGGAAGCCGACGCCTTGCTGGAGGACCTGCTGAGCCGGGGCGACGAATTCGAGCGCTACATGGCCGATGCAGAGGAAAGGCAGGCCAAGGCCATGCTGGAACTGGCCAATGCCCGCAGCGACTATGAATCTGCCCGTTCCCAGGAAGGCAGCTGGCCTACTTATGACGGCGACAACGGGGACGCCCCTGCCCCCACCGACGCCGATGACGGCTGGCTGACCCCCGTCAGCGGCTACACCATCACCAGTCCCTTCGGGATGCGGGTCCACCCCATTTATGGCACCTGGACCATGCACTACGGCGTGGACATGGCCTGCAATGAGGGCACACCCATTTACGCCACCCGCAGCGGCACGGTGATCTCCGCCACCTACAACGATTCCTGCGGCAACTATGTCCAGATCGACCATGGGGACGGCTTCCGGTCCATCTATATGCACATGACCTATTATGTGGTCCTGCCCGGAGACGAGGTTTCCCAGGGCCAGCTGATTGGTTATGTGGGTTCCACCGGCGATTCCACCGGCCCCCATTTACATTTCGGCATTTCCTATAACGGAAATTATGTAAACCCCATGAATTATCTTTGATTTTTGCCACGCTCTGCTCCTGCATCCGGAGGGAGCGTGGTTTTTCACAAGGAGGAAACCACTATGCGTTGGAAATCGGTCCTGTCCCACATCGGCTGCGCCCTTTTAGGTGCGCTGGTGACGTTCACCGTGCTGTTCGTCTTTCTGGACTTCCGTCCGGAGACGAAATTGGGGCGGTTGGAACGCATCATCGAAAAGCGGTACATCGGCATCGAGGACGTAGATATGCAGGAGGTGGAGGACGCCGCCGCCAATGCCATGGTCAATGCCCTGGGGGACCGGTGGAGTTACTATCTCAACGAAGCCGCCTACGAGAACAACATCAGCACCCAGAACAATACTTATGTGGGCATCGGCGTCAGCATTTTCACGGAACTGCAGGACGGCTGCATCGTTGTGGAGCAGGTGACTCCCGGCGGTCCCGCCGAGGAAGCAGGCATTCTGGCCGGGGACCGGATCCGGGACGTGGCCGGAGAAAGCGTGGAATCCATGGGCCTCTCCGAAGCCCAAAGCCGCATCCGTGGCAAGGCCAGGACCTCCGTTGAATTGACCGTTCTCCGGGACGGCCAGGAATTGACTCTGTCCGTGGAGCGGAAGGAAATCGAAACTCAGATCGTCACCAAGGAACTGCTGGACGGCAACGTGGGCTATGTCCGCATCGTGAACTTCCGTGGCCGCAGCTCCGCCGAAGCTCAGGCCGCCGTGGAGGACCTGATGGCCCAGGGAGCCACGTCCCTGATCTTCGACGTGCGATTCAACCCCGGCGGATTTGTTAAAGAAGTTGCTGACCTGCTGGACTACCTGATGCCCGAAGGGGTGGTGTTCCGCAGCGTGGACTACACCGGCAAAGAGGAAATTTACGACTCCGACGCAGACTGCATTGACCTTCCCATGGCGGTGCTGGTGAACGGGGATTCCTACTCCGCCGCCGAGCATTTCGCCGCCACCCTGAAGGAAGCGGGTCTGGCCACAGTCGTTGGTCAGAAAACCGTGGGCAAGGGCCGGTTCCAGGTGGTCTATTCCCTGCTGGACGGCAGCGGCGTGGGCCTGTCCATCGGCAAATATTTCACCCCCGGCGGGGTGAATATGCAGGACGAAGGGGGTCTGGTGCCGGACGTGACCGTGGAGGTGGACGACGACACCTACGCCGCCATCCGCGCCGCCACCCTCTCCCCTGCCGACGACCCCCAGGTCCAGGCCGCTTTGGAGGTTTTGAAGGGGTAACACAGAAAAGCCGTGGAGAATTTCTCCACGGCTTTTTCCGTTACAGTCGAATCGTGCAGTCCGCAAGAGGCAGCAGCGCCTGCTCATGGGTCGCAACGATCAGCGTCCGTTCCTTGCGAAGTTCTCCGAGGGCCTGTGCGATGAAGCGGATATTTTCCGCATCCAGCGAAGCCGTCGGCTCGTCCAGAAGCATCACGTCAAAATTGGCAGACCAGAAAATCGCCAGACACACCCGGCGATATTCGCCCAGGGACAGTTCTCCCTCGGACCGCCGCATCACATGGTCCAGCCCCTCCGGATACCGGCAGACGGTCTGTTCCACGGAAAAGGCCCGCAAAATGTCCCAAATCGCCCCATCGGTGATCTCCGGGTCGGCCAGCCGGAAATTTTCCCGTAAGGTCAGCCGCAGCATGTGGGGGTCCTGGGGGAAATAGCCCCACCGGCTGTCCGCATCCAGCCGCAGGGCTTCCGAATCATGCAGGGACAGGGTCCCGAACAGAATTTTCAGCAATGTACTTTTTCCGCAGCCGCTTTTGCCCCACAGGACGGCGATCTGCTCCTTGGGTACCTCGAAGGAAAGGCCCCGGATGCAGGGGGCTTCCCGGTCCGGGTAGGCATATGTCAAGCCTGCGGCGCTGGCCGCCAGGGAGGGCTCCGGTCGGGAATACCGGACCTGAATTTTTTCCGGCAGGCTGTCCTCGAACTCGTCCAGCATCTCGAAGGTATTCTGGGCAGCACCAATGCTGCCGCTGACGCTGGCCAACTGCATGACCGGCTGGACCAGATGGTTGGTGTAATTGGCGAAAATCAGCAGCAGGCCGATGGTCGGCCCCGTCCCGGCCATGAGCCAGGAGCCGCCGACCCCGTACAAAATCGCCTGGTACGGGACCATAATCATCGCCCAGCTGGCCAGGCCCATAATGCGGTAAAGCACCGACAAGTGGACCGATTTCCCGGCCAGCACCGACGCTCCCCTGTCAAAGCGTTCGCTGACGTACTGCTCCAATCGGTAGGTTTCGACGGTGCTCGCGCCGGTGGTAACGTCCGAAAGGACCTCGGTCATATCCCGCCGGGCAACCTGATAGGTCCGCTGAATGGCGGACACCCGGCGGCGCATAAAAGCGTTCAGCAGGACGATCAGCGGAAACACCGGCAGGGACAGGACCGTCAGCCGCCAGTCCAGAGCGAACATGATGCCCAGGGTCACGGCAATATCCACCACGGAGACCAAAATGGTCGGGATTCCGTTTTCCAATATCCCGGAAAAGGCATCCACCTGATGATTGATGGCGGAAAACGCCGCCGCTTCCGTCTTTTTCTGCCGCTCCAGCGGGTCCGCCCGGAGCAGCCGCCGGAACAGCCGGGAACGCAGGTCCCGTTTGCTCTTTTCCCCGGCCTGGGCAAAAAAGAAGCTCTGCAAAACCGTCATCAGGCTGCTGCACAGCACCGCCCCGATGAACACGAACTGGATGGGCCACAGGGCCTCCGCCCGCTTCATGGGAAGGATGTCATCCACCAGCACCCGCAGGGTGTAGGCCGAAATCGCCGAGAGGCCCGTGGCCAGGATGGAGCACACGGCCCCCAGATAAATTTTCCCACGGTAGGGAGAGACCATTTGCCAGCTGCGCCGCAGCACGGCGGCAGCACCGTTCGTTTTCTTCATGCACGGACCCCTTTGGACCCATCCGGGCGCACTTTCTACACCGGATTTTGCCCACCTTTCTTATCTTTCATTGTATGATTATTATAATTGAACCGGATGGTCCTGTCAATCCTCTGCCAACCTGATTTTTACAAGATAATTCTTCTCAGAATTCCCCTTTCCACCTTGACGGCGTGGGATTTTTCCGATATAATGTTAGAAGCTATGCAAATATAACCGACTTGAAGGAAGGATTTCCATTATGGCAAAGGAATTTAAGATCACCAGTACCCGCCTTTCCGATTTGGAGAAAGAGCTGAATTATTTGAAGACCACCCGGGAACGGGAAATTGCGGCCATGATCGCAGAAGCCCGTTCCTACGGCGACTTGTCCGAAAACTCCGAGTACGATGCCGCCAAGAACGAGCAGGCCAAGCTGTATGGCCGTATCGCCGAGATCGAGGACATTCTGGCTCACGCCGTGGTCATCGCCGACGAGAACGAAGCCTCCGGCCGGGTGGGCCTGGGCTGCACCGTCACCGTGGAGAATCTGGAGACCGGCGCTCAGAACACCTACCGCATCACCGGCTCCCAGGAAGCCAACCCCATGGAGAACAAGCTCTCCGACGACTCTCCCTTCGGCCGGGCCATCGTGGGCTGCGCCGCCGGGGAGACCTTCACCGTCCACGCTCCTGCCGGTTCCTTCACCATGCGGGTACTCCATGTGACCAGAGAGGGGTAAGGGAATGGCGAAGTTTGCACCCCAGGAGGAGCTGTCTCTCAGCGACCAGATGAAGGTCCGCCGGGAGAAGCTGAACGACCTCCGCAGCCAGGGCCTGGACCCCTTCGTTCAGACCAAGTTTGACGTGACCGCCACCTCCGCCCAGATCAAGGACCATTTCGAGGAAATGGAAGGCAAGACCGTGTCCCTGGCCGGCCGGCTCATGAGCAAGCGTGGCATGGGCAAGGTGGTTTTCTGCGACCTGCAGGATAACGCCGGCCGCATCCAGCTTTATGTGAAGATCGACGAGATGGAGGAGGATTCCTTCAACCGTTTCAAGAAGAACGACATTGGTGACATCGTGGGTGTCAAGGGCGACGTGTTCCGGACCCAGCGGGGCGAAATTTCCGTCCGGGTCCACGAGGCCACCCTGCTTTCCAAGTCCCTGCTGCCCCTGCCGGAGAAGTTCCACGGTCTTACCGACCGGGAGACCCGGTATCGTCAGCGTTATGTTGACCTCATCGTGAACCCGGAGGTCAAGGACACCTTCGTGAAGCGGAGCCAGATCCTGCGGGAGCTGCGGCATTTTCTGGATGGCCGGGGCTTCCTGGAGGTGGACACCCCCATCCTGACCCCCTTTGAGATCGGCGCTTCCGCGCGCCCCTTCTACACCCATCACAACACCCTGAACATCGACATGGTGCTGCGTATCGAGACGGAGTTGTACCTGAAGCGGCTGATCGTGGGCGGCATGGACCGAGTCTACGAGGTGGGCCGCATCTTCCGGAACGAAGGCATGGACCCCACCCACAACCCGGAATTCACTACCATCGAGCTGTATCAGGCCTACACCGATTTTCACGGCATGATGGACCTGGTGGAGGACATGATGAAGACCGTGGCCATGAACGTCTGCGGCACTCTGCAAATTAACTACCAGGGCAAGGACATCGACCTGAGCCACTGGGAGCGAATGACCATGATCGAAGCCGTGAAGAAGTATTCCGGTGTGGACTTCGCCGCCATTACCTCCGATGAGGAGGCCATCGCTATCGCCAAGGAAAAGCACGTTGAACTGCCGGAAATTCCCACCAAGGGCGCCATTCTGGCGGAGTTCTTCGACGCATTCGTGGAAGAAAACCTCATCCAGCCCACCTTTATTTACGATTACCCCGTGGAGAACAGTCCCCTGGCCAAGCGGAAGCCCGACGATCCCGCCTTCACCGAGCGGTTTGAGTATTTCATCAACGCCACGGAGTTCGGCAACGCCTTCTCCGAGCTGAACGACCCCATCGACCAGAAGGGCCGCTTCGAGCGGCAGGTGGCCGAGCGAAAGTCTCTGGACCCGGACTGCAAGGCCCAGGTAGATTACGATTACGTCACCGCTCTGGAATACGGTCTGCCTCCCACGGGTGGCCTGGGCTTCGGTGTAGATCGGCTGGTAATGCTGCTGACCGACTCCGCCTCCATCCGGGACGTGCTGTTGTTCCCGACAATGAAACCTTTGGACTCCGACAAGAAGGTTTCCAAGGAAGTTTCGGCTCCTGCGGAGGCTGCTCAGGCGGCTCCGGTCGTGGAGGAAAAAATCGATTTTTCCAATGTTCAGATCGAGCCTCTGTTCCAAGATCAGGTCGATTTTGACACCTTCTCCAAGAGCGATTTCCGTGCCGTAAAGGTCAAGGAATGCGAAGCCGTGAAGAAGTCCAAAAAGCTCTTAAAGTTCGTTTTGGACGACGGAACCGGCGTAG
>UQVA01000037.1 GCA_900544405.1 uncultured Eubacteriales bacterium
ACCGCCCCTCATCCGTCATGGCTTACGCCATGCCACCTTCCCCCAGGGGAAGGCTGATCTCAGAGGGGCCAGCTCCCCCTACACGCCGGGAGCCTTTTCTCTGCCTCAACAGCGCAAAAACACCGGAGGGGGGTCCTCCGGTGTTGGTGCATTTTCTGATATTACAGCGGCGATTGCTTGATTTTTGCGTATCTTCTGGGGTATTTTGAAGGTGTGGGAGCGATTTTACGCAGGACCAGGACCGTATGGTTGGCACCGTCGATGGGGAAGGTCTTTTTGTCCTCCAGCTTCAATCCCAGCTTCTGGATGGCACCTTTCGCCTCGTCCAATTCCTCCTGAGCAGCTGCGCCCTTCAATGCCAGGACCGCACCGCCTACTTTCACGAAGGGAGCCGTCAGTTCCAGCAGGATATTCAGTCTCGCCACGGCCCGGCTGGTGGCAAAATCATAGGTTTCCCGCCGGTCCGTGACCAGTTCTTCCGCCCGGCCCGTCAGGCACTGGGCATTGACCCCCAGAGAGGGCAGGGTCTCCTCCAGCCACCGGACCCGCTTTCCCAGAGAATCCAGCAGGGTCAGGTTTAACTCCGGGCAGGCGATTTTCAGCGGCACACCGGGAAATCCCGCACCGCAGCCCACGTCAATGAGGCTTTTTCCCGCCAGATCGGCACATTTCAGCACCGTCAGGCTGTCCGCCAGATGTAATTTCGCCACGGCCTTCGGCTCGGTGATGGCCGTCAGGTTCATGACTTCATTCTGCTCAATGACCCGCTGTGCAAAGGCGCAGAGGGTGTCAATACGCGCCTCCGGCAGGGTAATTTCCATGGCCGAAAGGGCTTCCTTCAGGGTCTCCCGCATGGCTTACCCCCAGTCTCCCACCAGGTCGCCCAAATCCACCTGGGACTTATCCAGGGGGTCAAAAGTGGGTTCCGGCTCCACCATGTTGGGCTTGACTTCCTCTTCCAGATACAGATTCACCAGCAGGTCGCAGACCTCCCCGTAGGAGGCCACGCCGGAGCTGTCGCCGCTGGCCTTGATGTAGGTATCGTTGACCTTATCGGCCACCTTGGTGGCCTTGGCGCTCTGCTTCTGGGCGAAGAAGGTCCGGTAATCCGCCAGGTCCCGGGTCAGTTCCGCCGTTTCGCCGGAGGAAATGGCCTGGGCCTGAACGCTGCCCCCGGCGCTGACCAGGGCGTTATAGCAATAGCGGTAGGCCATGAAATAGCCGGAATACTGGAACTGAATGCTGTCGTTGGCCCGGCAGGCCAGGTAAGCGCCGAAGTTGGCGTCCCGCTCCAGGGCGATGCACCGCCGGTGGCTCAGCTCATGGCACATGGTAAAGGGCAGAGAAATGGCGGGGATTTCCGGATTCACCGCCGCCTCGCCGGTAAGGCCCATGGTCACACCGGTAATGCCGGAGGAGGTATAGAAGCCGGCCCATCCCAGCTTTTTCACCGGAGAATCGTCTCCGGCGAACACGGGGTAGTAATCGTCATAGGTCAGGTGACGGAAGCCGTTGTCGGCCTGAGCCGCCAGGGTGTCGAAATCCGGGAAATTCAGGCTGCCGTCGGTGTTCCGGGGCATCTGGGTAGAAAGGCCGTTGGCCTTGTCCCGATAATAGGTCGTTGCATCCACCAGTTGGGACAGGGTATATTCCTCCTTGTCCAGCCGGATGTCGTCAGCCAGAGGGCCGGCGTAGGAATTCAGGCCATAGATGCCCGTATGCAGGAAGTACACGATGGACACCGCCGCCAGCACCCAGCCGAACCACTGGATGGGATTCCAGCGGAGAATGACCATCAGCACGATGCTGGCAATAACGACGAGAATCCCCACCGCCGCCAGCACCTGCCAGACGGGATAGCTGACGGCGCTGCTCCAGGCGGAAAGGGTGTCCTGCCCCATCCGGGATACATACGGATAAAACATATCGATGAGTTCTTCATGGGTCTTGGCGAACTGGGTCAGCATCCAGGTAAAGAAGCCGAAAATGCCCGCCGTCAGATAACCGCGCCAATATTTCAAAGGAAAACGCCTCCTTATATGTCTGTCTTGTGGGAATGAAGATACAGCCCGTTTCCGATAGTATATCACACATAGCGGCGATTGTCTCCACCTATTTTTTTAATTTTTCATTAACCCGGAAAAATCAGGAAAAATTTCATCCGGGGTCTTTACAATTCGGGAAAAATCGTGTATAGTACCGTCGTACAGAGTAGGGCCTCCTGCGTGAAGTGCTGCCAAAATGGGGAGTTGTCTGGCAGACGAAGGACGTTGTCCGCGATAGGAGATCCGCACCCGCTGCCCATATTGGTGGAACATCCTCCTTTATGATGCAACGATACTCAGTCGGGCGAACGGTCGGCTTGTTTTTGTTGTACCCTGCCCGGATGGTGAGCAAATACTCCCCCTGTGTGTTTTTCACGCAGGGGGTTTTCTTTTGCCGCCCCTGGGAAGCAGTCCGTCGCCGCAGAAAAAAGGAGGAATTTTCTATGTCCAACAAACCCAAATCCACAGCCCTTTACACTTCTCCCTTCTCAAAAGCCTACTGGCTGGACGCTGCCGCCGAGCTGAAGGACACCCACATGCTGGTGTTCGCCGCTCTGATGATCGCATTGCGGCTGGTGCTCAAGCAGGTGGCCATTCCCCTGACCCCCTTCCTGAAAATCAACACCGCTTTCTTCGTCAACGCCCTGGGGGCCATGACCTTCGGCCCGGTGATGGCCGCCATCTGCGCCGTCATTACGGACGTGCTGGGGTATCTTCTCAAGCCGGAGGGGATCTATTTCGTGCCCTTCGTGCTGACGGAGGTGGCCGGTTCCGTGGTGTTCGCCCTGTTCCTGTACCGGGCAAAGGTCACCACCACCCGGGTCATGCTCAGCCGCTTCACCATCAACTTCTTCGTAAACGTGGCCTTGCAGACCCCCATTATGATGTGGTATTACGCCCTGTACATGGACGGCAAGCAGTACACCTTCGCCATGGCCGTGCCGGGCATCATCAAAAATGTGATGATGTTCCCCCTGGAGTCTGTGCTGCTGACCCTGTTCCTGTCCGTGATGCTGCCCATCACCGCCCAACTGGGCCTGACCCACACCGGCTCCGACGCCAGGGAAACGCTGAAATTCACCACGAAGCGCATCGTCACGTTGGTCATCCTGTTCTTCGTGGGCGTGGGCTGCGTGTTCGGCTACCTGAACTATTACTATAACTCCACCTCCCGGTCCGCCAGCTACACCACCGAGCAGCGCATTGCCGCCAACCAGGGCGTGCAGCAGGTGGTGGAAAATTCCTGGGAGCTGGACGGCGCGCCTGTGACCATCGTGGAGAAAGCCATGCGGCCCCTGTTCGGGGACGAGACCGCTTATACCGTGGGTGTGTACGAAGCCAGCGGCGACATTACGGATGCCATGTGGGCCTATTCCAAGTCCAAGGCCGCCAAGGACGAGGACCTGACCCGGCTGGGCACGGCGGAGTTCCTTCTGAACGAAAAGACCGGCGAAGTCACGGACTTCGTGTTTGCCCCGGCGGAACATTGACAATTTGTCCGTTTGGGGGTATAATCAAGGAAAAACCGGGGAGCCCCATCCCCAAAAGGAGCGTTTTTCATGCACATCGATCACGATCATGTGGGCGGACACACCCACGAGCATACCCACGAGCATACCCACGAGCATACCCATGACGAGGCCTGCGGCCACGACTGCCACACCTGCGCTTCCCAGTGCGAGCATACCCCCATGGAGGAGCTGACCGCCCTGATGAAGTATATGGTAGGCCACAACGCCGCCCATGCCAAGGAACTGGCCGACCTGGCCGTGCAGCTGGACAAGGCCGGAAACCATACCGCCTACGAGCAGGTCATGGCTGCCGTGTCGGACTTCGAGAAGGGCAACCTGCGGCTGTCCGCCGTGCTGTCCAGCCTGGACGTAAAGTGAGGGATTCCCATGTGTCTTTCGACTGTTTATAAGAACAAGAAGGTCCCGGAGGACATTCTGATGAGCAATGTCATGCGCATCGAGTGCAAGGACGGTTTGGTGGTCCTGACGGACCTGATGGAGCGTCAGGTGGCCATCGAGGGTACCTTGCAGGAGGCAAACCTGGTGGACGGCTACGTCATCGTCCGGGAGAATATCCCGCAGTAACGGGCAATAGACAGTAACCGGACAATAAAAGAAGCAAAATTTCAGGAAACACACCCTACGGAAGGATTTTTCCCTCCATAGGGTGTGTTTTTTGCATATATCCCCCGGCGAAGCGGGACGGATGTGGGGCGGTAAATCTAACGGCGAGGACTGTAGGGGCGGCGGCATGCCCCTACACGCAAAATCGATACTGCGTCCCGCCCCACATCCGGCCCTTCGGGCCACCTTCTCCCGAGGGAGAAGGCTTTTTCTCAAAAGAACCACCGCCCCGGTATTTACCGGGGCAGTGACGGTCAGCTTTTTTGTTCCTTCCGGGCCAGCTCGGCCAGGTAGGCCTTGCCGTCCTTCAGGAAGCTGCCGGCGATCATCACGATGACGATTCCGATGGGGAAGGCCGCCACGATGCTGACGGACTGGAGGCTGTTCATGGAGCTTTCCGCAAACAGCAGCGCAATGGGCAGCAGGATCAGCAGGATGCACCAGAGCAGCTGGATGCCCTTATGGGGCTGCTCCCCTTCCGCCAGGCCGTGATAGCTGTAACAGGAGGCGGTCAGGGCGATGGAGTCAAAGGACGTAGCATAGAAGGCCACCATGGTGATGAGCACCACGGCCATAATGACCGGCGCACAGGGCAGGGTCCTGAGGATGGATACGATCATGCCGTACAGGTCCCCGTCCTGAAGATATTGGGCGATGAAGTCCGCCCGGCCGGAGGTCTGCAGGCCCATGGAATAGTTGCCCAGCACGATGAAGCTCATCAGGGTGGAGCCAACACCGAAGCCATAGCCGCCGAGAATGGTCTGCTTCACGGTGCGGCCCCGGGAAATGCTGCCGATGAAGAAGGGCGCCGCCACGCACCAGACCATCCAGTAGGCCCAATAGTAAATGGTCCAGTTCTGGGGAAAATTGGAGGTCCGCTGGGGGTCCGTGAAGGTGGAAAGCTCCAGGAAATTCTGCACCATCCGGCCCAGAGAGGAAAAGCCCGTTTCCAGAATGTACCGGGCCTCGCCGCCGAAGATCAGCACAAAGGCAATAAGCCCGAAAAACAGGTAAATGCACCCGTTGGCCAGGGCACTGATGCCCTTGAACCCATGAAGCAGGGAATAGGTGTACACGGCGCAGGTCAGGAGCAGAATGATGATATTGATGACCGTGCGGCTGAGGGTCACATGGAACAGCTCCCCGATCAGCGCCGCCATCAGGGGCGTGGCCACGCTGAACGTGGTGGCCGTACCGGCTAAGAGGGCAAACACCGCCAGCAGGTCGATGATGCGGCCCGGCAGACCGTCGGTATGCTTGCCCAGCAAAGGCCGGCAGGCCTCGGAATACTTCTGGCGGCTGCGCTTGCGGACATGGAGCATGAAGCCGAAGGCCACCGCCAGCACCAGATAGAAGCCCCAGGGGATGAAGCTCCAATGGAACAGGGGGTACACCCCCGCCCAGTCCTGAATAGACCCCATTTCCGCCAGATGGGGGTCCGTGGCGTAAAGCACCCACTCGGAGAAGGAATAGAAGAGAATATCCGCTGCCAGGCCGCAGGTGAACATCATGGCGCCCCAGGCGAAGAAGGAATATTTCGGCTTTTCATCGGGCTCTCCCAGAACGATCTTGCCGTACTTGGAGAAGGCCAGGAACAGGGACAGTCCGAAAATACCCAGGCCGATGATGAGATAATACAGGCCGAAGGTGTCCCCGAAAAAGAACCGGATCTGGCTCAGAACCGCATTGGACTGCTCCGGCAGGAAGAAAAACAGCACACACAGGGCTAAGATCAGGGCCAGCGGCACCAGGGTGATCATCCAGTCAATGCGGGCCGTGCTTTTTTGTTTATTCATGGTTCTCCTCCAGATAAGGGCGGTAGCTTTCGTCCATAGCCGCCAGCTCCCGAATATTGTCAATTTCCACTACAGCGTCCGCCGCCATGGGGTAAATGCCCAGCCGGTATTCCTCCGGGTGGCAGAACATGGCCACATCATCCCAGTATATTTGACGGTTCTTCTTTTCGTCAAATTCCAGCTCCAGATGGCCCTTCAGCCGTTGGCCGTCGGCCCGGGTCCAGCGGGAAATGCTGTAAAGCTGCCAGCCGCCCTTTCCGCCGGTGCGGCTGCAATGGGTGACGATGCCGTTTTCCACAGTCTGCAGCCACTCGTCGGTCTCCCCGTCGGTCCAGACGCTGTTGTAGCCGGAGCGCTCAAAATCCGGCGCAAGGACGCTTGAATCCCGGATGATCTGGTCCCCGTCCAGGATCATGGCGTTTTCCAGATGGTCCCTGGCCACATACAGGGAGGCGATGTTGTTGCAGGTGTCGAAATAAGGATTGTCTATGAGGGTAAGGCCGGGATATTCCGCCGGCAGGGACGCAAACTGCTCCTTCAAATACCCGACCACCACATAAATTTCAAAAATCCCGTTTGCATGGAGGGCGTGGATGACGGAATCGATCATCCGCTGCCCGTTCACCCGGACCAGGGGCTTTGGGGTATGCATCGTCACCGGGTGCATCCGGTTTCCCAGCCCTGCCGCCATGATAATGGCTCTTTCTACGGTATTCATGCCTTTTCTCCTTCCTCAGCCCGGAAGATCCGGTAAAAATCCTTGGCGTAACGGTATTGCCGCAGGGAGTATTCCCCGAATTCCACCCCAAGCTGCCGCTTGTATTCGCACCAGTTGCTCCACAGCAGCCCGCAGGCGGCCACATAGCAGTAAATTTTCAGCCGGGTCTCTCCGGGGCAGCCCTCCGGGAAGTAGGCGTCGATGAGGGCATCGATTTGGGCCCGGTCATAGAGGGCGTAAATGGCGAACATGGCAATGTCCACATGGGGGTCCTGCTCCCCGGCATACTCCCAGTCGATGAGACGGATGTCGTCGCCGGTCAGCAGGAAGTTGTCCGGCACGGCGTCGATGTGGGTCAGGACCTTTTCCCCGGCGTGGGCTTCAAGATAGGGCCGCAGGGACAGGATCTGCTCCTTGGTCCGCCGGTAGTCCGCATAGACCGAAGGGTTTCCCTTCCAAAGCTGTTCATAGAATTCGATTTGGCCGAAAATGTCGAAGCTGTGGCCCACATGGAGTCTGCGTTCATGGAATTTCCGCAGGAAGGCCATGCAGCGCCGGACATCGTTGGGGTTCTCCGGGTCGCAGACCCGGGCATTTTCCAGAAAAGCCGTGATTTTGTAGCCGTTGGCCGGGTCGATGTAATAGACATCGTCGCAGAGGGACAGGTCCCGGATGGCCCCATAGACGGCGGCCTCCTGGCGGCGGTCGATGAGCCGGTCGGTGCCCTCGCCGGGGATGCGCATGATGTATTGTTTGCCCCGGCAGGTGAACAGGAAGGACCGGTTGGTCATGCCCTTTTTCAGCACGGTGATGTGGGTAATATCCCTGGGACTTGCGTCAAATACCCGGCAGATGGTGCCGATGGCGTCGTTTTGCAGCTGGTCAGAGTCGCCGTCCAGCTCCCGGAGCTGCTCGTAGGTGTTGATCTCCACCACCTGTCCCTCCGGGACCACCCGGGCGGCGGGGAGCATTTTTCCCTCGGCATACAGGGCTTCCTCCCAGAAAGCCCCGTCCATGCGGCTGTCGAGGCAGAGAGCGTGGACTTTTTCGGAAACCTTCCTGCCGTCGTCGGCGGTCAGGTAGCAAATGCCGATCATCCGGTTGCCGTTCTCGCTGACCGGAATGAGGGCCTGCTTCCGGTTCACCCGGACAGTGCTGTCCGGCGCAGGGGCCTCCGAGACCATGTACCAGGAGTAAAATTCGTGGGTCCGGAAGGGATTTTCGGTGCAGTACAGGTCACAGGGGACCACATAGCAGTCGGAAAGGGCGCTGCGGACCCGGTCCACCGAGTGAAGATTGTTTTTTCGGGCATAGTCCGGGTTGACCACCAGCTCCACACCGAATTCGTCAATCAGATATTCGTACTGTTCCTTCAGGAAGCCCACGACCACCCGGATGTCCCGGATGAGCGCCTGATGGAGTTGGCGGATGAGGCGGTCAATGAGCCGTTCCCCGTGGACCTGCAAAAGGCCCTTGGGGGTCTCGGTGTTGATGGGTACCATCCGCATCCCGAAGCCCGCCGCCAGGATCACCGCCCGCTGAGGACGGTTTTCCGCAAGCAGCGCCTGACCGTTTTGGGTCAGGGTGCCGTCGGCACGGACATACCCCGTTTCCGTCAGGGACCGGAGGCACCGGTTCACCACCCCCAGGGAGTAGCCGCTCTCCTCCGCCAGCTCCCGCTGGCCGGAGAAGGTCCCACCGGCAAGGATGTTCAAAATATCCTGCTCTTGCCTGTTCATGTACAGACCTCCATTTTATTTCGTGAACGCAAAACCAAAAAGCATCTCCCCACCGGGGAGAACGATTTTCCCTTATTCTACACCGCCGCACGGAAAAAATCAAGGGGAAAAGGCAAGATAATCAGGAAAAAGATTGTCGTCCCCTGGCCCAGCCGTGTAGCGGCGCAAGAATCTAACGGCGGGGCGTAAGGCTCCCCCTGTGCAGGGGAGCCTTTGCGGTGCATCGTCGTCACGCCTTTTTTTCCAGTTTTTCCCGGCTTTGAACTTTCTGAAACACGATGGCGGTTCTTGCGGGCAAATAGATTTGAAAGCCCAAACGGCCGTCGGCCTGCTTTTTGGCGGTATAGGTCTTATGCGCCACCCGGCCAAAGCCTCCGTACACGCCGTCGTCGCTGGTCAGCAGCACCCGGTAGCTGCCCGGCTCGCTGACCGGCAGAAAATAGCCCTGATAGGACCGATTGGGGTCAAAATTGAAGGCAAACACCCCGCCGCCCCGGCTGTACATGAGCACCTTGTCCCCCTGATGGGTCCAGAGACTCCGGGTTTTGCCGGTGAACAGGCGCAGTTTCCGGCCAATCAGCACCATGCCCTTTTCAAATTCATTCAGGTACTCGTACTTGAGATTGGGATCGTCTACCAGATTCCACTGGCGGCGGCAATAGTGATAACTCCAGCCGTTGCCCTCCCGGGGGAAATCGATCCACTCCGGGTGGCCAAACTCGTTGCCCATGAAGGTCAGGTAGCCCTCGCCGCCCAGGCTCATGGTCAGAAGCCGGATGAGCTTGTGCAAGGCGATGCCCCGGTCGATGACCGGGTCCTGGACGACCTTTGCCATGCCCGTGTACATATTTTTGTCGCAGAGCCGGAACATAATGGTTTTGTCGCCCACCAGGGCCTGGTCGTGGGACTCGCAGTAGCCGATGACCGGCTCTCCGGGGCGGCGGTTGGTCAACTCATAGAAAATGCCCCACATATCCCAGTCTTCGTCTTTTCGCTCCTTGAGAATTTTGATCCACATATCCGGCTCCCCCATGGCCAGCCGGAAGGAGAATCCGATACCCCCCTGGGATACCGGCAGGGCCAGCCCCGGCATGGCGGAGGTGTCCTCGGCAATGGTGATGGCGCTGGGGTTCAGCTCTTTGACGAGGCTGTTGGCCAACTGCAGATAGGTTACGGCCTGGGTGTCGGTGTTCATGGAAAAATACTGCTTGTAGTCTCCGAAGGCGGTGCCGAGCCCATGGTCATGGTAGAGCATGGAGGTCACGCCGTCGAAGCGGAAGCCGTCAAAATGATATTCCTCCATCCAGAATTTCAGGTTGGACAGGAGAAAATGCAGTACCTGATCCTTGCCGTAGTCGAAGCAGCGGGTGTCCCAGGCGGGGTGATAGCCCTCCGGGCCCGCATGAAAATACTGATAGGGGGTGCCGTCAAATTCGCTGAGGCCCTCCCGGGTATTTTTGGAGGCGTGGGAATGGACCACGTCCAGCAGCACGGCGATACCCAGGGCGTGGGCGGCGTTGATGAGGGATTTCAGGTCCTCCGGGGTGCCGAAGCGGGAGCTGGCGGCAAAGAAATTCGTCACCTGATAGCCGAAGGAGGCGTAATAGGGATGCTCCTGGATGGCCATGATCTGCAATGCGCTGTATCCAAGAGCGGCCACCCGGGGCAGGACGTTTTCCTGAAATTCCCGGTAAGTTCCCACTTTTCCCGCCTGCTGGGCCATGCCGATGTGACATTCATAGACGAAAACCGTCTTTTTCGGCCGGAAGGCCTCGTCCGTCCAGGGGAAAGGGTCCTCCATATGATGGACCACGGCGTTCCAGCTGTGGTCATTTTCGTCCTGGACCACATAGGTGGCGTAGGCAGGGATGCGATCCAGTTCCTTCCCGTCGTGGACCACGATGGCGCAGTAGCGCTGGCCGTTCTGGAGGGTGTGGATGCCGGGAATGAAAATTTCAAAGACGCCGTTTTCCATTTTTTCCAGCTTATATTGATGCCGGTCCCAGCCGTTGAAGTCGCCGGTCAGGTACATTGCCTCCGCCGCCGGGGCCCATTCCCGATAGACCCAGCCCCCCACGGCCCGGTGAAGGCCGAAATAGTGGTGGCCGTTGGCAAAATCGGAGAGGGTGCCGTTTTTGGGAATGAGCCGCTTCCGGGCAGACTTGAAGTTGGCGATGCGCAGGGCAATGTCGTCCGTGTAGGGGGCCAGATAGGGATCCAGAGAAAGAATTTTCGGTGTCATGGCAAAAGCCGTCCTTTCCAGGTGGAGTAATATAGTTATGTGGAAATTTTTAGAGGGATGCAGTCATGGCGTGGCGCTTATCTCCCCTGTGCAGGGGGAGCTGGCAGCCCGCAAGGGCTGACGGATGAGGTCGAAGCTATGATTATCGCCATAAGTCGGTACAAACCTGCAACCTTCGACCTCATCCGTCACGCCATAAGGCGTGACACCGTAGTAGAGGTATGACTGCCACTGGCAGTCATATAGATTTTGGTTTCGCTGCGCAGAGCACCACCCTCCAGGGGAAGACTTTGGACGGTGCAAACCGTCAGCCCCTACCGCCCCTCATCCGTCATGGCTGACGCCATGCCACCTTCCCCCAGGGGAAGGCTTTTTCGCCTCGCCATGGGTGCGGCCAACAAGAAATTTTTGCAAAACGCCCCCGGAAGGGAGTCGCCTTTCCGGGGGCAGAGGGGTTATTTTTGCTTTCTGCGCGCGCCGGTCCGGTCAAAGAGCACCATCATGGTGATGTCCACGCCCAGGGAGGCGGCCACGGTCAGGCCCAGCTCCCACAAAACACATCGCAATGCGGAAAATGCTACGTTTTCGGCGTCCATGGCGCCGAATCTGCCGCTGACGATCAGCATAATGACCAGCAGCACGATTCCCAGAGCCCCCCAGACCATGCCGGAGAGCTTCTGCATGAACTGCCAGGCTTCCATGCTGCTCATGCCCCAGAAGAACCGGTAGCCAACGGAATGATTGGCTTCCTTCGGGGCCAGGAAGAAGTACACCGCACCCAGCGCCGCCAGCAAAATGGGTCCTGCCAGCACGCAGATACGCAGAATCATCACGGCATCGGTCATCAGCTTGGCAATGTTGGGCAAGATCTTCGACGGGTCGAAGTTTTGAAGAAAATCCATGATTTTCTGAATCAGTTCCTGCATAATTTGGCTCCTTTCTGTGGGAGAGGTGTAAGATTTTTGGGAAAAGCCTTCCCTTGGGGGAAGGTGGCTCACGCTTGCGTGAGACGGATGAGGGGCGGGACGCAGTATATGCCTCGCCGGGGTGCAGTCAACGGGCCAAGGGGCTGCGGCTTATTTCATATTCTCGATCTCTTTAATGAACCCGCTGACGTCCTGGAAGCGGCGGTAGACGCTGGCGAAGCGGATATAGGCTACCTCATCGATGGGCTTCAGCCGGGCCATGACCATTTCGCCCAGCTTTTCCGTGCTGACCTCCCGGATCAGGGAATTCTGAAGCGTCTGCTCGATTTCCGTGGTGATGGCGTCCAGGGATTCCAGGGCCACCTGCCGCTTGTCAAAGGCGTGGACCATGGAGTTCAGAATTTTGTTCCGGTCAAAGGGCTGGCGGCTGCCGTTGCGTTTCACCACCAGAATGGGGGGATTTTCGATGATCTCATAAGTGGAAAAACGCCGCTGGCAATTGAGACATTCCCGGCGGCGGCGGATGCTCAGCCCGTCATCCGACCGGCGGGAGTCCACCACTTTGCTTTCCAGATCACCGCAAAAAGGACATTTCATGGCAAATTCTCCTCCCGGCGGCGGAATGTTCCTGCACCGCCACCGATACAAGATAATTATACCAGAAAGACGTAAAATTGTCCACCCCTTTTTAGTAAAATCGGATAGCACTTGCAACCGGGCCGAAAATCGGTTACAATAGGCATATTTCCCGTCAAGGAGGGCCTTTTTATGAAGGAACACAAGCTGTATTTTCTCTGGGCACTGCTTTACGCCCTGACCGCCGGCCTTGGCTTTCTCCCAAACCCGCCGGAGTGGGCCAAGGCGCTGCTGATCTTATTGACCATCGGATTTTTTGTCCCCGGAGGGCTTCTTTTATGGAACGGCCGGAAGGACGCCCATACGGTCCACACGGTGCTGGGGCTGAGCATGGCCTCCTTGAGCGCCAGCCTGATTTTTTTGGTTGCCAATCTGGCCTCCACCCGGGCCGGAAACGTCGTGGGCGTGGCGCTGCATGTGCTCTTGGGTGTTTTTTCCGCCCCCATGTTCTGCGGACAGTATTGGGTGCTGGGACTGTTCGGCTGGGCCTGCCTGTTCTGCGCCGCCCTGGAGGCAAAACGGAAGCTGAAAAAGTAGATTTCCATTGCATTTTTTGCAGAACCCTGCTATAATGTGTCCATCTCCGGCGGAATGCCGGAAGGAAAGAAAGGAAAGAAAAATCATGAAGCGCATTTTGCCTTTTGTTTTGATCCTGTGCATGGTGTTTGCGGGCTGCGCCAAGGCCCCCGCCGGGACGGAGCCTTCCACCTCCACGCCCACGGTAGCCCCCACCTCTGCCCCCACCACTGCCCCGACGACCGCTCCCACCACGGCCCCCACCACCGCACCGACCCATCCTGCGGTTGTCTACACCAACCCCCTGACCGGCGAGGAGATCGACAAGCCCTACTCCGCCCGTCCCGTGGCTGTGACCATCAACAACATCGACCCGGCGCTGCCCCACTTCGGCGTGAACGACGCAGACATTTATTTTGAAATGCTCTGCAATGACTATGCCACCCGTGGCCTGGCCATTTATGCCGACCCTGCCGACATGGGCAGCGTGGGTTCCGTCCGCAGCGCCCGGTATAACCATGTGGACATCTGCCTGGCCTACAATGCCGTGCTGTGCCACGCCCACGCCAGCGACAGCGTCATGAGCTCCGTGTACAATAATATTGAGAATCTGGACGCTTTTGATGCGGACTGCTTCTACCGGGACCAGGGCCGTCTGGATGAGGGGTATGCCTGGGAGCATTGCCTGTTCACCACCAGCGGCGAGGATGTGCTGAAGGCCGCCGAGAAGGCCGGCTATGACATGACCCAGAAGGCCGGCACCTCCTACGGTCTGCACTTTGCCAAGGACGGCACCCCCGCGGGCGGCGAGAAGGCCGAGACCGTGTCCTTCGACTTCTGGGGCAAGATGACCTACATGATCTACGACAAGGAAACCCACAAGTACGGCTACCGGGAGTACAGCATGGACCTGTATGACGGCGTCACCGGCGACCGGGAGGCCTTCACCAACGTGTTCGTGATCCGCACGGACGTGTATAACGAGGGCGTGTACCATGTGGCAGACCTGTTGGGCAGCGGCGACGGCTATTATGCCTGCGGCGGCAAGATCATCCCCATGAAGTGGCACCATGAAAACGCCACCGACCCCTTCACCTTTACCCTGGAAAACGGCGACGTGCTGGTTCAGGGCGTGGGCAACAGCTATATCGGTGTCGTGCCCATGTCCAGCAACGTGGAGTGGGAATAAGCGGCTGAAAAGTCGGAAAAATTCCGGAAAAGTACAGCAACGCCTCGACGGGAAAATTTCCTGCCGAGGCGTTTGTATATTCGGAGAAGGGACTGCCGGGACTGAGAAATAGCCTTCCCCTGGGGGAAGGTGGCCACCCTTTCGGGTGGCCGGATGAGGGGCGGTAGGCAGTATCGATTTTGCGTGTAGGGGCGGCGGCATGCCCCGCCCGCCAGTCTACAATTCCAGAGTAGTTAAAA
>UQVA01000038.1 GCA_900544405.1 uncultured Eubacteriales bacterium
TGTTTATTTCTATTCGCTGCGCGGGGCACAACCCTACACGCCGGGAGCCATTTCTCTGTCCCGGCGGGCTTCTGCACCAATTTTTGCCGCTCAAGAATCGCTGCCAAGCGAGCAGGTCATACATTATAATAGCATCCGTCTTCTTTTTTACTTGCAAAATCCGGGAAGAACTGTATAATAGAAAATGTATCCTTATAAGTATGCCCTGAGAAGGGGCGGAGGTAACTGCTATGCGCAGCATTTTCACTTATTCTGCCCGGAAGCAATGGAAGCTCTCGCCTACGAAAACCATTGCTCTGGTGTTCCTTTTCATTATTCTCCTGGGGGCCGGGCTGCTGACCCTGCCCATTGCCTCCCGCAGCGGCGTGTCCTGCGGGTTCCGCCCGGCGCTGTTTACGGCCACCTCGGCCACCTGCGTCACGGGCCTTGTGATGTACGACACGTTTACCCAGTGGAGCGCCTTCGGTCAGGTGGTCATTCTCTCCATGATCGAGTTGGGCGGCCTGGGCTTTATGACCGCTGCGTCTCTTGTAATGTTCCTGCTCCGCAAGCGGGTGGGCCTGCAGGAGCGAATGATCATGGCCCAGGCTCTGAGCCTCAACGAAATGGAGGGCGTGGTGCGCCTGCAGCGCGTCGTGCTCATTGGCAGCCTGAGCATTCAGGCAGCTGGGGCGCTGGTGCTGTTCCTGCGGTTTTTCCCGGAATATGGGGTTCGCACCGCTGCCTGGTGGGGCGTTTTTCACGCTGTTTCCGCTTTCTGCAATGCCGGATTTGATATATTCGGCCGCATTGCCCCCGGAGCCAGCGCCGCTGCGGTGCAGAATGACCCGGTGGTACTGATCACACTGATGATTTTGATCATTTTGGGCGGCCTGGGCTTCTTTGTCTGGGAGGAAGTGGTCCGGGTGAAGGATCTGCGTAAGTGCAGCGTCTATACCCGTATGGTGCTGCTGGCGACATTTGTGCTGACCGTAGGCGGCGCAGCCCTGTTCTGCCTGCTGGAATGGAACAATCCGGCGACCTTTGGCAGCATGAGCGCAGGCGACAAAATCCTCAATGGCTTTTTCCAGTCTGTTACCCTTCGGACAGCAGGCTTTGCCGGGGTGGACCAGGCGGGACTGACCCAGGCGGGAAAGGGAGTCAGCCTGGTGCTTATGCTCATTGGCGGCTCCTCCGGGTCCACGGCCGGCGGCGCCAAAACCGTCACCGTGATGGTCTTGATGCTGTTCCTGGCGGCACGGCTCCGGGGCCGGGAGACTGTGCGGGTGTTCCACCGGTCCGTTCCCCAGGACAAGGTCTTGGACGCCATGACCATCGTGTCCATTCTGGTGGGACTGGCCATTTTCGGAGCGGTATTCGTCAGCGCTACGTCTCCGGTGTCCTTCACGGACAGCCTTTTTGAATGCGTCAGCGCACTGGCCACCGTGGGCGTCACCGCCGGGGCCACCGGGAGCCTGAGCATCCCGGCGCAGTTTTTAATTATTCTCTATATGTACTTCGGCAGAGTGGGGGTGCTGACCCTGAGCCTGGGCTTCCTGATGGGGAACAAGGCCGAGCAGCGCTATCAATATGCCCAGACAAATCTTCTCATCGGATAAAAATAGGAGGCACTTATGAAAAGTTATATTGTTGTGGGCCTGGGCCGGTTCGGCAGCGAAGTGGCCCGGCGGCTGTGCGCCTTGGGCTGCGAGGTCCTGGCTATGGATATTCATAATGAGCTGGTCCAGCAGATCAGCAGCGAAGTGACCCACGCCGTGGTGGGTGACGCACGGGACAAGGACGTACTGCGCTCCCTGGGAGTACGGAATCTTGACTGCGCCGTGGTTGCCATTGGCGACAGCCTGTCCGATTCCGTGCTGGCCACCATGAATTTGAAAGAATTGGGTCTTCCCTACATCGTCTGCAAGGCCCATGACGAGACCCACCGGCGGGTGCTGGAAAAGCTGGGGGCCGACCGGGTGGTCATCCCGGAGCAGGAGAATGCCACCCGGCTGGCCCGGAGCCTGGCCAGCCCCAATGTGCTGGATTACATCGAGCTTTCCCATGATTACGGTATCATCGAAGTGCCCACCCCCAAGGGATGGCTGGGAAGCTCCCTGCGGAAGCTGAACGTCCGGGCCAAGCTGGGCGTGAATATCATCGCTGTCAAGCGGGACGGCAAGGTGGAAGTGACCCTGGATCCGGACCGGGAGCTGAGTGACGGAGATGTGCTGGTGGTGCTGGGCGACAACAAGGCCCTGGAACGGGTCCAGCGCCAGTGACGGAGCAGTTTATTTCATCCCGGAAAAATCCCCTTTTGCAGCAGACCCGGCGCATCCTGACCTCCCGGCGGGAGCGGGAGGAAACGGGCCTGTTCGCCGGGGAGGGGACGAAGCTGCTTGCCGAGGCGGTGCGCTATGCGCCGGAATGGCTCCACACGGTGTTCCTTGCTGAAGGCGTGGAGCAGGAAACCCCGGAGCATGTGCGCCGGGTGCGGCTTCCCAGGGAATTGCTGGATTCCCTGTCCACCATGGACGCCCCCCAGGGGGCCATCTTCCTGTGCCGGATGCCGGAGGAACCGGAATTTGTCCCCAAGCCCGGAACGCTGCTGCTGGACGGCTTGCAGGACCCCGGAAATCTGGGGACCATCCTGCGGACGGCTGACGCTCTGGGGACAAGTGTGGTGCTTCTGGAGGGCTGCGCCGACCGGTTCAGCCCCAAGACCGTCCGGGCCACCATGGGGGCCCTGTTCCGCCGTCCGTCCTATCGGATGGACTGGGAAGCGGCCCGGGACGCCTTTCATCAGGCGGGCATTCCCATTGCCGTCACGGCCCTGTCCCCCCGTGCGGAGGACATCCGGGAAGCGGACGTAAGCAAAATGGCCGTGGTCATCGGCAGCGAGGGCCGGGGAGTCCGGCCGGAGGTACTGGAACAGGCGGACCGGGAACTGATCATCCCCATGGACCCCCACTGCGAATCCCTGAACGCCGCCGTGGCGGCCACCATCGTCCTGTGGCAAATGCGGAAATAGAGAGAAAGGAACCGAGACAATGCTGGTACACTGGATTTGGCTTTCCCTGCGGAAGGGCCTCAACGACCGGGAAAAATGCGCCCTTCTGGCGGAATTTCCCGACCCGGAGGACCTATTTTATGCCGAAGAAAGCCGTATTCTGTCCCTGACCGCCGGAAAAGAGACGGCACGGGAGGCATTGCTGGACAAAAATCTCACCGAGGCGGAGGAAATTCTCGCCCAGTGCGGGGAAAAGAAAATTTCCATTCTATGCTATGCCGACCGGGCCTACCCGGACCGGCTGCGGAGCATTGCGGACCCGCCGTTGGTCCTATATTATCAGGGCAGCTTGCCGGACCTGAACGCCAGGCCGGTCATCGGCGTGGTTGGCACCCGGAAAGCGTCCCTGTACGGTCTGAACACCGCCCGGCGGCTGGGCCGGGAGCTGGGGGAGGGCGGCGGTATCGTCATTTCGGGCCTTGCCAAGGGCATCGATTCCATCGCCATGGAGGGCGCTCTGGCCGGGGAGGGCATCGTGCTGGGCGTTCTGGGCTGCGGCGTGGATGTTGTTTATCCCCGCTCGTCGAAGAATCTGTATGAGGCCACCCGCCGTCAGGGCTGCCTGCTCTCCGAATATCCTCCGGGAACGCCGCCGGTGGGCTGGCATTTTCCCCGGCGCAACCGCATCATCAGCGGCCTGTCCCTGGGGGTGCTGGTGGTGGAGGCTCCGGAGAAAAGCGGAGCGCTCATTACGGCACGGGAAGCGGCGGACCAGGGCCGGGACGTATTCGTAGTCCCCGGCAATATCGACGTGGACAGCTGCGCCGGGAGCAATTCGCTCCTGCGGGACGGGGCAACTCCCGTGACCTGCGGCTGGGATATTTTAGAGGAATACAGCGCCCGCTATCCGGGTACGCTGAAAAAAGTCACCCTTTCGGCGGAGCGAAAACCGGCGAAAGTGGCGCAAAAAGAGAAAATTCCGGAAAAAGAACCGGGGAAGCCGAAAAAAGCCGTTGACAAATCCCCGGAAAATCCGTATAGTGACACAAAGCAGCCGCCGCAGGGCCTCTCGGAGGCGGAACGGGCGGTGTATGACGCCATCGGGGACGGTCCCGTGATGGTGGATGCCCTCATCGACCAGCTGGGCAAACCGGCAAGCGAAGTGCTGTCGGAATTGTCCATGCTGGAAATTCTGGGGGCCGTCTCCATGCTGCCCGGCGGGCGGGTGGAGCGCAGATAAGGAAATTTTTGGAGGAACGTAATGTCATCTCTTGTGATCGTGGAGTCGCCGTCCAAGGCGAAGACCATCGGAAAATATCTGGGTCCCGGCTTTACAGTGAAGGCCAGCATGGGCCATCTTCGGGATCTGCCCAAAAGCACCATGGGCGTGGAAATTGAAAACAACTTCAAGCCCGAATACCGGGAGGTCCCCGGCAAGGAGCAGATCATTGCAGAACTGCGGCAAGCGGCGGAAAAGGCCGATACCGTGTATCTGGCAACTGACCCGGACCGGGAGGGGGAAGCCATCTCCTGGCATCTGAAAGAATTGCTGGGCCTTTCCGAGGCGGAGACCCATCGGGTGACGTTCAACGAAATTACCCAGAAGGTGGTCCGGGAGTCCATCCAGCACCCCCGGGACATCGATTACGCCCTGGTGGATGCCCAGCAGGCCCGGCGTATCCTGGACCGCATCGTGGGCTATCAGCTTTCGCCCCTGCTCTGGAAGAAGATCCGCCGTGGCCTCAGCGCAGGCCGGGTCCAGTCCGTGGCCACCCGGATGGTGGTGGACCGGGAGAAGGAAATTCGGGCCTTCCAGCCCAAGGAATACTGGTCTCTGGACGTGAATTTGCTGCGGCTGGGCAAGCCCGGCTCCTTTGTGGCCCATTATCACGGAGAGGACAAAAAGCGGGAACTGGAAAACGAGACCCAGGTGGACGAGATCATCCGGGATATTACCGACCAGGTGTTCACCGTGAAAAGCGTGAAGCGGGCAGAGAAAAAGCGCACCGCTGCGCCTCCCTTTACCACTTCTACCCTGCAGCAGGAGGCTTCCCGGAAGCTGAACATGACCCCCAAGCGCACCATGGCCATCGCCCAGCAGCTTTATGAAGGCGTGGACGTGGCCGGGGAAGGGACCACAGGCCTTATCACCTATATGCGTACCGACTCCCTGCGGCTTTCCGACGAAGCCATGGCCGCTGCGGCGGATTTCATCCGGCATCGTTACGGAGATTCCTATTATTACGGAAAATTCCACACGTTCAAGACCAAATCCGGCGCACAGGATGCCCACGAAGCCATCCGGCCCACCCATGTGGAGCTGGACCCGGAGGCCATCCGGTCCTCCCTGACCGTGGACCAGTACAAGCTTTATAAGCTGGTCTGGAGCCGGTTCCTGGCCTCCCAGATGGCCAACGCCGTGTTCGACACCGTGTCCATCGACACGGTCTGCGCCGGACATATCTTCCGCTCCTCTCATCAGAGTATGCGCTTCCCCGGCTTCATCGCCGTGTACGAGGAAGGCAAGGACTCCGAGGAGGAAGCCTTGGGTGCGCCCCTGCCCGATTTGCAGGAGGGGGACCAGGCCAAGGCCACGAACATTGAAAAAGAGCAGCACTTCACCCAGCCCCCGGCCCGGTACACCGAGGCCACGCTGGTGAAGGCCATGGAGGAAAAGGGCGTGGGCCGTCCTTCCACCTATGCGGCGACGATCTCCACCATCGAGGACCGGGAGTATGTGAACAAGCAGGACAAACGCCTGGCTCCCACGCCTCTGGGCGAGGTGGTCACGGGGCTCATGGAGGAGCGGTTCCGGGATATTATCGACGTGGAATTCACCGCCCACATGGAGCAGAAGCTGGACGAGATCGGCGAGGGCCGGCTGGAATGGCATCAGGTCCTGGCGGACTTCTATCAGGATTTCCACCGGGAAATGGTGGATGCGGAGACGGCCCTGGAGGGGGTCCGGCTGAAGGTGCCGGAGGAGGAGACCGACGAGGTCTGCGAGCTTTGCGGACGGAAAATGGTCATCAAATCCGGCCGGTTCGGCAAGTTCCTGGCCTGTCCCGGCTACCCGGAGTGCAAAAATACCAAGCCCATCGTGGAGCGGATGCCGGGCCGCTGCCCCAAGTGCGGAAGCGGCATTCTGAAGCGGAAGTCCAAACGGGGCTTCGCCTACTATGCCTGCGAGCGGGGGGCCGACTGCGGCTTTATGACCTGGGACGTGCCTACGGCGGAGGATTGTCCGGTGTGCGGCCAGACCCTGTTCAAAAAATCCGGCCGGGGTCGGCAAAAGACCTTCTGCGTCAACGAGAGCTGCCCCAACTTCCTGCCGGAGGACCAGCGGGGCTACTATAAAAAGACCGTGAAGGACGAGAACGGCGAGCCTGCCCCGGAGACGGCGGAGACTGCCGAAACGGCCACGAAAACCACGAAAAAGGCCACGAAAACCGCCACCACGAAAAAGACGGCTGCCAAGAAGCCTGCCGCCAAGAAAACGGCAGCGAAAAAGACCACGAAAACCACCAAGTCCACCAAGAAGGAGCCGGAAGCATGAGCAAAGTAACTGTCGTCGGGGCGGGCCTGGCGGGCTGCGAGGCGGCCTGGCAGCTGGCCCAGCGGGGCTTTTCCGTGGATTTGCTGGAAATGAAGCCGGAGAAAATGTCCCCGGCTCATAAAAGCGAGGATTTTGCGGAGTTGGTCTGCTCCAATTCCCTTCGGGGGGACCGGCTGGAAAACGCCGTGGGCCTGCTGAAGGAGGAACTGCGCCGGGTGGGGAGCCTGATTTTGACCTGCGCCGAGGTCACCCGTGTGGAGGCCGGCGGCTGTCTGGCCGTGGACCGGCAGGGCTTTTCCAAGCTGGTCACGGAGAAAATTCGCTCCCATCCCAATATTACCGTCATTCCCGGCGAAATTACGGAAATCCCCGCCGAGCCGGTCATTATCGCCACGGGACCCTTGACCTCCGAACCCCTGTCTCAGGCCATCGGGACCTATTTCGGGGCCGATTATCTGCACTTTTTCGATGCGGCGGCCCCGCTGGTGACGGCGGAGTCCGTGGATATGGATTTGGCCTGGTGGCAGAGCCGCTATGACCGGGGAACGCCGGATTATGTAAACTGCTCCATGGACAAGGACCAATATCTCTCCTTCGTCCGGGAATTGACCACCGCCCAGGAGGCAGAGGTCCACGGCTTTGAGGATGCCAACGTGTTCGAGGGCTGTATGCCCGTGGAGGTCATGGCCCGCCGGGGCATCGATACCCTGCGCTACGGACCCTTGAAGCCCGTGGGTCTTACCGACCCGGCCACGGGAAAAGAACCCTACGCCGTGGTGCAGCTGCGGCAGGACAATGCCGCAAAAACTGTCTACAATCTGGTGGGCTTCCAGACGCACCTGAAATTCGGGGAGCAGAAGCGGGTCTTTTCCATGATCCCGGCCCTCAGGAACGCAGAATTCGTCCGCTACGGGGTCATGCACCGGAATACCTTCCTCTGCTCTCCCAAGCTGCTGGATCGGTACTATGCTGACCGGCGGAACCCCCTGGTGGCCTTTGCCGGGCAGATGACCGGCGTGGAGGGCTATGTGGAAAGCACCGCTTCCGGGTATCTTGCCGCCGTGGCCATGGCGGCCCGTTTGGCCGGAAAAGAACCCCCGGCGTTCAGCAAAAATACCGCCATCGGGGCGCTGGGCTGCTACATCAGCGACGAGTCTATTGTGAATTTTCAACCCATGAACGTGAATTTCAGCATTATTTCTCCGCTGGAAAAGCGCATTCGCAAGAAAAGTGAGAAAAACCTGGCCATTGCCCAGCGGTCTCTGGAGGAGATCGACGGGCTTTTGGCAAGGGGCATTTAAGCAGAAAGAGGTGGATCGATGAAGATCATTTTGGACGCCATGGGCGGCGATAATGCCCCGGAGGCAGCGGTCCTTGGGGCCATTCAGGCAGAAAAGGAACTGGGGGTGCCCATCATTCTGGTGGGCCGGGGGGAAGAAATCCTCGCCGCCATGCGCTCCCACGGAATTCAGGACCTGCCGGAGGGCATGGAGATCGCCAATGCCGACGATGTTGTCGATATGCACGACGATCCGGCCTCCATTATTCATAAGCGGAAAAATTCCTCCATGGTCATCGGCCTGAAAATGCTCTCTGACGGCCAGGGGGACGCCTTCGTGTCCGCAGGCAGCACCGGGGCTTTGCTCACCGGAGCGACCCTGATGGTGAAGCGGGTGAAGGGCCTCCGCCGGGCGGCCATGGGTCCGGCCATGCCCAATAAGGCCGGGGGCAAGACGGTTATTGTGGACTGCGGGGCCAATGCCGAGTGTACGCCGGAATTCCTGCTGCAATTCGGTCTGGTGGGATCCCTGTACGCCCGGAAAAATCTGGGTATCGAGAATCCCAAGGTGGGCCTCCTGAACATCGGCACCGAGGATTCCAAGGGAACGGACCTGCAAAAGGGCGCTTACGCCCTGCTGACCGAGGCGAAAGATGCGGGTCTTGTGAACTTCGTGGGCAACGTGGAGGCCCGGGACGTGCCGCTGGGAGCCGTGGACGTGGTGGTCTGTGACGGATTTTCCGGCAACGTGCTGCTGAAATCCATCGAAGGCACGGCCATGTTCATGGGCAGCCTGGTGAAGCGGATGTTCAAGAAAAACGTCTTTACCATGCTGGGCGCCCTGCTGTGCAAGAGTGGCCTCAAGAATATGATGTCCATGCTGGACTACCGGGAGATCGGCGGGACCCCCTTCCTGGGCATCCGCAAGCCGGTCATCAAGGCCCACGGGTCCTCCGATGCCCTGGCCTTCCGGAACGCCATCGCCCAGGCGGTGAATGCGGCGAAAAACGATATTTCTGCGGACCTGGAGCAGATGCTCGCCGCAGTGAAGGAGCAAAGCAATGATTGAAGCCTTGGAACAGGCGCTGGGATATACCTTTCGGGACAAGAGCCTCCTGCGCAACGCCCTGACCCATTCCTCTTACGCCAATGAAATGTATCATGAAAGCCTGCTCAGCAACGAGCGGCTGGAATTTCTGGGGGATTCCATTCTGGGCATGGTGGTGGCGGAGTTCCTCTACCGGAGCTTCCCGGACCGACCCGAAGGGGAACTGACCCGGATGCGGGCAGATATGGTCTGCGAGAATACCCTGGCGGAGATTGCCCATCAGCTGGATCTGGGACGGCATTTGCTGCTGGGCCACGGCGAGGAGCAGGGGGGCGGCCGAAGCCGCAATTCCATCCTGGCCGATGCAGTGGAGTCGGTGCTGGCGGCCAGCTTCCTGGACGGGGGCTTCCCGGCGGCAAGGGGCATCATCGAACGGCTGGTGCTGACCCATGTGCCCAAGACCCAGCTCCACAACCGGGACTATAAGACGGCCCTGCAGGAGCGGGTCCAGCAGAAGCGGAACCAGGTGCTTACATACACCCTGATCGGAGAGTCCGGCCCGGACCATGACAAGCATTTTCAGGTGGAGGTCTGCCTGAACGGTGCGGTGGTGGGCCTGGGCGACGGCAGCAGCAAGAAGCGTGCCGAGCAGGATGCCGCCAGAGACGCTCTGGAAAAACTCTTTCCGGGAGAAGCACAATAAGGAAAAAGCGCTCTCACTTCATCGAAGTGAGGGCGTTTTTTAGAGAAAAGAGAAAAGTGAAAAGAGAAGAGAAAAGGAAGGGAAAAATCCTTCCGGCGTGGCGTTTGCCTCCCGGCGTGTAGGGGGAGCCTTCACTCTGAGCAATCGGCCCGGTACTTCTGAGCAAAGGCTTCCCCTGGAGGGGAAGGTGTCACGCCTTATGGCGTGACACCGTAGTAGAGGTATGACTGCCACCGGCAGTCATATAGATTTCGGATTCGCTGCGCGGAGTACCACCCTCCAGGGGAAGGCTTTGGCCTGTGCTTCGTTTTAGCCCCTACCTCCCCTCCCCCGCTTCCAATGCTTTCCTCAGTTTTTCCAGGGCCCGTTTTTCGATTCTGGACACATAGCTTCGGCTGATGCCGCACGCCTCCGCCACTTGCCGCTGGCGCTGGGGCGGGCTGCCGTCCAGGCCATAGCGCCGGACGATCACCGCCCGTTCCTGCTTCGTCAGGCATTGCTCCACCGCCTTGCCCACCCGCTTGGCGTCCTCCCGGACGCAAATTTGCTCCAGCAGGTCCTCGTCCTCGCTGACCACGTCCAGAAAGGACAGGGCCGTGCCGTCGGTGCCCGTCTCGATGGTGTCCGACAGGGACACATCCTGGGCGCTTTTCCGCTGGGCCCGGAAGTGCATGAGAATCTCATTCGCTATCCTCTCCCAACGGATACATAGGTTGCTCAACAGGGGGCAAATCCGCCTCTCCATCCTCCGCAAAGAGGTACACATAGGCATTTTTGCCGTCCCAGACCACCTTTTTGACGATGGTGCGCAGCAGGCGGCGTTTTTCCTCCAGCGTGGCCGAATCCACCGCGCTGGCGAAGGATTCGATCATTTCCTGATGGAAGGCGAACTCCTGATGGAGCATCCGGCTCTGCTCGGTGAGGGCTTCCAACTCGGAAAGCCTTGCCTGCTGGGTCTCGCTCTCTCGATGCAGCTCGTCGATCTGCTCCATGACGTACTTGGCAGAGGTGTCGCTGGCAACGGACAGGGACTCCACCAACCGCTTGATGCGGTCTTCCGTTTCGGCGTGCTTCTCCTTCAGCAGTGCCAGCTCCGCATCGTAGCCCTCCTTGCTGCCGCTGATGACCTTCTTGGTCTGCGCCAGCAGCTTGGCAAGCGTTTCTTTATCGGCGGACAGCTTGCGGATCTCCTCGATGATCTTGGCGTCCAGCGTGTTGCCGTTGCAGTTTTTCATAGAGCAGACGGTGCCGTGACTGCGCTCCTTGGTGGAGCACATGTAGGTGTAGATCAGCTCACCGTCCGCCGTGCGGCGGTTGGTCAGCTTCGGGCGCATATAGTCGCCGCATTCGCCACAGCGCAGCAGCCCGGACAGCAGCGCCACGTTGCTGCGGGGTCTGCGGTAGCTCTTGGATTTGTTGACATCCAGCATGGCCTGCACCCGCACCCAGTCGCTGCCCGCGATGACGCCGGGGTGCTTGCCCACCGCCACGATCCACTCCTCCATGGGGCGGATCTGGTTTGCCTTGCCGGGACGCTGGAGGGTGCGGTTATATGCCATGACGCCGTGCTCGCCGTCGAATTCCGAGCGCTCGGCAAACAGGTCAACATTGTTTTCTTTCAGATACTGATACGCCGTGTCATCGGCGATCATGTAGACCGGGTTCGTGAGAATACCACGGATGGCAAAGCGGGTGAACTGCTTGCCACGCTTCGTGACGCAGCGGTGCTCCAAAAGGTACTGGTCAGTCTTGCTGAGAGAACCGGTTTCCATGAATACGGAGAAAATTGTTTTGACCAGCTGGATTTCCTCCGGAATGGGCTTCAGCTTGTAGGCCTTGCGCTCCTTGCCGTCCACCGTTATCTTGGATTCACTCTCTGAAGCGTAGCCGGTGGGCGTTGTGCCGCCCAGCCAGCGCCCGGTCTTGGACAGCTCGTGCATGTTGTCCCGGATACGCTCGGCAATGGTTTCCCGCTCCAGCTGGGAGAACACCGACGCAATGTACATCATGGCGCGGCCCATAGGCGAGGACGTGTCGAACTGCTCGCGGATGGAGATGAAGTCGATGTGCCGGTCGCCCAGGTCCTCGATGAGCTTGGCAAAGTCGCCGATATTGCGGCTGATGCGGTCAAGGCGGTAGACCACGATGGCGGCAAATTCAATCTTCTGGGAGTCCTTCATCATCTTCTTGAACTGCGGGCGCTCCAGATTACCGCCGGAAAAGCCCTCATCCTCGTAGACCAGTGCGTTTTCCGCTGCATCGTCGCCAAAGTGCATGGCGATATACTGGCGGCACAGCTCGATCTGATTTTCGATACTCTCGCCCTTGCCGGTGAATTTGGACTTACGGGAGTAGATAACATATTGCTTTGACTTGTCTTTCGTCTTCATAGCGGTACCTCGCACATATCGTTAGGTTGATGGCACCATTATACCAGATTGGACGTCATTTGAAAAGGTACCCAAGGGAAGAATCTGAAAAAAATTGGATTTGAGAGCATCGCTCATCGACGCCATCCAAACGAGCGACGGAATGAGCGATGGAAAGACGGACAAGAAGGCTTTGCGCTGGCAGAAGATTGAGCAGTTCTTGCAGACGCATGCGTATATCATGAACGCCGATGTGCGGGAGCTGTGCGGAGTGTCAGCAGCGACGGCAAACCGAATACTGACGAATTTAGTGGAAATCGGTTTTCTTATTCGGGTACACATCGGTGGACATTGGCAGTATCTACCGAAATAGATAAAAATAGTAGGAGTGACAATTATGGAGTATCCTAAAGAATTAAAATTCAAGGTCAATAATATCTTTGGTCCAGAAGACATTGCAATAACTTTGTATTCATGGTTAACGACTTTTGTTGGTGCAAATGGTTCTGGTAAAACTCAAACATTAAAAGCTCTCCGAAATTATCTCAAAGGGAAAGTTGGACGAGATAAGGTACGATATTTGTCCTCGAATCGAATTGGATCCATGGAGCAATATCGTTCTATAGTAAACCAGTATATATACTGCAGATTCATATTCTGTTGAAGACCAAGAAGCGAAAAAGGTGCGCCATGAAATAGAAACTGCATCTGGCGACTTTTTTACTCTGGATGATCGAAAAGACGTATACATTAAAGTGGCAGAACGGTTGTCGGTCCTTTTCAAGAGACAGATATTTATACGTTGGGGCGCTGGAAACATGAAGGTGTTTTTCGGAAAATCAGGTAGCAATTCTGAATATTCCGTTGCAGTTGAAGCCAGTGGCCTAGTTAATATAATTTCAATTTTGGCAGCACTTTTTGATGAAACCATTGAAGTCTTACTTATTGACGAGCCAGAGGTATCGCTGCATCCTCAATTACAATCCTATTTGTTCCGTGAAATGACACTCGCTGCAAAGGAATACAATAAAACGATTATTATATCTACACATTCTGCACAAATGATTGAACTTCATCAAGCCGCTGATTTATGTAACTACGTTTTTTTCAGTGATAATGAATTGCCTAAACAAATAGCACCTGATGCACCCGAACTCAACAATAATAAGCTAAAGGAATTTCTTCTGCGCATGAGCCTTATATATAACGAGGGATTCTTTGCGAAAAAGGTAACCCCCTCACTAATCAACTGGGAAAATTTTTCGGATTTGAACGAAAAACTTTTTAGAATTTTTCTATGAGTCTCCCTACTAATCAACTGGGAACTTTTCGGGCAAATAACAAATGGGTTTTAAAAAAATTCTTTAAGTACCCCTCCTACTAATCAATTGGGAAATTTTTTGAGATTTTGGCAAAGT
>UQVA01000039.1 GCA_900544405.1 uncultured Eubacteriales bacterium
GCTGCGCGGGGCACAACCCCCAAGGGAAGGCTCTTCTCTGTCCCGGCGGGCTTTTGCACCTCCTTCGGTGTTTCTGCATAGGATTCCACCGGAGGCGATGCTTATGCCCATTGTGGATACCACGATCCCCATTACATCCGCGCGCTGCGACGAGGCCATCCGGGCCCTGACGGAGCGCTACCCCTTCCTGCGCAGCGAGGAACTGACCACCACGGTTTTTCAGCGGCCCGTGCGGACTCTGGTAGCCGGGAACGGCAATCGAAAAGTTCTCTACACCGCCGCTCATCACGCCAACGAGTGGATCACTGCCTATGTGCTTCTGCGGTTTGCGGAGGACCTGGCGGAGGCGGTGGAGGAAAACGGCGAAATTTTCGGTCTGCCCGCCCGGGAATTGCTGGAAGCGGCGACGATTTACATGGTCCCCCTGGTGAATCCCGACGGGGTGGACCTGGTCACGGGGGCCATTCCCACCGGGGACCCCACCTACCTGACGGCCCTGTCCCTGGCGGCCTACTACCCGGCAATCCCTTTCCCAGACGGTTGGAAAGCCAATCTCATCGGTACGGACCTGAACCTGAACTACCCCGCCGGGTGGCTCCAGGCACGGGAGATCAAATTTTATCAGGGCTACACCCGCCCCGGCCCACGGGATTATGTGGGAAAATTCCCTCTCAGCGAGCCGGAGACCCGGGCCCTGGCCGGGTACACGGAGGTGCTGGACCCGGCGCTGGTGCTGGCGTTCCACACCCAGGGGCAGGTCATTTACTGGCGGTTCCGGGACTATGAAGTCCCCGGGGCGGAGGAGTTGGGCCGGCGATTCGCCCAGGCCAGCGGCTACGTCCTGGACGACACCCCTTATGAATCCTCCTTCGCCGGGTTCAAGGACTGGTTCATTCAGGAATACCGGCGGCCGGGGTACACCATCGAGGCGGGGGCGGGGGAAAATCCCCTGCCGCTGGAACAATTTGACGAAATTTACCGCCGGTGCCTGGGCATCCTGGTGATCGCCGCAGCGCCGGAACTGACGGAATAAGTTTATTTGCAAGGAGACAGAAAATGCTTTACATCATGCGCCACGGCCAGACCCAATGGAACGCACAGGGCCGCCTGCAGGGCCAGACGGACATCCCCCTGAATGAGGTGGGGCGGGCCGGAGCGGCGGCCGCACGGGAAAAATATGGTTGTATTCCCCTGGACGTGTGCTTTGCCTCGCCTCTGAAGCGGGCCTTGGAGACGGCGGAGATTTTCCTGAAGGGCCGGGAGGTGTCCATTTACACGGACGACCGGCTGAAGGAGATGTTTTTCGGGGATTTTGAGGGGGAATACGATGTTCTGAAGCACCCGGAGTACCCGATTTATCCCCTGTTTGCGGATCCGGCAAATTATGTGCCCACCGGCGGCACGGAGAGCTATCCGGAGTTGTACACCCGGTTGGAGGCATTTTTGCGGGAAAAGGTCCAGCCCCGGCTGGACAAGGGGGAAAATGTGCTGATCGTGGCCCACGGGGCGGTGAATTGCTGCCTGCTGAGCATCGTTCGCAAGACCCCTCTGGCGGATATCTGGAAGCCATTCCACCCGAATTGCGCCCTGATTCAGGCGGAGGAGTGAGGCAACGGCACTCCCAGTGGGGCGAAAAGCCTTCCCCTGGGGGAAGGTGGCACGCCAAAGGCGTGACGGATGAGGGGCGGGACGCAGTAACGGCGTGGCGCTGGCTCCCCTGTGCGGGGCACAACCCTACACGCCGGGAGCCTTACACCTTGCCGGGAGAGATACAAAACCGCCGGGCGGCTGATTTGTTCAGCCGTCCGGCGGTTCTTTTCTGCAACGCTTCAACTATTATCTAATGCGTCAGTGCTTCGTATACAGCAGCCGGATGGAATTCAGCACGCAGAGCATGGCCACGCCGGAATCGGCGAACACGGCCATCCACATGGAGGCATGACCCGTCAGGCCCAGCACCATGACGATGAGCTTGATGGCCAGGGCGAACCACACGTTCTGCCAGGCAACGCGGCGGGTCCGCCGGGCAATTTTCAGGGAGGTGGGGATGGCTTCCACGGAGGAGGTCATATACACCACATCGGCAGCCTCGATGGCGGCGTCCGCACCGCTGCCCATGGCGGCGCCCACGTCCGCACCGGCCAGCACCGGCGCATCGTTGATGCCGTCACCCACGAACATCACGCTGCCCCGGCGGGTACGGATGTCCTGCAGCATGTCCAGCTTATCGGCGGGCAGCAGCTTGGCGTGGACTTCATCGATGCTCAGGGCCTTGGCCACTGCGTCGGCGCTGGACTGGCCGTCGCCGGTGAGCATAGCGGTGGAAACATTCATCTTTTTCAGCTCGCCGATGGCGCTTTGGGCCTCCGGCTTCACGGTGTCGGCGATGCGCACGCCGCCTGCCAGCTTGCCGTCCACGGCCACCAGCACCCAGGTGCCGCTGCCTTTCATGGCGAAGCCCTGGGTGGACACGCCCTCCCGGTCCATGAGACGGCCGTTGCCGCAGAGAACGGTTTTGCCCTCCACCGTGGCTTTCAGGCCGTGACCGGCAATTTCTTCCAATGCGCTGGGTCGCTCCAGCAGCAGGCCCTGACCTTTGGCCGCCTGGAGAATGCTCACGGCGATGGGATGGGTGGAATCCTGCTCGCAGCTGGCGCAAAGGGCCAGAATGTCGTCTCCGCCCACGACCTCCTGGACCCGGAAGTCGCCCCGGGTGACGGTGCCGGTCTTATCCATGGCCACGGCCTTCACCGCCGCCATGGCTTCGATACTCACGCCGCCCTTGAAGAGGATGCCCCGCTTACTGCCTGCGCCGATGCCGGAGAAGAAGGCCAGCGGCACGCTGAGGACCAGAGCGCAGGGGCAGCTCATGACCAGGAAGGACAGGGCTGTGTAGATCCACTGGTGCCACTGATGGTCGAAAAGCGGCGGGATCACGGCAACCGCCAGGGAAAGACCCACCACAACGGGGGTATAAATCCGGGAGAAGCGGGTGATGAACCGGTCGATCTTCGGTTTGCTGGCCGCAGCATTTTCCACGCTGTCCAGAATTCTCGTGACCATGGACTCGGACAGAGGCTTCTCCACCCGCATGGTCAGACTGCCCGAGGTATTCACGCAGCCGGAGGTGACGCTGTCGCCCACGCCCACATGAACGGGCACCGGCTCGCCGGTAATGGGGGCGGTGTCCAGGCGGCTCTCGCCGGTGAGAATCACGCCGTCCAGGGGGATACGGTCGCCGGGCAGGATGCGCAGCACGTCGCCCACCTGAGCCTCCCCGGCAGGAATCACGGCACCCTTTTCCAAGGTGACCACTTCCGGCCGCAGGTCCACGGCTTCCATGATCTGGCTGCGGCTCCGGGCCACGGCCTTTTCTTCAAAATATTCGCCGATGCGGTAGAACAGCATAACGCCGATGGCTTCCGTGAAGCTGCCCATGGCGAAGGCACCCAGGGTGGCAATGCTCATCAGGAAGTTCTCGTCCAGCATGTGGCCCTTGAGCAGATTGCCGCCGGCGGCTTTCAGCACCGGCAGGCCCAGCACAAGATACCCGGCCACGAAGGCAATATCGGCGGGGATGGTCAGATTCAGCCATTTCAGGAACAGGCCCACCACAAAGAGACCCGTGCCGGTGAGGATGGCGATGAGGTCCGTGTCCTTTTTCTTTTCCTCGGCGGCTGGCTGGGGCTTGGATTCCAGGGGGGTGATCTCCGCCTCCGGCTCCTCGTCCCGGGCCACGGCCAGGATGGCGGGGATCAGGGCGTCCGGGTCCTCCGCCGTCAGGCGCAGCTGCTCGGTGGCGAAGGTGATGGTGGCGTCCTCTACGCCGGGGATGTTGTTGATGTTCCGCTCGATTTTGGCGGCGCAGTTGGCGCAGTCGATGCCGGTGATTTTATAGACCTTCTTCACGCCCTTGCCGGAGGCGGCGTGATGCTCACGGTGCTTGTGCGCGTCCGCATCCTCGCAGCCGCAGTGGTGATGCCCGTGCGCGTCATCATCGTCATGGTCATGGTGGTGATGATGGTGTTCATGCTCCTCCTCATCCTCGCAGCCGCAGTCGCAGTGATGGTGGTGATGCTCGTGTTCTTCATGGCTGTGGGCGGCGGGGCGCTTTGCGTCCCGGGGGGTGATCTGGGTGTCCGGCTCACTGTCCCGGGCGATTTTCAGAAGCGCCGGGATGAGTGCGTCCGGGTCGGCGGCGGTGAGCCGCAGCTGCTCTGTGGCGAAGGTGATGGAAACCTCCTCCACGCCGGGGACATTGGCGAATTTCTGCTCGATCTTGGCGGCGCAGTTGGCGCAGTCGATACCCGTGATGATATATACCTTCTTCATGGGGTCTCCCTCCTGAAATAATATTGAATATATGAACATACGCTCATGCGTTGCTATGAGTATAGCCCCTTTTCCCGGAAATGTCAATAGGGGACCGGCGAAAAAAGGAGCTTTTTTTCACCGGTTGCACGTTTGCCTGCAACCGGAAGCATTTTCGGCCCCTGGGGTGAGGAAACCGGAGGGAAAGGAGGGAAAACCATGACGGAAGCGGTGACGGTGGCCCTCATCACCGGAGGGCTTTCGCTGCTGGGGGTGCTGATCTCCAACCGCAGCGCCACCCGCCATACGGAGGAGAGCATCCGCACCGCCCAGGCGGTCACGGACACCAAGCTGGAAAGTCTCACCGCCGAGGTGCGGGAGCACAATCACTTCGCCCGGCGGATGCCGGTGGTGGAGGAACAGATCAAGGTCATCAATCATAGGATCAATGACCTGGAAAAGTTAGGAGGGAGCGTATGAAAAACCGATTGGACAAACTTCTGAGCATCAAAAGTCTGGTCACCCTGGCCATGACGGCGGTGTTCTGCACCCTGGCCCTGCGCCAGAGTATTTCGGGGCAGGAGTTTTTGACGGTGTTCACCACCGTCATTGCCTTCTATTTCGGGACCCAGACCATCAAGAACGCAGACAATTCCTGAATTCGGGAAGGCGGCAAACAGGATACCACAATACCCATAGTTTATCCCATAGAACTTCAGAAAGAGCAATACCGCGGCACCCATACACCCGGCGGGGGGATTTTCCCCCCGCCGGGTTTTTCTTTGCCGGAGCAAAAATATTCTGAAAAGCCCCCGGAGAGGCGAAAAAATAGCCTTCCCCCAGGGGGAAGGCTATCCTCTGTCCCGCCGCCGGGTCCAGGAGGTCCGCAACCAGTATCTGGAACTGATGCAGAGCAGCAATTCGCTTATCATGTGAGAAAGCAACAAAATTTCGGCCGCCGGGGGAATTTTCTCCGGCGGCTTTTCCGTTCGTTCCGATTTTTGCGCCGTTCGTGCCGAAAAACTGCGGTTCGTAGCGAAAAATTGGCCGTTTGGCACGTCTTTCTTGCCCTGAGAAACGGGGAGCGCTATACTATTGACAGGTATTGTGGGGAGGTGCGCCCTGTGAAGCGAATTTTGGCCTTGGCAGTGCTGACGGCACTGCTGTTCACCGGCTGTGCCGGGAAAACTTCCGAAAAAAAGACCGTCACCGTTGGCCTTGTGGAGACGGAAGGCTGTCAGATCGAAGAAAACGCCCGGCAGGTGGTCCCCGGAGGCAACGTGTCCTTCACGGTGACGATGGATGCGGGCTTTGCCCTGGCCGGGGTGGACTACGATGGGGAGTATGCGATCTGGAATTCCGACGGAAAGCTGCGGCTGGAACTGAAAAACGTCCGCTATCCGGGCCGGTATCACCTGCGGCTCAGCAAAACGGACAGCACGATTTTGTTTGAACCCAACGGTGGCCAGGGGGAGGCTCTGTCCGTCACCCGGGACCTGAGTTATCATGTGCGGCCCAACACCGCCCCGGTGGCCTTCGACCGGCCGGGGTACAGCCTGGTGGCCTGGAACACGGAACCTGACGGATCCGGGGAGCAGATCGGCCTGGGCAGCCGCATTACCAACCCGGACTCCGGGAAGCTGACCCTCTACGCCCAGTGGGCGGCCTGGAGCAGTGAATCGGATTTTCAAGCGGAAAACGGAAAAATTCTGGCCTACACCGGCTCGGAGGAGCGAATCGTCATTCCGGAAAGTATTGGCGGGGAGACCGTCACGGCCATTGCGGAGGGGGCTTTTACCGACTGCGCCGCCGAATCGATCATTTTCCCCAAGACCCTGGAAACCGTGGAGGCCGGGGCTTTCCGGAATTGCGCCCTGCGGGAACTGACGTTTTACGACAGCATCCGCTTCCTGCCCTCGGAGGCCTTCCGGGATTGCGAAAACTTCAGCACCCTCCACATCAACGCCCAGCGGCCCCCCTACGGCTCCCATTACCGCCGGGAAAGCCTGCTGGCGGACAAGCTGGACCTGCTTATCCTGAATCAGGGCAAGCAGAAAATCGTCTTTTACGGGGGCTGCTCCATGTGGTACAACCTGGACGGTCCCGTCATGCGGGATGCGGTCAGCCCGGACTATCAAGTCGTCAACGTGGCCGTCAACGGCCTCATCAACTCCGCCGTGCAGATGCAGATTATTACCGCCCTGCTGGAAGAAGGGGACATTTTCTTCCATACCCCGGAGCTGAGCAGCGAACAGCAGATGCTCTGCCAGATGGGCTTTACCGCAGACGACAGCAAGCTCTGGTGCGGGCTGGAATACAATTACGACCTGGTGTCCTATGTGGACATCCGGGAGACCCCCGGTCTGCTGGATTCCTACCAGGTGTGGCGGGACCGGAAGCAGGAGACCGGCAATTACGACGAGCATTACGAGGATGCCGCCGGGAACATTTATTTTGACCCGGAGACCGGCTCCATTCCCTTTGACCGCTATAAGCAGGAAGATGAATTGGTGGACAAGGTAAATATCACCATGGAGCGGGTCCGGCCGGAAAATCTGGCCCGGCTGGAGGCCTATTACAGGGCCATTACGGCAAAGGGGGTCAGGGTCTATGTATCCTGCGCCTGTATCAATGTGGATGTGATCCCGGAAGGGCAGCGGGGGACTGTGCGCCAGGTCTCCAACGCATTTTCCCAGGCGGTAAACGCCATGGACGGTGTGACGATGATCTCCGACCAGATGGATTATCTCTACCGCAATGAGGATTTTTACGATACGAACTACCATCTGCTGTCCCAGGCGGCCCGACGGAACACGGAAAACTGGCTCCAGGACCTGAAGACCCGGATGGTGGCAGACGGACTTTGGAAGGAGGAAGGCCAATGAGCGTGCTGCTGGAAACGCCGGTGCTGTGGCTAATTTTTGGGGCGGCCCTGGGCCTGAATCTCTTTGACCGGGCCTACCGGGGGACCAGGGGGATTTTCACGGTCCTTTCGGCCCTGCTGGCCGTCCTCGGCTGCGCCTACGCCCTGCTTCTGGGGGCCGGGGCGGCGGATATTGCCGTGATTTTGCTGGCCTTTCTGCTTCTGAATCTGGAGGGCTGGAAATGAATTTCAATTCGCTGGCTTTTCTCATTTATTTGCCCGTCGTGGTGGGGCTTTACTGGCTTCTGCCCTTCAAGGCCCGGAAATACTGGCTCCTGGCAGCCTCGTACTTTTTCTACATGTACTGGAACCCGGCGTTCCTCTTTTTGCTGCTCTTTTCCACGGCGGTGGACTACTGCTGCGGCCGGGGCATCGAAGCCAACCGGGAAAGAAAGGACCTGTGCCGGTTTTTCCTGGGGTGCAGCCTGTGCATGAATCTGGGACTGCTGTTTTTCTTCAAATATTTCGACTTTTTCGCCGGATCCATCAACGATCTGTGCGCCCTGTGGGGCATTGGCTATCGGGTTCCCCGGCTGGGGCTGATTCTGCCTGTGGGCATTTCCTTCTATACCTTCCAGACTCTCAGCTACACCATCGACGTGTACCGGGGGGACTTCCCGGCTGAGAAGGACCCAATTGCCTTCGCCCTGTATGTGACCTATTTTCCCCAGCTGGTGGCGGGACCCATTGAAAATCCCGCTGACCTGCTTCCCCAGCTGAAAAAAGAGCATTTCTGGAACAAAGGCGATTTTTTTGCCGGGGTCCGCATTGCCCTCTGCGGCTTTTTCCGCAAATGCGTGGTGGCGGATGTGGTGGGCGTGTATGTGAGCCGGGTGTTCGCCGGGGCGGACAGCGCCAATGCGCTGGCCATTTTCCTGGCCGGGGCTTTGTTCTGCATTCAGATGTACTGCGATTTCGCCGGGTATTCGGAAATTGCCGCCGGGTGCGCCCGGATGATGGGGGTCCGACTCATGCGGAATTTCGACCGGCCTTACCTGTCAAAGAGCTACACGGAATTTTTCCGCCGGTGGCACATCAGCCTGAACCGGTGGTTCACCAGCTATGTGTACATCCCCCTGGGGGGCAACCGGAAGGGCAAGGTCCGGAAGTATTTGAATACGATTCTTGTGTTCGCCCTTTGCGGCCTGTGGCACGGGGCCAACTGGACCTATGTGCTCTGGGGACTGTATGCGGCCTTCTGGCTGTGCGTGGAGAGCGCTCTGGACGTTCGTCACCGGTTCGGACCGAAATGGGCTTGCCCCGCCGGGCGGCTGGTGCGCCGGTGCGTTACGTTCCTGATTTTCATTCCGGCGGCCATTTTGTTCCGGGCCACGGACGTGGCCCAGGCGGGGACCATGCTTCTTGGAATGTTTACCCGAATGACCTTCACCGCCCAGGGGGTAAACAGCACCTTTGCCCTGATGGACATGGACGCCGTGGGCTTTCTCCGGGTGACTTTCAGCATCGTGTGCATGGCGAAAATCTACCGGCTCACGGAGTATGATTTGACGGCTTCTTCGGAGGAAACCGCCGTGGCTCAGCGAACCGTGTCCTATGCCTATCTGATTCTGCTCATCGCCGTGTGCTGGGTGGCTCTGTTGGCCACCGGCGAGGCGGCGGGCTTTGCCTATTTCCAGTTCTGAGGGAGGAAGCGCCATGAAACGAATTTGCGTGATCTTACTGCTGGTGCTGCTCCTGCCGGGACTGCTGCTGGGGGCCGGGGCGGCATTGCCGGAGTATTACGGGGAGAGCTACTATGCGGAGCTGCCCGCCATGGTGGAGAAGCTGAAAACCACCCAAGGACCGAAAATCGTCCTGGTGGGGGGCAGCAACGTGGCCTTCGGCGTGGACAGCGCCCTGATGGAGGACCTGCTCTCCCAGGCGGGGGAAAGCTATACCGTCTGCAATTTCGGCCTGTACGCCGCCGTGGGGACCAGCGCTATGCTGAGCCTGTCGGAAAAATACCTGAACGCCGGGGACCGGGTGGTGCTGGCCATCGAGCCGACCTCCGAGACCTTTTCCACCTATTTCGGGGCCACGGCCTTCTGGAAATGCGCCGAAAGCAGCCCGGAATTGCTTTTGAATGTCAATTCTTCCCAGAAAAGCGCACTGGTGGGGAATTATCTGGCCTATTTGCAGGAGCGAGTGGAAATTTTCCGGTCCGGCATCCTGCCACAGCCTACGGACAGCTACGCCAAGGCCAGCTTTGACGAAACTTGCAACATGATTTATGACCGGGCCGGGAACGCCATGGCCCTGGGCTACGACACGGGCAATCCCATCGACCTGGACGCACTGACCATCTCGGCGGACTTTGCCGGGCAGGTCAACGGCTACTGCCGCCGGCTGAAAACCAAGGGCGTGGCGGTGTACCTGAGCTTCTCACCCATGGACCGGGGGGCCATGGTGTCCGCCGAGGAGGACACCATGCAGGCATTTTTCGACCTGTGCAACCGGACCTTCGACTGTCCGGTGATCTCGGACCCCAACCGGTATGTGCTGGACAGCGGCTGGTTTTACGACACGAATTTCCATCTGAACACGCCGGGGGCCAGACTGCGGACCTACCGGCTCACGGAGGACCTGCTGAACCAGCTGGGCAGCTATGCGCCGCTGGACTTTGAAACACCGGAAATGCCCGCCTCCATCTATGCCGCTCCCGATGAAACCGGCGACAGCGCCGATTTTGTCCTGGAGGAAGTGGGGGAGAACGGCTGCCGGGTGGCGGGCCTGACGGCGGCGGGAGCCGCAAAGCAGGTTTTGACCGTGCCGTCTGTATGGCAGGGCCGCAGCGTGGTAGGGATTGGCGAGACGGCCTTTGCCGGGAATACCCGTGTCACGGAGATCATCCTGCCGGAAAGTGTGGAATCCATCCCGGATGGAGCGTTTGCAGGCTGTACGGCTTTGAAAAAGTTGACGCTTCTGCACACGACCACAACGCCCACCGTGGGTGACGGCCTGCTGACCGGCACGGAGAATGTGAAGATTTGCGTGCCGTCCTCGGCCTACCCCCTCTACCGGGACGGCGCCGGCTGCGCCAGCAACCCCTGGGAGCAGTACCTGGACAAAATTGTGACCTATTGAGGAAAATCTCTCCCGGCAGGTTTTCAGAAGTCTTTCGGCAGTGCGTTTGCCTCCCGGCGTGTAGGGGGAGGTGTCACCGCAGGTGACGGAGGGGGTGTACGGTCAGACGATGTAGAAGTCTGCCGCCCCCTCTGAGATTCGCCTTCCCCTGGGGGAAGGTGGCCGCAAAGCGGCCGGATGAGGGGCGGTAGGCACTATCATTATTGAGTGTAGGGGCGGCGGCACGCCCCACCCGTTCGAATTTCATACGCAGAAGCGGCAAAGCGTAAGCCTCCCCTGTGTAGGGGGAGGTGGCTGCCCTTTAGGGCAGACGGAGGGGGTGTACGGTAACAATCTCGTAGGAGACTATCGAACGATGGCCTGTACCGTGTCGGCAGCGTACACCCCCTCAGTCACGGCGTTGCCGTGACAGCTCCCCCTACACAGGGGAGCCAGCGCCCCGCCGGGAGGGAGTCTGTTTGAATACAAGAAACTCCCGCCGGAAGCGGATTTTTCCGTCTTCGGTGGGAGTTTCAATTTCTCTTAAATGCTTACCGGTGCTTCCCGATGAAGAACAGGGCCAGCATACCGGGGCCCACATGGGAGCCTGTGAAGGGCTCGTGGGGGCAGATGATCAGTTCCCCCGGCTGGGCCACCGCCCGAACCCGCATGGCCAGGTCCTCGGCGTCCGCCAGACAATCCCCATGGGTGATGGCCACCCGGCTATGCTCCGGGTCCACAGCCAACTCCGCATATCTCTGCACGATGGCCTCCACGGCCCGCTTCCTGCCACGGTACTTGCCGCAGCTGACGATGTGGCCCGTCTCGTCCCCCCGCAGCAGGGGCTTGATGTTCAGCATGGTGCCGATGGCCGCACTGGCGGCGCTGATGCGGCCGGTGCGCCGGAGGAAATGCAGGGAATCCACGGTGAAAAACTCGCACAGGCCCGGAACCAAGGTTTCCAGCTTGTCGGCGGCGGCGCCGGCATCCAGACCGTCCTTCCGGAAGTCTGCCAGACGGCAGGCCAGCAGACCCGTGCCGAGTCCGGCACCCATGGAATCCACCGTGCGGATGGTTCGGTCCGGAAATTCCTCCTTCAACTCCGTGACGGCCATGTTTGCCGCCTGAAACGTACCGCTGATGCCGGAGGAAATGCCCACATACACCAGGTCCCGGCCCTGAGCCAGCACCGGCCGGAAGGCTGCCAGGAAGGCGTCGGCATTGATGAGGGAGGTGCTGATGACCTCTCCGGCACGAAGCAGGTCGTAATGGACCTTGGCATCGAAATGCTCGATGTCGCCGTTGAAGGAAATTTCCTTGCCGCCGATCCGGTAAGAGCAGGGCATCACGGAAATGTCCAGCTGCCGGAGCAGATTTCCGGGCAGGTTGGCACAGCTATCGGTAAAGATCGCATAGGACATAAGGGATTGCCTCCGTATTATCTAATATTCCATATTATAATACACCATATGAGATACAATGTAAAGTGATATTTGTAAATAGTTTTTGAAATGTTCGTTATCCCTTCTTGCTCTGGGCGGCTATCCGTGATACAATAAAGCGAAAAGGAGGAATGGGGCATGGATGCGATGCAGGACCTTTATTTGCAGAAGCTGGCCCGGTGGCAGAACTTTATGGAGGTGTTCAGCCTGCCCGGATGGGAAGAACTGCCGGACATGGACCTGTATGTGGACCAGGTGGTGACGCTGGTGAGCCGGTATCTGAGCCTCATCCCCCAGGACGAGAAAAATCCCCTCATCACTGCCAGCAGTATCAATAATTACGTACGTTTGCGGGTCATGCCTGCGCCGGTCCGCAAGCGCTACGGCCGGCGGCATCTGGCTTACGTGCTTATGATCTGCACCCTGAAGCAGAGCATGGCCCTGACGGAAATTCAGAAGATTCTGCCGCCGGATCTCGACGACGAGGACACGAAGCAGATATACGCGAATTTTGTGGGCCGCATCAACGGGGCCATTCAGGGCTTTATCGATCAGGTCAACGCCGAGGCGGCCCGGGAGCTGGTGGAGGGCAACGAGCAGGGCTGCACAAATCTGGTACTGCACAGTGCGGTAAATTCGGTGCTCTATAAGCTGCTGACGGTGAAATTGACGAACCTGCCCCGGCCGGACCTGAGCGCCGAGGCCGATCATAAGCCCCAGGAGGGGTAAGGGCGACGCAAAATCTGCCGACCTTCTGAGGAGAGCCTTCCCCCGGCGAAGCGCTAATATATTGCCGCACGCCCGGCGGGGCTTTGTAGGGGCGGCGGCATGCCCCGATGCGCTGGAATTCCATACGCCGAAATGGCGATGCGAAAGGCTTCCCCTGGAGGGGAAGCTGGCAGCCCGCAAGGGCTGACTGATGAGGTCGAAGCGATCAATTTTCGCCATGGGTTGGTACAAACCTGTGACCTTCGACCTCATCCGTCACGCCAAAAGGCGTGACACCGTAGTAGAGGTATGACTGCCACTGGCAGTCATATAGATTTTG
>UQVA01000040.1 GCA_900544405.1 uncultured Eubacteriales bacterium
AAAAAGGCAAGTGGTATTTGAAACTTTACCTCCGTAAATTGTGACATTTCCGCAAGCGTTGGCTTCTTCCATTACTCACGAAACTTTATGACTTCTTGAATACTACCCGAAAAGGAAAAGTCGCCGTCTGCTGACAGCGACTTTTCTCTTTAGCGGGTAAACCGTATCAGCAATTCGTTTAAGGCATCCACGGCACCGTGTCTTTTTGCCTGTATCTCCCGGTTTCGCCACGCCATAAGGCATTGGCAAATCACCCTGATTTCTACCGGCTCAAAGGGGATTTTCTTCTTTCGCTCCGGCTTCATCGCTTCCGCAATGTCACACAAGCGGAGGGCAAGGGCGTCAATCTGACCGTTGGTTTCTGTGTCATAGCTCCTGTGCTGCTGCACCAAGCCGTTTATGCAGCAGCTTTTCCGAGGCGTCAAGCCCCGGCGCCAGCCGTACCGCCTGGCAGAGCTTATCAAAGAGATACATGAAGAACAGATACGGCAGGTTCGGCAGAAGATACTTCTGCGGCAGTTTGCTTTCTCTTTTCGGGTACTATTATACCACAAAACCCCGCTTTTTTCAAGACTTGTACTTCTCTCAAATCAGGAGTATGCTATGGGCAGAAAATCGAAAAAGGAGCGGGGAAAATGGAAAACACGGAACTTTTGATTGGTGCTGCTGCAGCGCTGCGGCCCCTTCTTGCGGAGTGCGCCGTCCAGGGGCTGACCCTCACGGAGGCGGACCTTGGGGAATTGGCAGCCCTGCGGCAGGAGGCCCTGGTCCGCACGGGCCGTCTGGAATTCAGCAGCGGCATCCTGCCAAGCCTCATCCGGCGCTTCAGCCGCTCCCCCTATGTGGACCGGGAGAATTTCGCAGCAACGATAGGAGAATTGCAGGACGCTTTCTACGATTTCAAGACCGAATCCCGGGACCTTTTCTCCGACGAGGAATTGCTGGACCTGATGGAGGCCGCCTTCAACGGCCCCGCCCGGGGCAGCACGGACCTGCTCTGCGGCTGGACCTTGGACCGGCTCCTCCGGTGGGTCCGGGACCCGGAAAGTCTCGATGAGGAGGACCTGCTATGACCGAATTGGCTCAATTTTCCGCCGAATTTGCGGGAATCGGGGACCTTCTGGAACGGCAGGCCGCCCGATATCGCCGGGCCCATGGACTGGGGCAGGGCGGCTCCATGACCACGGAACTGGCACGGGAGCTGCTGGCCTCCATTCAATGTACTCTGGCCCTGTCCCCGGAAGCCCATGGCTCCTTGGATCGACGGCTTTCTGACGGACAGGCGGTGCTGCTGGCAAAGCTGGAAGCGGCCCGGAAGCGGTTGGCGCTGGCGGCGGCCACGGCCCCGGACTGGCAGAGCGAGGGCCGGGAGGAGGAATTTTCCGCCCTGGAGAATTATCTGCGGCGCTATGACCTGTACTGCCTGGCCCATCACGTCCCGGAAATCACCGTCTACCCCTACTTGGCCCCGCTGCCGGAGGATGCCCTGGGGTTAGACCGGGCCGCCGGACGGTTGGAAATGTTCTGGGCGGAAAATCAGATTTTTGCTCTGTTTCCGGAATCCCGTTTGGAGCCATTCTGGGACGCTTTTTGCGGACGGGACCTGGGGCTGACGGAGAATCCCTGCGGGGCAGTCCTGTGCCATGCCGCCGCAGCGGCGGCCCTGGGGACCTCCGGCCTGCTGCTGACCCCGGAGCAGGTCGAATCTGCTCGCCGCCTGCCACTGGAGACCCTGCGCCAAGCCATTCTGCCGCTTTTATCGCCGCTGCCCCCAAACGCAAAATCTTACGCCCTGAGCGCCTTTGACCGAAAGGGCCTGTTCCTATTCTGAAAATCGCCCACCGGAGAAGCACTCCGGTGGGCGATGGGTTTATTTTCCCTCATAAACGGTCTTGAAGCGGCCTTCCCGGCAGCGGACGCTGCGCAGGCCCGTGCGCCGGAGGCCCAGCAAACGGTCCATTTCCTCGGCAGCGTTCCGGTAAACGCCGTTCTGGTGGTGGACCAGAATATAGTCTGCCTCCCGGATTTGCCCCGCCGCCTGGGCGCAGAAGCTGCGCACCGGTGCCGCCAGGGCGAACACCCATACGGGGGAGCAGATGGTCACATGGTCGTATTTCATCAGGTCCCGGTCCACCGGGACAATGGGCATGGGCCACCGGTGCATCCCATAGCGGCCGCACCACCAGAAGCCCAGGGTACCGGCTGTACGCTCTGTTGACATAATTTCGTAAATCTCCGCCCCGGTGCGGTCCGCGGCTTCATAGGCCATTTTCCGCACATAGCCCATCCGGGAAAAGTACACCACCAGCCGCCGGGGGTCGGTGCCCACGTTTTTGTAGTCTTTTGGGTCCACACGGAAGGCTTCCTGCTTGGCAAACACCCAGGCTGCATAGCCCGTGGCCGCTTGGACAGCGCCAAAGAGGAAGTATGCAGTTGACATAAAATTCGGTGGGAACATATAGAACTGGATGCAGATCCACAGCATCAGCGTGATGCCGAAAATCCCGCCCAGAATCACCCCGGCGGGCTTTTTCCGCAGCAGCAGTCCCGCCGCCGTCAGATTGGTGAGACCGTTGACCAGGAGCAGCGCCCAGCCGGAGAAGGTAAAGTCCTGAAAGACGGTTTCTGCAAAGGGCAGCACCTGAAAATAGGGCAGCATGGCGTCCATGCCCAGGGCGATGCCGCTGGGGTCCAGCAGCATCGCCGCCGCCCCGGCCACGGCCCCCAGGCCGATGAACAGCGTCCAGAAAAGGAGCCAATTTCTGGCCCGCAGGGCTCTCGAATGCTTCATGGGTCGCTCCCTTCGAGGGGCCGCACCCCTCCGCTTTTCTCCCCATTATACACGCCGCCCGCCATAATTGCAATTCTTGGCTGCAAAAAATCGCCTCCGGCACCGAAAAAACGGCATCGAAGGCGGATTTTGAACTTGCACATTTGGTCGAAACCTGATAAAATAGTCTTGGCCGAAAGGCCTGGAAGGGATGCCCAAAAACGGCGGACGGTACCTCCTGTGCAGCTTTCTCCTCCGAGAAAGTGAAAAAGGGGGTGAGGCGCATGGTCACGCATGAAGAATTGTACCTTTTTTGTACGCTCATCGTTGCCATCATCGGCCTTATTCTGGACATTGTTCGGAATAAATGATAATTTCTCGTATATAAGAGAAATTACCCCGTCCCATAAGCTCGCCAGCTTGACGGAGTAATTTCTGTCCAAACAGGGGGCTACCGTTCGTCGGTATCCCTTCCATTTGTATTATACCACCCCGGTACCCTTTTCGCAAGGGCTTTCCGAAAAATTTCATTTCCCCCGGTCCTTCGGAAGGTCCGGGGCTTTTTTACGGCTCCTTCACGAATTTCTGCATCAGTCCCGCAATGCGCTCCACGCTGTCCCGGCAGTCGTTTTTCAGCCATTGTTCGATGACGGCCATCAGGCCCTTCATGTAAAAGGCCATCAGATACCCCCGGTCCGCCTCCTGGACCCCATAGCGGTCCAGGATCGGCCCGATCACATGGCGCAGTAGGCCGGCATAGCTGTTTTCCAGTCCCAGCGTGGCTGCATGGGCCAGGGCCGTCTGCATGAGCCGCTGATGTTCCCGGATAAACGAAAGATAAGGGGTCAGATATTCCGGCGTGATGAGGTACAGTTCCTCACGGGGGCAGTCCCGGAGTTTCCGGATGAATTTCCCGGTGTCCCGCTGCATATAGTCCAGGAATTCCGACATAATGGCCTCCACGCTTTCCGAAAGCAGGTCCCCCATGGTCTCGTAATGCAGGTAGAACGTGGACCGGTTGACACCCGCTGCCTGGCAAAGTTCTTTGACGGTGATGTAAGCAAAATCCTTCCGGTCCAGCAGGTCCAGGAAGGCCCGGTCCATCCGCCGGGCGGTGTTGGAATATTTACTCTCGGCCCGGTCCATGGTACACCGTCTCCTTTTTCTTACTGCCCGCTGATCTTTTTAGCCAGTTCCAGAATTTCAAAGGCGTACTTTTTCTTGCCATTGGCCAGCAGTTTCCGGTAAACGGGGTAGTTGACGATCATGCCGAATATGCCCAGAATGCCGATGAAAATGCCCACCACAAAGGATGCGGCGGTCCCGCTGCCGATCTGGCCCATGGTCAGGCACATCCCCAGGCCGAAAACCAGGGCGGAAAGCACGCCCAGGGTGTAGGTGAAGATGCTGGCGGGCTGCTTGGCCTTGGCGTCCAGCTTCCGAAGGGCCACCACCTTGGAGGTGTCCTTGGGGGCGTACTCGTTGGCCAGTTGTTCTGCGTAAATTTTGTCGGTATTCATGATTCATTCCTCCTTCATTGGATGGCTCTATTCTACCCCATCCCCGCCGTTGGCGGAACAACACGGACACCAAAAACTGTCGCTTTGAAAAAGATTTCCCCTATATGGCCATCACATAGACCTGGCAGGGGTTCCAGGGGTCCCACAGAGTCGGAAACACTTCCAGTTCCTTGAACCCAAGCGCTTGATAAAACCGGTTGGTGGCATCATAGCTTTCATATTTCCCCATTTGCACGGTCTTGACCTGAAGAAACGAATAGCCGTTTTCCTTTGCGATGGCCTTTGCCCGTTCGAACAGCGCCTTTCCAACACCCCGGCGGTGAAATTCCTTCCGCACGCCCATGGCTGCGATCTCCATTGTGTCCTTTCCCGTCTCTTTCAGATACAAAAAGCCCGTCGGTTCCCCCTGCTCCATGGCGCAGAGAAATATTTTGTCTGCGCAGTCCTGCACATATTCCGCTCTCGCTTCGGGTATGCCGAACCATTCCGGCAGCGCTGCCAGAATGCCCTCTGCAATGCGCTGCTTCTCCCTGTCCTCTTCGATTCGGATGACTTCCATAGGCTTGTTTCCCTCGGTTCCGCTTGATTTTTTCCATTATATCATGTGTCCCCTGTCTGTGGCAACTGCGGATAGTCGTTGACGAACACTTCCCGCCGCCGGGCGGCCAGAATCTCCAGCGCTGCCGTGAACAAAAGACAGGCGATGACGCACTCGATGAGAAAAATCATGGGGAGCCTCCTTATATATAATGGTATGTTTTCCTTATCATACTGTGCAGGCATGGAAATTGCAAGGGGCTTTGGGATGGCCTTTCAAAATGTGGAAAATTCTTCTTGAAAATGCGGAAAAGAGCCGATATAATGGAAGAAAAGGTCCGATACAAGCAGGGAAGAACGGAGGGAATCCGGATGGATGTTATGGAAACCACGGGCGCTGTCACGCCGAATGGGGAGCCTTTGTGGAGCGTGGAGACCGTCGGGGCGGCGCTGAAAGATGCCAGAGACCGGGGGCTTGTGATTCTGGGTGGGGACGTTTTTGACGAAAAAATGCGGGAAACCGTGGAGAACTGGCGTTATCAGCCGGTATGGACGCCATCTTATTCGGAATTTTCCAAAACAAGTTCAGAAAACAGCTTCCGCCGGGCGGCGGAATATGTGAAGCTCTGGGCCGGACAGAACGTGTATTTTTCGCTGGTAGTGCAGGACGGGAAGGAAGCCTACATCTATGCGGCAGGACGGTGAAGGGGGAGGCTGCAGGATGAAAAAGGATGAGGTCCGGTGCATTCGTCTGCAAAAGGACCAGCTGCTGGAACTGCTCTGGGCCTGTTATCGGGGAATGGGGTACAAGGGCCTGAAACTCCCCCGGTGGGGCCTCCGGTTTGGGACGGTCCGCACTGGCTGGGACTATGACGGCGAGACCGGGCAAATGACCTTCTTCGCCTACCGGGCCGGGGCGGACGAACATAAAATCAAGGAATTTCTCCGCTCCTGCCCATCCGAAACGACGGAATCTCTGTACATGGGGGACTTGAAAATGTGCCGGGTCTCTCTGGCGGGACAGAAGCGGCTGCCACGGTGGACCGGGTGGTTCCCGAAAGGGGAGGTCCGGTTTCTGCGGCTGGGCTTTCCCGGAATGCGGGAGGTCCTGACGGAGTTTTTTATGGGGCAGGAACAGACACTGTTCGGCGTGGACCCGGAACGGGAGGAAGATACGGTTTTGACCTTTTCGCTGCCGGAGGACCTGGAGGAGATGACCGTCTGGCTGTCCCGGACCGATTTGGTATTGGAGGGCAAGTATCAGGAACTTTTTGAGCGGTGCAAAGCAAATCAGGAGCCAGGGAATGCGGCGGCGCTGCTGGCCAGAAGGAATAATAAAAAATAAGGATGTGACAATATGCAGCGGAAAGAGAAAAGCGAGGAGTCCCCGCTGATGCGGGATTATCGGGACGACTGGCGTGTTATGGGGCAGGAGGGCTATCTCATGGACAAGCACCTGGTCCACCGGAGATTCGACCGAGCCATCTGCCGGGATGATTTCCTGCAATGCGAGTTTTGCTGGCGCGTTCTGGACGACAAAATGTGTTATTTTGAGCCGGAAAAGCAATATTGGGTGTGCGAAGCGTGCTTCAATGAGTTCCGGCCCTATTTCCACTGGACCGTCACGGAAGCCGAGGATGACGAGGAATAAAATAATGCCGGTCAATGCTGCCCCCGTGGGAACACGGGGGCTTTTTTGGGCCTTGCGGGGCGTGGTATAATGGAGAAAAAGGGAGGGGACCGGCATGGAACGAGGAAAAGAGGACTGCCACATCCACATGGTCCTGGATGGGGAAAATTGGAAAGCGGCCATCCAGCGGCACGAAAACGGGCCGGATAGGCAATGGGTTCGGGGAATTCTGGAACAGTATGCCCGCGCTGGCTACGACTATCTGCGGGACGGCGGGGACCGCTGGGGCGTGGGGGCTGCGGCCCGAAGTCTGGCCGGGGAATACGGAATCCGCTACCGGACGCCCCTGGCGCCCCTGTATCACAAGGGCCACTACGGCGGCTTTATCGGCATTGGCTTTGAAAACATCCGGGAATACCGGGAATTGGTATGTAAAAATAAGGAAAGGGACTTCGTAAAAATCATGATCTCCGGGCTGATGGATTTCGACCGGTTCGGCGTGCTGACCCAGCCGGGGCTGTCGGCCGGGGAGATCCGGGAGCTGGTCCACATTGCCCATGAGGAGGGCTACGCCGCCATGGCCCACGCCAACGGGGCGGAGGTGGTCCGCTCCGCTGCGGAGGCCGGGGTGGACAGCGTGGAGCACGGGGCCTATCTGGATGGGGAGGCCCTCCACGCCATGGCGGAAAACGGCACCGTGTGGGTGCCGACCCTGTCCACCATTGGGAACCTCCGGGGGAAGGGGCGGTTCGACGAGACCGCTGTGGAACAGATTCTGGAATCGGCCATGGAAAATGCGTCGAAATTTGCCGCCATGGGGGGCCTGGTGGCCGAGGGCAGCGATGCCGGGGCCTGGGCGGTCCCCCATGCCGCCGGAACGGAGAGAACACTGCTCACACAGGCCCTTGGGGAGAATGTGGAAGAAGTCCTGCGCCGTGGCGGGGAGAAAATCAGGGAGAAATTCTGAGAATGCTCCCGGCGGGGCGCTGCCTCCCGGCGTGTAGGGGGAGCCATTGACTCAGAACATCGATAGCGCTTTCCGCCCCTCATCCGTCCGCCCTGACGGGTGTCTACTTTCCCATGGGGAAGTCCGTGGCCGGTGTTTCGGGACGCTGCGGAGCACGTTTCCGGAGCGGGAAAAGGTCCGTGTGCAGGAAAAAAGACCGCTTGACAAACTGACGGGACGCTGCTATAATGGGCGCAACATAGGAAAACCGATGAGCAAGAGGAGTAACCGGAAAAGCAGCCTTTCAGAGAGCCGTGGGAGATGGGATCACGGTAGGAGACTTTCCGGCGAATGGACTTGCGAGGGCGGAGCGAACGCATTGTGTCAGTAGCCTCCGACGGGGCCCGCACCCGTTATCAGCAGCGGCTGGGATGTTTGTCCCGGAACAGAGTGGGTGCATTGCACCAACTTGGGTGGTACCGCAGGCTTATGAAGTCCTGTCCCAAAGAGATTTGGGGCAGGACTTTTTTTATTTACTCTTTCAGGAAAGGAATGAGGAAGATGTACGTAGGAGGAATACGATGGCGATGGCGTCCGCTGCGGACGCTGCCTCGAAAAATCCACCAAACAATGAAAAAGGAGTATAAAATTATGAAAATCGAAAAAAGAAACGGAATCCGCAAGGGAATCCTTGCTGCGGTATGTCTTGGCCTGGCACTGCTGACGGGTGCCTGTGCTACCGGGAAAAACAAAGTACCGGTGATCGGGATCGCCCAATACGGGGAGCATGGTTCCCTGGATAATTGCCGGGAAGGTTTCCTGCAGGGCCTGGCCAAGGCCGGCCTGCAGGAGGGAAAGGATTATACGCTGGACGTGCAGAATGCAAGCTTTGACGATGCCGTCAACAACCAGATCGCACAGAAGTTTTCCGATGAAAATGCCGCACTGATGGTGGGGATTGCGACACCCTCTGCGCAGGCCTGCTTCAATGCGGCGGAGGAAAAGGATATTCCCGTGATCTTCACGGCGGTGACCGACCCGGTGGGCGCAAAACTCGATCAGGGAAATGTGACCGGGACGTCGGATGTTTTGCCGGTGGAGGGACAGCTGAAGCTGATTCGGAAGCTCCAGCCGGAGGCCAGAACCGTGGGAATCCTTTATACGACCAGCGAGGCCAATTCGCTCTACGCCATTGCACAGTACCAGCAGCTGGCAGGGGACTACGGCTTCACCATCGATGCGGTGGCGGTGACGACCCAGTCGGAGGTCACCCAGGCGTTGGATAAGCTGCTTTCCGATGGGGTGGACTGCCTGAGCAATCTGACGGATAATAATGTGGTAGGCGTTTTGCCGGCAATCCTGGAAAAAACCGATGCGGCAGGCATTCCGGTGTATGGCTCCGAGATCGAACAGGTTAAGCTGGGATGCGTCGCCGGAGCGGGGCTTGATTATGTCAAGCTCGGAATCCAGACCGGCGAAATGGCCGCCCGGGTCCTGCGGGGGGAGGCTTCCTGCCGGGATATCCCTTATGCCAGCATTGCGGACTACGACCTGTACATCAACACAAAAGCATTGACGGCGCTGGGAATGGAAGTGCCGGAGGACCTGACGGAAGCAGCCGTGGAATGCGGGGAATAAGCCATGATTGGATTTTTAATCAGCACGCTGACGCAGGGAGCGCTGTACAGTCTGGTGGCCTTCGGGGTATACATTACCTATTCCGTTCTGAATTTCCCGGATTTGAGCGTGGACGGAACGTTTCCGCTGGGAGCCGCTCTGACAGCGGGGTTGCTGCTCCGGGGGGCGAACCCCTGGGCGGCGCTGACTGCGGCGATGGCGGCGGGGATGCTGGCCGGGGCGTTTACGGGAGTGGTCCATGTGGTGTTCCGGGTCCGGGATCTGCTGGCGGGAATCATTACCCAGACGGCGCTGTTTTCCGTCAATCTTCTGATCAACGGGACCTCCAACGTGGCCCTGGAGCGGTCTGCAAAGACCATTTTTCAGACGGGGGAAGTTCTGGGGGGAATGAGCCTGGGAACACGCCGGCTGATCGTGGCGCTGGCGATTGCACTGGCGGTGAAATTGCTGCTGGACCTCTATTTCCGGACCAAATCGGGTCTGCTGCTCCGGGCCGTGGGCGACAATGCTGCGCTGGTGACAGCTCTTGGAAAAAACATGGGAGCGGTCAAGATTCTTGGCCTGGCACTGTCCAACGGTCTGGTGGCGCTGGCGGGCGGCATTGTCTGCCAGGCGGACCGGTCCTTCACGTCTACCATGGGGGCTGGGCAGGTGGTGTTCGGGCTGGCTTCGGTGATCATCGGTATTTCTCTGTTCCGGAAGGCGTCCTTTGTCCGGGCGACAACGGCGGTATTGGTGGGAAGCATCCTGTACAAGGCCTGTATCCAGGCGGCCATGCAGCTGGGCTTCCAGCCCTTTATGCTGAAATTTGTTACGGCTATGCTGTTTTTGTTGGTGCTGGTCCTGTCCGGACGGAAGGGAGAGACGATCATTCGTGCTTGAGCTTGTACAGGTAGATAAAACATTTTCTCCCGGAACACCGGGTGAAACAAAGGTTTTCGAGGGGTTTTCCCTGACGGTGCCGGAGGGACAATTCCTGTCGATCGTCGGAGGCAACGGTTCGGGAAAGACGACGCTGCTCAACATTCTCTGCGGCTCGGTCCCCATTGACCGGGGAGAGGTCCGGATCGAGGGAAGGAATGTGGAAAAAATGCAGGATTACCGCAGGTATGCGATGATGGGACGGGTCTATCAGGACCCGTCCATGGGCACCTGTCCCAGCCTGACGGTGCTGGAGAACCTTTCTCTGGCGGACAATAAAGGCCGCCGCTACGGTCTGCAGCGAGGCGTGGAGCGGAAGCGAATCGACGCATACCGGCAGATGCTGGCAGAGCTGGGGCTTGGGCTGGAGGAGAAGCTGAACGTCAAAATGGGCAGTCTGTCCGGCGGACAACGGCAGGCGCTGGCGCTGCTGATGGCTACGATGACACCGTTGAAATTCCTGATTCTGGATGAGCATACGGCGGCACTGGACCCCAAAACGGCGGCGGGCATCATGGAACTGACAGACCGCATTGTCCGGAAAAAGAAGCTGACGGCCCTGATGGTGACGCACAATCTGCGCTATGCGCTGGATTACGGGGACAGACTCCTGATGCTGGACCGGGGGAAAATTCTTCTGGACCGGACGGGAGCGGAGAAGGCGGCGACCTCCCCAGAGGACGTCCTGAGCGTATTTCAAAGGGCAGACATGGGCCTGGGCTTCTGCTGACCGGGGGATTTGGCGGACATCCCTTTTGCCCCGTCTGCACGGAAAGCCGACGGACGGCAGGCGGTATCGTTTTTGCGTGTAGGGGCGGCGGAATGCCCCGATACGCCGAATTTCATACGCAGAAACAGAGAAGCGCTGCCTCCCCCTACACAGGGGAGCCATTCTCTGAGGAACCGGGTGCGTACTTCTGAGGAAAGGCTTCCCCTGGAGGGGAAGCTGGCAGCCCGCAAGGGCTGACGGATGAGGTCGA
>UQVA01000041.1 GCA_900544405.1 uncultured Eubacteriales bacterium
TTAAAGCGGCACGCGAGCTGGGTTCAGAACGTCGTGAGACAGTTCGGTCCCTATCTGTTGCGGGCGTAGGAGATTTGAAGGGAGCTGTCCTTAGTACGAGAGGACCGGGATGGACGCACCTCTGGTGCACCAGTTGTTCTGCCAAGAGCATGGCTGGGTAGCTACGTGCGGACGAGATAAACGCTGAAGGCATCTAAGCGTGAAACTCCCCCTGAGATAAGATCTCCACTGAGGCTCGACGTAGACTATGTCGTTGATAGGTCAGGGGTGGAAGCACAGTAATGTGTGGAGCTGACTGATACTAATAAGCCGAAAGCTTGATCTAAAGCAGGCTCAGTGTTGTACGGCTCATGAAGAATCATAATAATCGGTGTTCAGTTTTCAGGGTGCAAGAAGAAAAGAAAGCGACCTGCACCTTTAGCTCAGTTGGTAGAGCAACTGACTCTTAATCAGTGGGTCCCCGGTTCGAGTCCGTGAAGGTGCACCATGGCCCGTTGGTCAAGTGGTTAAGACAGAGGCCTCTCACGCCTTTAACATCGGTTCGAATCCGGTACGGGTCACCAAACCTCGGAAGAAAGAGGTTGACAGCCACGAATAGAAGTGGTAAAATGAAGCTGTTAAGAGCTGAAAAGCTTTTGACATAAACGATGGCTTCAAAGCCATCCAAACGAGTTGGTAATGATTGCGATGAGGGTCCACCTGTTCCCATCCCGAACACAGAAGTTAAGCTCATCTGCGCCGACAATACTTGCAGGGTGACTTGCCGGGAAGATAGGTATTGCCAACACAAACATTCCTCCTTAGCTCAGTCGGTAGAGCAACGGACTGTTAATCCGGCGGTCGTAGGTTCAAGTCCTACAGGGGGAGCCAAAAGAGCACTTGCATTGCAAGTGCTCTTTTTTTGCATTACTTCATTTACATTCCCGGACCTGCTTTTTATTCGAAATATCGCCTTGCAGAAAGAAGTATTTTATGATGAAGGACAACATGAAGATGAAGGATGACGTGAAGAAGAATCACCGGCGGATTATTGCGAAGGCCCTGTATTCGGAAATTCTCGAATATCTGGATGCCCATTCTGGAGAAACATTCAGCAAAGAGGAGCTGATGGGGTTTCTCCTTTCCTATTCCGCATCATGCGAGGACGATAAGCTGGAGAAGACTCGTCAGAATGACAGCGCCGGAGCTGCCATCAAGGAACGTTTCTGGTCCGCAGGACCGATTCCTATTACCGACGATTCCATCTTTTTGTCGCAACCGGATGAGACAGACCGTCCGGATTTTTTTCGACTGAAAAGACTCTATGCTGATTATTTTCCCGAATCGAATACAGAAGCATATCTTACGGCACTGTGGAACGAACATCTGGACAATCCTGCGCTGATGTGCTCCATTCTTGCCAACGGCGTGTATGCCGGGTATTGCGGCGTTGGGAATGTTACGGAGCATCCCCCGGAAATCAGCATTGAGCTGCTACCGGAGTGGACCAATCGTGGTATTGGTTCGACGGCACTTCGCACCATGCTGGACGCTTTCTCGGAGCGCCTTCAAATTTGTTATTTTCGGGTTCGCATAGATCCTGCAAATGTTGCCAGCCAACGCTTATTTGAAAAGCTCGGCGCCAAGCCCAATGGCCTGTCGGAATTCCTCATCCATGGAAAGGAGTGGCTTCGTCAGATGGAAGAGGAGAACCTGACAAAAATTGACGACCAGCTGATTACTGTTGCACGCAAATTCAATGTGGAACCACGGCAGCTTCTCAGTCATGTTCTGGAATATAAGCTGCACTGGGATTTTCGGTCCGCACAGGAACCATAAAAAGGCTGCCGCTCCGGGATTTCCGAAGCGGCAGCTTTGCTTTTGAAATTACACGATCCCCTGGGCCAGCATGGCGTTGACCACTTTCAGGAAGCCTGCAATGTTGGCACCGGCCACATAGTTGCCCGCCATGCCGTACTCCTTGGCGGCGTCGTCCAGGTTGTGGAAAATATTCACCATGATGCCCTTCAGCTTGGCGTCCACTTCCTCGAAGGTCCAGCTGAGCCGCTCGGAGTTCTGACTCATTTCCAGGGCAGAGGTGGCCACGCCGCCTGCATTGGAGGCTTTGCCGGGGCAGAACAGGACATGATGGTCCTGGAAATATTTGGTGGCGTCCAGAGTGGTGGGCATATTGGCGCCCTCGGCCACGGCGATGACCCCGTTGGCAACCAGAGCCTCGGCATCCTCCAGATGCAGCTCGTTCTGGGTGGCGCAGGGCAGGGCAATGTCGCATTTCACAGTCCAGACCCCACGGCCTTCGTGATACACGGCGCTGGGGCGGGCCTTGGCATACTCGGTGAGCCGGGCCCGGCGGACTTCCTTCACGTCCTTCAGCAGGGCCACGTCGATGCCTTCCGGATCATAGATCCAGCCGGTGGAATCGGAGCAGGTGACAACCTGTGCCCCCAGCTGCTCCGCCTTTTCGATGGCGTAGGTGGCCACGTTGCCTGCACCGGACACGGCGATGGTCTTGCCGGAAAGCGTGTGGCCGTTGCAGCGGAGCATTTCCTCGGTCAGGTACAGAAGACCGTAGCCTGTGGCCTCGGTCCGGGCCTTTGAGCCGCCGAAGGTCAGGCCCTTGCCGGTAAGCACACCCTCGTAGCGGTTGCAGATGCGCTTATAATAGCCGTACAGGTAACCGATCTCCCGGCCGCCCACGCCAATGTCACCGGCGGGCACGTCGGTATCCGGCCCGATATGCCGGTACAGCTCGGTCATAAAGCTCTGGCAGAAGGCCATGACCTCCCGGTCGGATTTGCCCTTGGGGTCGAAGTCGGAGCCGCCCTTGCCGCCGCCGATGGGCAAGCCGGTCAGGGAGTTTTTCAGCACCTGCTCAAAGCCCAGGAACTTGATAACGCCCAGATTCACGGAGGGGTGGAATCGGAGGCCGCCCTTGTAAGGGCCGATGGCGGAGTTGAACTGGACCCGGTAGCCGTTGTTCACATGGACCTTGCCGCTGTCGTCAATCCAGGGCACCCGGAAAAGAATGGACCGCTCCGGGGTGGTGAGCCGCTCCAGAATGGCGTCCCGGCGGTACAGATCCTCGTTCCGGCTGATCACCGGACGCAGGGATTCCAGCACTTCCGTAACGGCCTGCAAAAATTCGGGCTGGCCGGGGTTCTCCTTGGCCACCCGCTCCAGAATTTCATCAACATAAGACATGGGATCAGTCCTCCATAGAATTTCGTATGTCCGTATTGTACCAGATTCCCTGCAAAATTACAAGAGGAATTGCAGGAAGAAACGATCTACACTGCAATTTTCTTCTGATTTCACGAAAACAAAGGAAAATTCTGGCGGGAAATGGCGGATTTGCTGCGTGACTTGCAAGAAGGAGCAGGGGACTTCCCTTTTTCAACAGAATCTGCTATAATGATACACACACCAAAAACGGAGGGAAACAATATGGAATATCGTATTTTGGGCAAAACGGGCCTGCGGGTGTCCCGGTTGGGCTTCGGCGGCATTCCCATCCAGCGCATCGATGCGGAGGGGACCAAGGCTCTCATCCGGAAGCTGGTGGAGGCGGGGGTCAATTACATCGACACCGCCCGGGGCTACACCGTCAGCGAGGAGTACCTGGGCTACGCCCTGGAGGGCATCCGGGATAAGTTCGTGCTGGCCACCAAGGGCCGCGGGCTGACAAAAGAGGCCATGGCGGCGGACGTGGAGACCAGCCTGAAAAATCTGCGGACGGATTATATTGATCTTTATCAGTTCCACAATCCGTCCCTGTCGGACCTGAAAACCATCACCGGCCCCGGCGGGGCGCTGGAGGCATTGCAGGAGGCGAAGGCCGCCGGGAAGATCGGCCACATCGGCCTGACAGCCCATTCGACGGCGGTGTTCGCCAAAGCCCTGGAAATGGACTGGGTGGAAACGGTCATGTTCCCCTATAATATCGTGGAATCCCAGGGGGAGGAACTGATCCGCCAATGCGGGGAGAAGAACGTGGGATTTATCTGCATGAAGCCTCTGGCAGGCGGTGCCATTGAAAATGCCACGCTGGCCCTGCGGTACATCCTCACCAACCCGGACGTGACCGTGGCCATCCCCGGCATGGCGGCAGAGGGCGAACTGGCGCAGAATCTGGCGGCAGCCGGGGACGCAAGCCCTCTGAGCGACGGGGAAAAGGCGGAAATGCAGGCGATCCGGGACAGCCTGGGGACCCAGTTCTGCCGCCGGTGCAATTACTGCGCCCCCTGCAGCGTGGGAATTTCCATCCCCAACGTGTTCCTGATGGACGGGTATCTGTCCCGGTACGGCCTGGCGGATTGGGCCAGAGGGCGGTATAACGCCATGGCCATGAAGGCCGGGGACTGCATCGGCTGCGGCGAGTGCGAGAAGCGCTGCCCGTACCATTTGCCCATCCGGGAAATGATGCAGAAGGTGAAGGAACACTTCGGGGCGTAAAGCGAACATCTTCCGGCGTGGCCTCATGCCACACACTCCAAAAATCAAGCCCGCAGGGGGAAAAATTCCCCCTGCGGGCTTTTGCTTATGTACGGGGCGCTTTCTTACTTCAGAAAGCCCAGGCTGCGGATGATGGCAGGCTCCTTGGCCTTACCGGAGCAGATCTGGAAGAAGCAGATGACCTTCAGCACCAGCACGATGGCCAGGCACACGCCGCCTGCGATGGGCACGATGATGGTCCAGCACAGCAAGGCCATGACGATGGCCAACAGAATGGTGACGACCTCGAATTTCAGGGCCTGACGGACGTGGAACGCCACATATTTGGAATCCTTACCGGCCAGCAGCGCATAAATAATACCGATGGCACCCATCAGGTACACCAGCATACACAGCACCTTGTTTTCGGAAATGTCCTTGGCGTCGAATTCCTCGGTGTGGTCAAAGGGATCGGGTGCGGGAGCAGCATAGACGGTGTTTTGATTGGGACTGCCGTTGGGCTGGGTGTTGTTGCCGCAGTTGGGGCAGAACGCAGCGTTATCCTCCATCTGCGCACCGCACTTGGGACAATACTTCATGGGGAGACCTCCTTCTATCTCTGGGTCTTTGGGACCCGGTGTTAGCTTCATTATACGGTTAGGCCGGACCTTTGTCAATGCTCTTTCACAAATATTAAAGAAACCGGCTTATGTCTTTTCCTATTGACATTTTCACGAATTTCTGTATAATAATAGCCACTGACACTTTTGTGCAGATTTATCCTGAAATTTTGCAAAATTCTGAATTGCCGCCTTTGCGGCTCTTTTTATGGAGGAAAAATTATGTGTGGAATCGTCGGCTTTACCGGCCATCGACAGGCAGCCCCGGTGCTGCTGGACGGACTTTCAAAACTGGAATATCGCGGCTATGACTCTGCGGGCCTGGCGGTGCAGCAGCCCGACGGCACGGCCATGATCGTCAAGGCCAAGGGCCGGTTGAAGGTCCTGGCGGACAAGACGGAGCAGGGGGCCACCATGCCCGGCACCTGCGGCGTGGGTCACACCCGCTGGGCCACCCACGGCGAACCCAGTGAGCTGAACGCGCATCCCCACGAAAGTGACGACGGCCTTGTTGTCGGCGTCCATAACGGCATCATTGAAAATTATCAGGAGCTGAAGGAAAAGCTCCTGCGGAAGGGCTACACCTTCTATTCCGGCACGGACACGGAAGTGGCCATCAAGCTGGTGGACTATTACTACAAAAAGTATGCCCACACCCCCGTGGATGCCATCAACCACGCCATGGTCCGGATGCGTGGGTCCTACGCCCTGGCCCTGATGTTCAAGGACTACCCGGAGGAAATTTATGCCGCCCGGAAGGACAGCCCCATGGTCATCGGCATTGCCGACGGGGAAAGCTATCTGGCCTCCGACGTACCGGCCATCCTGAAATACACCCGGAATGTGTACTACATCGGCAATCTGGAACTGGCCCGGCTGCAAAAGGGCAAAGTGACCTTCTTCAATCTGGACGGCGACGAAATTCAGAAGGACCTGGTGGAGATCACCTGGAACGCCGAGGCGGCGGAAAAGGCCGGATTCGAGCATTTCATGATAAAAGAAATTCACGAACAGCCCAAGGCAGTCCGGGACACCTTGAATTCCATTCTCCACGACGGGGTCATTGACCTCCAGACCATGGGCCTCACCGAGGAGGAAATGCGGGATACCCAGCAAATCTACATGATCGGCTGCGGCTCCGCCTATCATGTCGGCGTGGCGGCCCAGTACGCCGTGGAGGATCTGGCACAGATCCCTGTGCGGGTGGAATTGGCTTCCGAGTTCCGTTACCGGCGGCTGCTGGTGGGGGAAGAGACCTTGGTGGTCATCATTTCCCAGTCCGGCGAAACGGCGGACTCTCTGGCGGCCCTCCGTGCGGCGAAAGAACATGGGGCCAAGACCCTGGCCATCGTCAACGTGGTGGGCTCCTCCATCGCCCGGGAGGCGGACCATGTGCTCTATACCCTGGCAGGCCCGGAAATTGCAGTGGCCACCACCAAGGCATACAGCACCCAGCTGGCGGCTACCTATGTGTTGGCTCTGGCCTTTGCTCAGGCCCGTGGCACGGTGACGGAAGAGGAATTCGGAAAGCTGACCGCCGAATTGGCGACCATTCCGGAAAAAATCGAGAAGCTGCTGGAGCATAAGGAGCGCATCCAGTGGTTCGCCTCCAAGCGGGCCAACATGGAGCACGCCTTCTTCATCGGCCGGGGCTTGGACTATGCCGCCGGTTTGGAAGGCAGCCTGAAAATGAAGGAGATCAGCTACATCCATTCCGAGGCTTACCCTGCGGGCGAGTTGAAGCACGGCACCATCAGCCTCATTGAAGAGGATACCCTGGTGGTGGGCTTGCTGACCCAGCAGGCATTGTACGAAAAGACCCTGAGCAATCTGCTGGAATGCAAGAGCCGGGGGGCGTACCTGATGGCCCTGACCATGGAGGGAAATTATTCCATTGAGGACAGCGCCGACTTCGTCATTTATATCCCCAAGACCGATTCCCACTTTGCCCCCAGCCTGGCGGTTATCCCCCTGCAGCTGCTGGGCTATTACCTGAGCGTGTCCAAGGGATTGGACGTGGATAAGCCCCGGAACCTGGCCAAGAGCGTTACGGTGGAGTAAAAATGAGCCGGAAACGGCGAGAATAGGAGCAAAGCCCCCGGCGGAGAATCCTCCCCGGGGGCTTTTGCGGTATCTCCCGGCGAAGCGCTACGACTCCGCTGCGGGACGTCCCTCCCGGCGGCCGTGTTCGTACATGGTACAGCACAGGCGGGCGGTGATGTCGTCCAGGGCGGAGATCATCTGCTCCAGGTCCCGGTCCTCGTCCTCTACGCCCAGCCGCACGCAAAGCCGGGCGTATGCCTGGCGCATATCATCGTACCGCCGCTGGCAATAGCTGCCCTCGGCAAACAGATTTTCCACCCCGGCCACGGCATATTCCGATGCCATCAGGCCACGCACCGTGTCATAAAGTTCGTCATAAGGAACCATGAATGAACCTCCCAGTTCTAGGATATACTAAGTATACCTAGTACATCTTTCCTTGTCAACAGGCAAGGTATATCATGTATATGGGTGATCACATGAACTGGAAGAAAAAGACGGAATACATTACCTTCCGAGCCACGGAGGAAGTCAAAGAAGCCCTTCGGGCGGAAGCCGAGGAACACAAGTGGAGCATTTCCCAGTTGGTGGAGCAGATCGTCTCCGAGTGGCTGGAACAGAAAGAGAAAACATGACCCGAAAGGCGAGACGCTTTTCGGGTCGTTTTCTCGCATTCCCGGCGAGGCATAAGCCTCCCCTGTGCAGGGGGAGCCTTTGAAGAAAATCCTCCTTGCGTTGGGTCCATCCCTTTGCTATAATGAAAAAAAACCCGAAGGAGACGACTTATGGATACTTTGCTTTTAGAGGTTTGCCGGTTTGTGGTGGTGTTCTTCCTGTTTGCCGTGGCAGGATGGTGTATGGAGGTCACGCTGAAATTCATCCAGTTCCACCGCTTCATCAACCGGGGCTTCCTCATCGGACCGTACTGCCCCATTTACGGCTGGGGCGCCGTCATTGTGACCTTGTCGGTGGGCGGCCTGTTCGGCCAGGAGGGCAGCTATGCCGAGGTGTTCCTGGCGGGGCTGGTCATCTGCGGCGCACTGGAATATTTTACCAGCTGGTACATGGAAAAAATGTTCCACGCCCGCTGGTGGGACTATTCCCAGAAGCCCATGAACCTCCATGGCCGCATCTGGATGGGCAATCTGCTGCTCTTTGGGGCCGGGTCCGTGATCATTGTCAAGTGGGTGGACCCGGTCGTTTTCGGGTGGCTGGACAGTTGGAGTACCCTGGCCCTGGAGATCACGGCGGCGTGCATTATTCTGCTGCTGATTGCAGATAATATCGTGTCCCATGTACTCATGGGCAGCGTGAAAAAGACCATTGACGGCCAGACCGGCGACTCCACCGAGGAGATCAGCACCAAGGTCCGGCAGCTGCTTACCCAGAAGGGTGCGCTGCTGCGGCGTATCCGGGACGCTTACCCCAATGCGGTGGCCCGTTCCCGGAAGCTGACGGCGGAATGGAAGGCCGCCAAGGCCAGGATGAAGGCCGCCGAGGCCGAGTGGAAGGAAGCCAGAGACAATGCTTCCCAGGCGGCCATCGGCAAGCTGCGCCAGTCCGGCGAGAACTGGAAGAAGCGGCTGGAGGAGGCCAGTGCCAGGTTCGACGCCGCCCGTGCCGAGCTGCGGAAAAAGGAAGAAAACGCCTTCGGCCGGAGGGAGTGACGAAGGCGCCCCGGTGGGTGCTTTGCGGGATGTGACGCACTTCCGGTGGGGCACTGCAGGGGCGGCGGCATACCCCGATGCGCCAACCTACAATATTTGAGTGGTAGGAATCGACGCATTACCTGACGGGACAGAGGAAAGCCTTCCCCTGGGGGTTGTGCCCCGCGCAGCGAATAGAAATATTCATGACTG
>UQVA01000042.1 GCA_900544405.1 uncultured Eubacteriales bacterium
TATGACTGCCACCGGCAGTCATGTTCATTTCTATTCGCTGCGCGGGGCACAACCCCCAGGGGAAGGCTATTTCTCTGTCCCAGCAGTCCCTACGCCGATTTTTACCGCTCTGACATTGCCGCCCAGCGGGCGAGGCATGCCTCGCCCCTACAGTGCCATGCCGGGACATTTCACCGCCCCTACCGTGCCCCACCGGGGGATTTGCGCTTTTCCTCAAAAAATCACCATCGGCCACGGGAAAAATCCCGTGGCCGATGGCTTCAAAAAGAAAGAGGTAAATTATGAAACACCATGAACGGATGCCATGCTTCATTCGTTCACGGAAGCTCCCCTTACCGGGTGGTCTCCACAGCAATCTCGCCGGAGATGATCCGGTCGGCGATCTGCTTGACCTCGTTCTTCAGGTCGTCGCTGACCTGCTGGGTAGCGGATGCGTCGCCGTAGCCGATGCTCACCAGGCCAGAGGCCATATTGGCCACCCAGGTGGTGCCGAACAGGCCGCAGTTATCGCCGTCCTCCATGTACTCCTCCACAGCGATCTGGATGGACTTGCCCACTTCCTTGCACATGGAGCAGATGATCACGTCCGGGGCGATGTACTTCTGGTCGGAGTCCACGCCGATGGCGTAGAAGCCCTCGTCCTTGGCGGCCTCAAACACGCCGTCGCCGGTCTTGGAGGCAATCTGGAAGATCACGTCCGCCTGCTTCTCATGGAGGGCCAGGGCGCACTCCTTACCCACGGCGGGATCATCATAGGTGTTGGCGTAGCTGACCTCCACCTTCACGTCCGGGTTCGCCAGCTCGGCACCGGCCTTGTAGCCCACGATGAAGTCGTTGATGGTATCGGTATCCTGTCCGCCCACGGCGCCGATGACGCCGGTCTTGCTCATCTTGGCGGCGATGTAACCGGCCAGGTAGGAGCCTTCGTTCTGGGCGTAGGTGATGTTCAGCACGTTGTCAACGGGCTTGGAAGTGGCGTTATCAATCCAGATGAACCGCACGTCCGGGTACTCCGGAGCGATGGTCTCCACATCGTAGAACTCCCAGCCCACCAGCACCACGATCTTGGCGCTGTCGGCAGCGTTGCGGATCTGCTGGGCATGATTTTCGTTGTTGCATTCGATGGTCTTGACCTTCACGCCTTCCTTGGCCAGAGCGTCGCAGCCCTCCTTGGACGAATCGTAGAAGGAACGGTCGCCGAAGGTGCCCGCCACCACCAGAGCCAGTGTCAGGTCGGAATCGGTACCTCCGTTGGTCTGCTTCTCGCCGCAGGCGCTCAGAAGACCCACACACAGCACGGCGCACAGGACCAACGCAATGATTTTCTTCATAGGGTTTCCTCCTCTTCATTTGGAACCGGTTTCCCGGTGCTTATCTTTATTTTACAGGGAGAATGTCCGTCTGTCAACGGCATTTTTAGGAATTGTAGCCAGATAGGACATGAAAATAATTTTCAAATCTGGTGATTTCCGAAAATTATCGCAGGAAAGACGTGGACAGGGTGGTGCTGCGGCTCTCGCCGGGGGCCAGGATGGCGGCGGCGGGCTTTTCGTTCCACTCGATGCTGCCGCCCTCAGCGCTGGGCAGGCTCTCCCAAGGCTCGATGCACACGAATTTCGGCTCCCCGGGCATACTCCAGATAAGCACATAGGGGAACTTTTCAATTTTGCAGCGGACACTGCGGCCGGTGCCCTTCTCCGTCAGGGACAGGTATTTGCTGGAAAGACCCACCATGCAGTGGCTGTCGTTGGCAAAAAGCTTCTCATCCAGGGGAATTTCCCGGATATTTTTGCCCAGATAATAGCATTTCCCGTTGAGAAGCCCGTGGGGCAGGGTCCCCAGGCACAGGGGCGATTCCAGAGAATCGAATTGCAGCACATAGTCCGATGGGGTGTGATCCTGATCGAAGGGCAGGGCGAAGCCGGGGTGAAAACCGATGCCGTAGGCCATGGGTTCCTCATCCCGGTTCTCTACGGTGAGGGTGTGGTGGAGGGTATGGCCCTCCAGGCGGAAGGTGGACAGGAGCCGGAACCGGTAGGGCCACTTGGCCAGAGTCTCCGGCCGGTCCGTCAGCTCCAGAATCAGGGTGTCCCGACTGTGGCTCACCAGGGCGTGCTCCATGTCCCGGGCGAAGCCGTGGGCAGCCAGTCCCTCAAATAGCCGGCCCTTGGCGGTCATTTTCCCCTCCGGCAGCCGGCCTGCGTAGGGGAACAGGATGGGTGCGTGCTGGCCCCAAACAGCCGGGTCCGCCTGCCAGATGTGCTCCACGCCGTCGCATTTGCGCAGAACGCTTTTCACCTGGGCTCCGGAAGTGGTGACGGTGACGGTCAAAATTTCGTTTTCCAGTGTGAATTCCATGGGAAATGCCTCCTATATGCTTATTTTACCAGGCTGCTGATGAGGAAATAGGCCAGCACCAGTGCGCCCAGGATGATACGGTACACGCCGAAGGCGGAGAAGGAGTGCTTGCGGACGTACTCCATCAGGCTGCGGATGATGAACAGGCTCACCAGGAAGCTGACGATGCAGCCCACAATGAGAATCATGGTCTCGTTGCCGGTCATGGCGGTGCCGGCCTTGATGAATTTCAGGGCTTTCAGGCCGCTGGCCCCCACCATGGTGGGGATGGCCATGAAGAAGGAGAACTCCGCTGCCGCCGGACGGCTGACCCCCAGGAGAATGGCCCCCAGGATGGTGGAGCCGGACCGGGAGGTGCCGGGGATCAGACTCAGACACTGAAAGCAGCCGATGAGCAGGGCGGTCTTGTAGTCGATTTTGCCCACCTTCTCGATGGCGGGCTTTTTGTTGGCGTGGCTCCGCTCCACCAGAATGAAGGCAGCGCCGTAGGCAATGAGGGCGATGGCCACGGTGATGTAATTATAAAGATGTGCGTCCATCCAGTCGTCCAGCAGAACCCCCAGAACGCCGGAGGGGAGGATGGCCACGATGACCTTGGCCCACAGGTCCCAGGTGGCCCGCTTCTGGGCCGGGGATTTTTTCGGGCTGAAGGGGTTCAGGCGCTGGAAAAACAGCACGATGACCGCCAGAATGGCCCCCAGCTGAATGACCACCTCGAACATGGAGTAAAATTCGTCGCTGACGCTGAGCTTCACGAACTGGTTCAGCAGAATGAGGTGGCCGGTGGAGGAAATGGGCAGCCATTCGGTGACGCCCTCCACGATGCCAAAAAGAATGGCTTTGAGAATTTCAAACATGGGGTTGCTCCTTTACAAATCATAATTTCATGTTTTTTATGCGTGTCGGTACTTCTGAGGGGAGCCTTCCCCTGGGGGAAGGTGGCTGCCCGTCAGGGCAGACGGATGAGGGGCGGTAGGCAGTAACGGCGTGGCATTGTAGGGGCGGCGGCATGCCCCGCCCGTCGAATTTCATACGCAGAAATGGCGGGGCGTAAAGGCTTCCCCTGGAGGGGAAGGCTTTGGACGGTGCAACCCGGCAGCCCCTACCGCCCCTCATCCGGCCGCTTTGCGGCCACCTTCCCCCAGGGGAAGGCTTTTTCTCTGTCCCGGCGGCCCGCTACGTCGATTTCTACCGTTCAAAAGTCCCAAGCTGGCGCATCGGGGCATGCCTCGCCCCTACAAAGCATCGCCGGGGGCCGTTTGGGCTTATGATACTCTTTCCCGGCGAGAATTGCAATACCCAATTTGCCGTTCACAAATTGCCCCGTAACTCTTTACAAATTGTTCACCTCATTTCCCGCAAACCGACTATAATAAGGGAAAAGAGAAAGAAAACAGGAGGGATACCTTATGGCCGTTTCCGTATTGATCGTAGAGGACGATCACAATATTTCCGAGCTTCTGCAAATGTATCTGGAAAAGGAGGGCTACACCGTCGCCGCAGCTTACGACGGCGGCGAGGGCCTTGCCAAGTTCCGCACATTGAAGCCCGATCTGGTGCTGCTGGACGTGATGATGCCCGTGATGGACGGCTGGTCCGTGTGCAAGGCCATCCGGGCCGAGAGCCAGACCCCCATTATCATGCTCACCGCCAAGGGCGAGACCAGCGACAAGGTCTCCGGGCTCAAGTCCGGTGCGGACGATTATATCACCAAGCCCTTTGAAATGAAGGAGGTCCTGGCCCGCATCGAGGCGGTCCTGCGCCGGTCCACCGGGGCCGCCGTGGAGAAGAAGGAGCGCAAGCTGACCTTCGACAACCTCATTATCGACATGGACGCCTTCGTGCTGACCGTGAAGGGCCAGAAAATCTATACGCCCCCCAAGGAAATGGAGCTGCTTTACTACCTGGCTTCCTCTCCCAACCGGGTGTACACCCGCAACCAGCTTCTCGACGAAGTCTGGGGCTTCGATTATTTCGGCGATTCCCGGACCGTGGACGTACACATCAAGCGTCTGCGGGAAAAATTGGAGGGTGCCAGCGATCAGTGGTGCCTGAAAACTGTCTGGGGCGTGGGGTATAAGTTCGAGGTCAACCAATGAGATCCACCTTTTCCCGGATGTTTTTTCCGGCGGCCATCGTGCTTCTGGCGGCTCTGCTGCTGGTGGGCACGTCCTTCCGGGCGCTGACTGCCAACTATCTGGAGGAGGACGCCATGGACCGGCTGAAAACCAACGCCACCGCCATTGCCGAGCTGGCCCGGGTCTATGAGAATTACGACTCCGACCCCCTGGGCAACACGGAGTTTCTGGTAAACCTGACCGTCAGCGCCCAGGTCTCCGGTGCGGACGTGGTCATCTGCGACGCCACCGGCAAGCTGCGGCTCTGCTCCGATGCTCCCTTCGGCTGCACCCATCAGGGGCAGATGCTGGACAGCAGCTACCTGTCCCGGGTTTTGACGGACGGCATTGCCGAGGACACCGGCACCGTCACCAATCTTTATGACGACGCCCGGTATGTGGTCAGCATGCCCATTCCCGGCACCGACGGCACGCCTGCCGGGGTGGTCATGGTGTCCAGCCCCACGGCCGACACCATGGAAATGCTGAAAAAAGTCACGGATATTTATCTGTTCGTGTCGATTCTGGTGGTTCTGTTCGCCGTCATTATTATGAGCGTCTTTGCCCGGCAGCAGGCCAAGCCCCTGCAGGAAATGGCCAAGGCCGCCAACGCCTTCGGCCACGGGGACCTGAAAGCCCGGGTCCAGCTGGACGGGGACCACACCGAGGAAGTGGACGAACTGGCCCTGGCCTTCAATAATATGGCCTCGTCCCTGGAAAAGAGCGAGTACCAGCGGCAGGAATTCGTGGCCAACGTGTCCCACGAGTTAAAGACCCCCATGACCACCATCGGCGGCTATATTGACGGGATGCTGGACGGGACCATTCCCCCGGAAAAGCAGCGCCACTATATGTTATTGGTCTCTCAGGAGACCAAGCGGCTGAGCCGTCTGGTCCGCAGTATGCTGGACATTTCCCGCCTGCAGGACCAGGGGGGTATTCCGGAGGAGCAGAAGGTCCGCTTTGAGCTGACCGAGTGCGTGGGCCAGGTGCTCATTACCTTTGAGCAGAAGATCAACGCCAAAAATCTGGACGTCAGCGTAGATATGCCGGAGCATCCGGTGTACACCCGCGCCAACGAGGATTATATCACCCAGGTCATTTACAATCTGGTGGACAACGCCGTGAAGTTCTGCCCGGAAAAGGGAACCCTGGGCCTGAAAGTCCGGGAGGGCAGCACGAAAGTCTACGTTTCCGTATCCAACGACGGCGACACCATCCCGCCGGAGGAATTGCCCCTGGTCTTTGACCGGTTCCACAAGCTGGACAAGAGCCGCTCCCAGAACCGGGACGGCTGGGGCCTGGGATTGTATATTGTCAAAACCATCGTCTGCTCCCATGGAGAGGACATCAGCGTCACCAGCCGGGACGGGAAAACGGAGTTTACCTTCACCCTGCCGCTGGTGAATTAAGAGAAAGGAGGAGCCTATGTCGGACGATTATCCCGACCGGGATTACCCGGAATCCGCAGAATACCAGCAGCACGCCAAGAAAGAAAAGGACCCCTGGGACTGCGGCGTGTACCAGACCGGCTCCACCCGGCCTCCCAAGGACCACACAGCCCTGTTTGCCATCCTGCTGGCGGCGGTGATTTTGCTTTTCGGCCTGGTGAGCTTCCTCAGCGCCCTGCGGGTGAAGCAGCTCAAGAATAACCTGGACGCCCAGAAAAATGCCGACCCCAAGGACCCCATTTCCATGTTCCAGCCTACCACCGAGCCCACGGAGCCGGATGCCACCATGAGCGTATCCGCCCAGAGCGAGGTCGGGGTGGACCTGATGCCCGCTCCCGCCGCCGTGGAGAACCGGCCGGAGGAAAAGGGCCTGTCCTTACAGGAGATTTATTCCAACGTCATTGACAGCGTGGTCTCCATCACCGCTGCCTCCGCCGACGGCTCCACCTCAACCGGCACCGGCGTGGTTTTCAGCAGCGACGGCTATCTGGTGACGAACTGCCATGTGATTTCCGGCGCCGACACCGTCACCGCCCTGTTTACCGACGGCCGGGAATTGGAGGCGGCCATCGTGGGCCAGGACCGGATGACCGACCTTGCGGTGCTGAAGGTGGAAGCCACGGACCTGAAAAGCGCAGAATTCGGCGATTCCTCCACCCTGCGGGTGGGCGATCTGGCTGTGGCCATCGGGGACCCCCTGGGCGTGACCCTCCGGGGCACCATGACCGACGGCATTATTTCCGGCATCAACCGGGACATTACCGTGGGGGGCCGGACCATGACCCTGATTCAGACCACCGCCGCATTGAATGAAGGCAATTCCGGCGGCCCCCTGCTGAACTGCTACGGGCAGGTCATCGGCATCAACACCATGAAAATCGGCGACTACGTTTCCTCCGCCGGTGTGGAGGGGTTGGGCTTTGCCATCCCCAGCACCACCGTAAAGGAAATCGTGGAGCAGCTCACCGGCCAGGGTTATGTGTCCGGACGGCCCAGCCTGGGCCTGCGGTGCAGCAGCGTCCCCTATTTCTATCAGGTTTACTACCATCTGCCCTCCGGGGCCTATGTGACGGAGGTCTTTTCCGGCAGCGGTGCCGAGGCGCAGGGCATCCAGACGGGAGATATTCTCCTGAGCCTGGACGGGAAAAACGTCTCCGACGGCGACGACGTGACGCAGATCCTGTACAAGAAATCCATCGGCGATTCCCTGACCGCCATCCTCTACCGCAGCGGCAAGCGCTATGAACTTACCCTGACCGTGGAAGAAAACGTGTGGAATTAAGGAACCAGCTGCGGTCCCTCTGAGAAAAGCCTTCCCCTGGGGGAAGGCTTTCGCCCCGCCGGAAGCGCATTCAGCGGCCCACTCTCAAAAATTCATTTTAGAAAGAAGAACCCCACTCATGGAACCCATTTACACCAAAAACTATCTCATCACCGACGGGATGTGCGACCGGTTCTGCCGGCTGAAGCTGTCCCAACTGCTGACCATCGGCCAGGAAGTCGCCGGAAAGCACTCGGAGCTCCTGGATCTGAGCTATGATTATCTGGCCTCCAAGGGCCTTTTCTGGGCCGTGACCCGTCACCGGGTGGAGATCACCCGGCTGCCCACCATCGGCGAAACCATCCGGGTGGAGACCTGGCCCATGCCCCCCACGAAGGTGGCCTTTCCCCGGTCCATCATTGCCTACGACGAAGCGGGCAAGGAAATCTTCCGCTCCATCAGCCTGTGGGTCCTCATGGACCTGGAAAAGCGCAGCATGATCGTCCCCGGAAAAAGCGGCATCGCCCTGCCGGGAACCCTCCGGGGCGACGAGCTGACCGTTCCCGGCTCCCTGGCCTACCATTTGATGGGCAGCAGGGAAAGCCGTCGGGTCCGCTACACGGACCTGGACCGGAACGGCCACATGAACAACACCCGATACTTGGAGTGGGTGGACGATTTGCTGCCCAGCGATTTCCACCGGGACCATTCTCCCAAAGCCTTCACGGTCTGCTACCTGAACGAGTCCCGGGAAGGGGACACCCTGCTTTTGAGCTGGGATCTGGGCGAGAGCCTTCGGGTGGAGGCCGAGCGGGCGGAGGGGGAGACCTCCCACCGGGTCTTTGCGGCGAAAATCGAATATTGAGCATGAAGCACCCCCGGAAAGCCTACTTTCCGGGGGTGGTTTTTTGCTTAAGATGCAACAACTTGGTCCCTCTGAGAAAAGCCTTCCCCTGGGGGAAGGTGGCTGCCCTTTAGGGCAGACGGATGAGGGGCGGGACGCACTCCCGGCGTAGCACGGTAGGGGCGAGGCATGCCT
>UQVA01000043.1 GCA_900544405.1 uncultured Eubacteriales bacterium
GCCCCTCATCCGTCACGCCTTTGGCGTGCCACCTTCCCCCAGGGGAAGGCTTTTCTCTGTCCCGGCGGGCTTTTGCATCGAATTTGCCGCTCAGGCATTGCAACCAGGCGGGCGAGGCATGCCGCCGCCCCTACAATGCCCTGCCGGGAGATATTTGAAAAGCCCACATTCCCGATACCACAAAAACCCGCCTGCGGGGGGAATTTTCCTCACAGGCGGGTCTTTTTATTGCATTTTATCGCATCTCTGCCGTTTCCGGTCGCTTTTTAGCCGTTTTTGATGGCAGCCTGTGCGGCAGCGAGGCGGGCGATGGGCACCCGGAAGGGGGAGCAGGACACATAGTCCAGGCCGATCTGGTGGCAGAACTCGATGGAGCTGGGATCGCCGCCGTGCTCACCGCAGATGCCGCAGTGCAGGTCGGGACGGACCTTCTTGCCCATGTCCACAGCCATCTTCATCAGACGGCCCACGCCCTCGGTATCCAGACGGGCGAAGGGATCGGACTCGTAGATCTTGTTCTCGTAGTAAGAGGGCAGGAACTTGCCGGCATCGTCACGGGAGAAGCCGAAGGTCATCTGGGTCAGGTCGTTGGTGCCGAAGCAGAAGAATTCGGCATCCTCGGCGATGGCATCGGCAGTCAGGCAGGCACGGGGGATCTCCATCATGGTGCCCACTTCATAGTGCAGCGCCACGCCGGAAGCGGCGATGATGGCGTCGGCAGTCTTGACCACCACGTCCTTCACGAACTTGAACTCCTTCACCTCGCCGGTCAGGGGAATCATGATCTCCGGAACGATGTTCCAGTCCGCATGACGGCCCTTCACGGCCAGAGCGGCCTTGATGACGGCACGGGTCTGCATGGCGGCGATCTCCGGGTAGGTGACGGCCAGACGGCAGCCACGGTGGCCCATCATGGGGTTGAACTCATGGAGATCGGCGATGACCTGCTTGATATAGGCAACGGTCTTACCCTGGGTATTGGCCAGCGCCTCGATGTCGGCCTCCTCGGTGGGCACAAACTCGTGCAGAGGGGGATCCAGGAACCGGATGGTCACAGGATAGCCGCCCAGCGCCTCAAAGAGGCCCTCGAAGTCGGCCTGCTGCATGGGCTCGATCTTGGAAAGAGCATTCTCCCGCTCCTCCACAGTCTCGGCGCAGATCATTTCCCGGAAAGCACCGATTCTGGCCGGGTCGAAGAACATATGCTCGGTGCGGCACAGACCCACGCCCTGAGCGCCGAAGGAAGCGGCCTGCTTGGCATCGGCGGGGGTGTCGGCGTTGGTGCGCACGCCCAGCTTCTTATACTTGTCGGCCAGCTCCATGATGCGGCCGAAGTAGCCGGAGTTGGGGTCGGCGGGCACGGTGGGGATCAGGGTATCATAGATGCAGCCGGTGGAGCCGTCCAGGGAGATGGGGTCGCCCTCGCGGTAGGTCTTGCCTGCCAGGGTGAAGCGCTTGTTCTCCTCGTCCATCTTGATGGCGCCGCAGCCGGACACGCAGCAAGTACCCATACCACGGGCCACAACGGCGGCGTGGGAGGTCTGGCCGCCGCGGACGGTCAGGATGCCCTGGGCGTACTTCATGCCCTCGATGTCCTCGGGGCTGGTCTCCAGACGGACCAGGACCACCTTCTCGCCCTTCTTGCCGTGGACAACGGCGTCCTCGGCGGTAAAGACGATGGTACCGGCGGCAGCGCCGGGAGAGGCAGCGATGCCCTTGCCCACGGCCTCGGCCTTCTTCAGAGCGGCGGGGTCAAAGGTGGGATGCAGCAGCATATCCAGGCTCTTGGCGTCAATCTGCATCAAGGCTTCCTGCTCGGAGATCATCCCCTCGTCGATGAGGTCGCAGGCGATCTTGATGGCGGCAGCGGCGGTCCGCTTGCCGTTCCGGGTCTGGAGCATATAGAGCTTCTTGTCCTCGATGGTGAACTCCATGTCCTGCATATCCCGGTAGTGCTTCTCCAGGGTGTCGCAGACCTGCAGGAACTGCTCGTACACTTCCGGCAGGATTTCAGCCATCTGCTGGATGGGCATGGGGGTCCGCACGCCGGCCACCACGTCCTCGCCCTGAGCGTTCATCAGGAACTCGCCCATGAGGCCCTTCTCGCCGGTAGCGGGGTTCCGGGTAAAGGCCACGCCGGTGCCGGAGGTATCGCCCAGGTTGCCGAAGGCCATCATCTGGACGTTGACGGCAGTACCCCAGGAGTAGGGGATGTCATGGTCCATACGATAGACATTGGCACGGGGGTTGTCCCAGGAGCGGAACACGGCCTCCACGGCCTTGAACAGCTGCTCCTTGGGGTCGCTGGGGAAGTCCTGACCCAGCTGCTTCTTATATTCGGCCTTGAACTGCTCGGCCAGCTCCTTCAGGTCCTCGGCGGTCAGCTCGGTGTCCTGATGGACGCCCTTACGGGTCTTCATTTCATCAATGAGCTTCTCGAAATACTTCTTGCCCACTTCCATGACCACGTCGGAGAACATCTGGATGAACCGACGGTAGCAGTCATAAGCCCAGCGGGGGTTACCGGAGCGCTGTGCCATGACCTCCACCACCTGCTCGTTCAGGCCGAGGTTCAGAATGGTGTCCATCATGCCGGGCATGGAAGCCCGCGCGCCGGAACGGACGGAGACCAGCAGGGGATTTTCCAGATCGCCGAACTTCTTGCCGGTGATCTTCTCCATCTTGCCCACATAGTCCATGATCTGTTCCCGGATCTCGTCGTTGATCTTACGCCCGTCGGCGTAATACTGGGTGCAGGCCTCCGTAGAAATAGTAAAGCCCTGGGGTACCGGCAGGCCCAGATTGGTCATTTCGGCCAAATTTGCGCCTTTTCCCCCCAGGAGCTCTCTCATTTTTCCGTTGCCTTCGGTAAAGAGGTAAACGTATTTGTGAGACATTGAACTTATACTCCTTTCTTCCCGGCTCTTCGCCGGCAATAGCTTCTTTTGCATTAAGATAGTGGTTGCCAAGACAGTATACCATACCGCAGGAAAAATTGCAAACCATTTTTACATAATTTTACCGGATTTTTCCCAAATCCGCTTAAAACTTTTGCTCAATGCTTCCGCCAGAGCCTCCAGCCGGTCCCCAGGAAGAGAAGCATAGCTGATGACCAGGCAATGGGCCGCTTTTTCCGGCACTTCGCCGTGATAAAACCCGCTCAATGGCCGCACCCGGATGCCCTGCTCCGCCCATATTTTCACGATCTCCTCATCGCTCAGGGGCGTTTCCAGCCGCAGGAGAAAATGCAGTCCCGCCTCCTGCTCCAGGATGGCGAACCGGCCGGGGCAGTTTTCCAGAATGGCCCGAATCTCCGTCCGGCGGGTGCGGTAACTTTTCCGCATCCGGTTGATGTGCTTTTCAAAATACCCCTCCGACAAAAAGCGGGCCAGGGTATATTGCTCGAAGCTGGACACGGTGCAGCCGTAAAAGCCCAGATTTTCCCGGAATCTCGCCATCAGATCCCCCGGCAGAACCATGTACCCCACCCGCAGGGCCGGGGCCAGGGACCGGGAGAAGGTGTTCATGTAAACGACCCGGCCCCCGTCGTCCAGAGCCGCCAACGCGGGCATGGGATGGGCACGGAAGCCGAATTCGCTGTCGTAATCGTCCTCAATGATATAATGTCCCCCGGTTTTCGCCCATTGCAGCAGTTCAAGCCGCCGGGGCAAGGGGGTGACGATGCCCGTGGGGAAATGATGGGAGGGGGAAATGTGCAGCACGTCGGCCCCCATGAGGCTTTCCGGACTGACCCCGAAATCGTCCAGCGGCACGCCCATGCACCTGGCCCCGGCGGAGGCGTAAATGCTGCGGATTTTCCCGTAGCCCGGTTCCTCCACGAAGTAATTCTTGTCCCGGCCCAGAATCTGGACCAGGAGCGTATACAGGAAGTCCGTACCGGCCCCCACCAGGATATTTTCCGGGTCTGCCCGGAAGCCCCGGAACTGAAAAAGATGGTCCGCAATGGCCCGGCGCAATTCCGGTGCGCCCTGATTGGGCAGGGGCTTCAAAAGGGCGGTGCCCACGTCCAGCATCACCTGCCGCTCCAACCGGCTCCACACGGTAAAGGGGAAATCCCCCGGTGCGCTGCCGGTCAGATCAAAGGGCGGGGCCTCCGGCGCTTCGGCAGGAATTCCTTCCGGCTGTCTGGGCCGGGGGCGGCACAATTCCGTCTGCTCCACGAAAAATCCCCGCTTGGGATAGGAGCGGATGTAGCCCTCCTGGCTCAGGTGATCGTAAGCCGCTTCTACGGTAATTTTGCTGACCTTCAGATTGGCTGCCAACGCCCGCTGGGAAGGCAATTTCGTCCCGGCGGGCAGGCGACCCTCGGTAATGTCCTGCCGGATGGCCCGGTACAGAGCTTCGTATAGCGGCACGCCGGGGGCTTTTTTTAGGGTGTAGGTCAGCATCTTACTGCCTCCACCAGGCGAAGCGCTTCATTTCCAGCCTGGCCTCCGCCCGTAGATCCCGGTACTTCTGCTTTAGCTTGGGCCAGAGCGTCCGCTGCCGGGCGTCCACATACACCCGGTCCCCGAAGTCGAAAACCCGCTGGATGGCGAAGAACACCGTGGGGGTCATAATGAGCAGGGTCGCCATGACCAGAATCACACTGCCACTCCAAATTTCCAAAGAGAAGAACCCGCCCAGGGCCGTGAAGCACAGCACCAGGCACACCCCCATGGCGAACCAGATGATGCGCCGGAAAAAGTCGAAGGGCTTACAGACCTGATACAGCACCAGCAGGCCCACGATGCTCAGAATGGCGGCGCACACGGCGCTGAGCTGCTCCTGGGGCAGGCCGAACACCGCTCCGTAGGCTTGCGCCATCAGAACCACGAAGATATTTGTCAGGCCGCCGGGAAAGGCCCTGCGCAGAACTCCCGGCAGGAACCGGCCCGTGACCCGCTCATAGTTTGGCTCCATGGCCAGGAAGAAGGACGGCACGCCGATGGTCAGGGACGAAATCACGCTCAGATGTACCGGCACCAACGGATAGGGCCAGTTGGTGAACAGAGACAGCAGCGAAAGGCCCAGGGAGAAAATATTCTTCACCAGGAACAAGGTCGCCGCCCGCTGGATGTTGTTGATGACCCGACGGCCCTCGCCCACGATGCCGGGCATGGCGGAAAAGTCCGAATCCAGCAGCACCAGCCGGGCCACCTGACTGGCAGCCTGAGCGCCGGAGGCCATGGCAATGCCGCAGTCGGACTGCTTCATGGCCAGCACGTCGTTGACGCCGTCGCCGGTCATGGCCACCGTATGGCCCAATTTCTTCAGTGCCAGCACCAGAGCCTTCTTCATTTCCGGCGTCACCCGGCCAAAGACCACATAGTTTTCCGCCGCATGGAGGATGTCCTCCTCAGTCTCCAACGTCCGGGCATCCACATATTTTTCCGCCCCTTCGATGCCCGCCCGCTGGGCCACATCGGAGACGGTCTCCGGATTATCGCCGGAAATGACCCGGATGCTGACCCCCTGCGCGGCAAAATACCGGAAGGTGTCCGGGGCCTCCGGGCGAATTCGGTTGGCGATGGGAATCAGCGCCAAGGGCTGAATTTTTTCTTCCTCCAAGGCTCCCGGTTGGGGGTCCCCGTCGTATTGGGCCGCCAGCAGCACCCGGTAGCCGGTCTTTACCCAAGGCTCCGCCTGGTCCCGGATTTCCTCAAAGCGGCTGCCCAGAATGAATTCCGGAGCGCCCACCAGGTAGGCTCCCTTCCCTTCAAACACCCCGCCGGACCACTTGGCCGCCGAGGTAAAAGGGATGCGCTTGGTGCAGACCCAGTCGTTTTCCCCGTGAAACAACTCCGCAATGGCCCGGCCCGTGTCATTTTCCGGCTCGATGCCGCCATACAGGGCCGTCAGTGCCGCTTCCAGTTCCTCCGGCGGCTCGGCGGTCAGAGGAATCACGTTCTCCACTTCCATTTTCGGCTCGGTGATGGTTCCCGTCTTATCCACACACAACACATCCACCCGAGCCAGCGTCTCGATGCAGTTCATGTCCTGGACCAGCACCCGCCGCTTGGTGAGCTTCATGGCGGAGGCCGCCACCGCCACGCTGGTCAGCAGGTACAGTCCCTCCGGAATCATGCCCACCAACGCCGCCACGGTATGCTCCACGCTGCTCTGGAAGCTCAAGTGCAAATGTACATATTCCTGATAGAACAAAATGCCGCCGATGGGGATCAGGGCAATGCCCACCACCTGAATCAACCGGTCCAGGGAGCGCATCATCTCTGATTTTGCCGCCTGGGGGTTGGCCTTGGCCTCGGCAGAGAGCCGTGCGGCGAAAGCGTCGGCACCCACCTCCGTCAGCTGGACCCGTCCCCGGCCCGCCACAACAAAGGAGCCGGATTTCAGCTCATCTCCGATCTTTTTTGTGATAATGTCCGCTTCGCCGGTCAACAGCGATTCATTGACCTGCAATTCCCCGCTGCGCAGAATGCCATCGGCGCAGATCTGGTCTCCCGCCGAAAATTCCACAATGTCATCCCGGACCAGGTCCGCCGAGGGAATGTCTGCCGCCTGGCCGTCCCTTATGGTCCGCACGGGCCGGGCCGCCACCAGCGTCAGTTTGTCCACCGCCCGCTTGGCCCGAATTTCCTGAAAACAGCCGATGACCGTGTTCACGAACACGATGCCCAGGAACGTCATGTTCATCACCGAGGACCGGGCGCAAACCAGCACCACCGCCAGCACCAGGAACACCAGGTTGAAAAAGGTCAGACAGTTACGCAAAATTATTTGCCGCTCCGTCAGGCCCGCCCCGGTGTCGGCAGCGTTGACCCAGCCCCCGGCCTTCCGCTCCTCCGCCTGCTGCCCGGTCAGGCCCCGTTCCGGGTCCGCCTGAAAAACGGGGATGTCCTGCCGGATCACTTCCGGCGTTTTCTGTTTCTTCATTGGATGCCCTCCCGGACCGGGAAGCCGTTTTCCCGGCCATAGATCATAACCAGACTTCCGTTTTTCACGGAAATTTCCGATTTTTCGCCTTCAAAATGATTGCTGACCCCCAGAGGAAAGCCGCTTGTCAGCTGTCCGTTTTCCAGGGGGTAATGTAACCCCGAAATGTCCACGCCGGTGGCCGTCGGTCCCAGGCAGAACAGGGATAAAATGCCTGCGGCACTGGCCGGAAACGTGATTTTTTCGCCTTTTACCACCGTGGCGATCTCCCGCAGGCCCACCAGATAGCCGGTGGCCCCGTGGTCGGCCAGATATTGGAGGCCCTGTAAATTGGCGACGGTGTGGTCCAGCCGGGCCCCGTCCAGGGCCCCGTACAGCACGAACCGCCGGAAGCCACGGCCCAGACCCTCCTTGATGGCCAGCATGGAGTCCGTGTCGTCCTTCTCCACCGGGAACACCTCCGCCCGGTCCGGGGTGTAGCCCAGAGAGTCAAAATCCCCCAAAATCAGCGTGGGCCGCACGCCGCATTGCTCCGCATGGCGCAGTCCGCCGTCGGCGGCAATCACCAGATCCGCCTCGTTGACCGGCTCGGCCAGTGCCGAAAATCCCCCGGCGCAGAAGATCACGCAGGTTTTCATGGCCATTCCCCCTTTTTCTCAACTTTTCTATTATAGCACACTTCCGCCCCCGGCGAAACCGGGCAATGGTTAATTTCCTTTTAACTTTTTGGGCGGAACGTTCACAATCGGGCGTTGAGAAAGGCGTCCCGGAATTCGGGCAGGCCCCTTGGCCCCCTCTTAAGAGGGGGCTGTCGTGGCTTATGCCACAACTGGGGGAGTGCGCTTACCTAAGCGGTAGGGGCTGCCGGTTTGCACCGGCCAATGCCTTCCCCTACACGCCGGGAGGCTATTTTCGTCTCACCGGGGGATTTTTAACATCCGGGCATGCAAAACGTCCCGCGGGGAAATTCCCGCGGGACGCTTCAGTCTGTCAAAAAACTTTGAAATCGTCTCTGGTTCTGGTATAATAGAGGAAACGGGGGTGTTTTCATGGAAGATTGGAGAAAAGATG
>UQVA01000044.1 GCA_900544405.1 uncultured Eubacteriales bacterium
GGCAGGACGATTTTCACGCCTATATGGTGGAGAAATATCCCGACTTGGAGCGTGGAGAAAGTGCCAGCAAGACAGGCAGGAAGCATATCCCCACCCGTCTGTTCAAGCAGGCGGTCAATCTCTCCAAACAGGCAAGAGCCATTGAAGCCACGCTGGACGGTATTACCCCGTTCAATGCCGGAAAGAAGAAAGAGGAAGCCCTCTCCCTGCTGAAAAAGTGGTTTCCGCAGATGGAGAACTTCTCCGGGCAGCTCAAAAAATACAAGGTCACGATAAACGACCTTTTGGCGGAAAATGAACAGTTGGAAGCCAGAGCCAAAGCCAGCGAAAAAGGCAAGATGAAAGATACGATGGAACGGGCAAAGCTGGAAAGCGAACTGAAAGACATTCAACGGCTGGTAGACCGTATCCCGCCGGAGGTGCTGGCAGAACTGAAACGGCAGCAGCGACACACAAGGGAACGGTGATTGATGACAGAAAACATTTCACGCCGCAGCATAACGGCACTGCACTTTGAAAATTAAATACGGAGGTACTATGGAGCATATCAGATACAAGAAAGAAACCGAAGTCGTGACTTTTCAGGGAAAGGAAATCACGCTTGAAAATCTCTCCCCGGTGTTCACGCCGGAGCAGGAGGCGGCAAAACGCCGGGATCTGGAACAGCAGCTTTATGAGGTGTTCCGCAAGTATGCCGACAAGCGGCAGAGTGAGGAAGCCGGGGCATAAGATTTTCCGAAGCCATCGTTGATTTGCGGGGTTGCTGGCGGTATAATAAAACTGTCAGCAGCTCCGTTTCTTTTTTGAGAAAAGGAGCGACAATATGAACAATCGAATAGACGCAATCTATGCAAGGCAATCGGTAGACAAAAAGGACAGCATTTCCATTGAAAGCCAGATTGAGTTTTGCAAATACGAATTGAAAGGCGGGAACTGTAAGGAATATACAGACAAAGGATACAGCGGCAAGAACACAGACCGTCCGAAGTTTCAAGAACTGGTGCGGGACATCAAGCGGGGGCTGATTGCAAAGGTCGTGGTTTACAAGCTCGACCGTATCAGCCGTTCCATTCTGGACTTTGCCAATATGATGGAGCTGTTCCAACAGTACAATGTAGAGTTTGTGTCCTCTACGGAAAAGTTTGATACCTCCACCCCGATGGGGCGGGCGATGCTGAATATCTGTATCGTGTTCGCCCAGCTTGAACGGGAAACCATACAGAAGCGGGTAACGGACGCTTACTATTCCCGTAGCCAGAGAGGTTTCAAGATGGGCGGGAAAGCCCCTTACGGCTTCCATACAGAGCCGATTAAGATGGACGGTATCAACACAAAAAAGCTGGTGGTAAATCCAGACGAAGCGGCAAATATCCGGCTGATATTTGAAATGTACGCCCAGCCCACTACCTCCTACGGGGACATTACCCGGTACTTTGCGGAACAGGGGATTTTGTTCCATGGCAAAGAACTGATACGCCCCACGCTGGCGCAGATGTTACGCAATCCTGTCTATGTGCAGGCAGACCTTGATGTGTACGAGTTTTTCAAAAGTCAAGGGACAGTCATTGTCAATGACGCTGCCGATTTTACAGGCATGAACGGCTGCTATCTGTATCAAGGGCGAGATGTGAAGCCCAGCAAAAAGAACGACTTGAAAGACCAAATGCTGGTACTGGCTCCCCATGAGGGCATTGTCCCCTCCGACATCTGGCTGACCTGCCGGAAGAAGCTGATGAACAACATGAAAATACAGTCTGCCCGGAAAGCCACCCACACATGGCTGGCGGGAAAAATCAAGTGCGGAAACTGCGGGTATGCGCTTATGAGCATTAACAATCCTGTGAGAAAGCAATATCTCCGCTGCACAAAACGGCTGGACAATAAAAGCTGTGCCGGATGCGGGAAAATCATCACTTCCGAACTGGAAGCGGTGGTCTATCAGCAGATGGTAAAGAAACTGGCAAGCTACAAGACGCTGACAGGCAGAAAGAAAGCGGCAAAGGCAAACCCGAAAATTGCAGCACTGCAAGTGGAGCTTGCCCATGTGGACAGCGAGATTGAAAAACTGGTGGACAGTCTGACGGGCGCAAACAATGTCCTGCTCTCCTATGTGAATGTGAAGATAGCGGAACTGGACGGACGCAAGCAGGAACTTGTGAAGCAGATAGCTGAGCTGACGGTGGAAGCCATCAGCCTGGAACAGGTCAGCCAGATTTCCGGCTACCTCGACACTTGGGAGGATGTATCCTTTGATGACAAGCGGCGTGTGGTGGATTTGATGATTACCACCATAGCCGCCACAAGCGATAGTTTGAATATCACATGGAAAATCTGACGGGCGGAACCCCTCCCGTCAGATACCTACCCTGTGTAGTCCCTTGTAAACTGTACTTTCGTGTGTGCTAAACTGTTAGTGTCAAGTTTCATCTGGACTTGATTTCTCCTATGGTTATGTAATGGCGGTTGGCAGACCACCATTACTATAACCACAGGAAGATCCTTTTTCTATGCATAGCTAAAGCTTTTTAGAACCACCGGCACTGCCGGTGGTTTTCTTCCTACAAAAACGTCCCGCGGGGATTCCCGCGGGACGTTTTGCTTTTTGGGTTATTGGATATGCGCTTACATATCGAAGGGTTCCATGCCCAGCACGGGGTGGCCCACCTCGGAGAGGTAATTGAGCAGCTGCTCCGGGTCCTCGGTGCAGATGGTCTCATCGGCGATCATGTCGGTGAAGTGCTCCACGCCGTACAGCTCCAGTGCCGCCTGGTCCAGACGCTCCCGGACCTGGTCCTTCAGCTCCTTGGGCATCCAGACGATACGGCCCAGGCCGCCCTCAGCCTTCAGGAACTTCTTGGAGGAGATGAACTGCTTGCCGTGGCCCATGAAGCCGGGGGTCTGAACGCCGCCGCCGGTCATGGAGGCCATTTCGGAGAAGCTCATGCCCAGCGGGGTCACGCCGGCGTGCTCACGGCAGGTGATGACCACGCCCATGGACACCGGCTCCACGCCGCAGATACACTCGAAGCAGCCGCAGGAGGTCATGGGATCCTGGAACAGGGAGTACAGGGTCACATGCTCCAAAGCGCCGTGAGAATACTTGTTGACGGCCTCATCCACGTCCTCGTAGCGGCCCAGGTTCTCGTCGATGCAGTGGTCCTTGGGAACCACCTGGCAGGGGCCGGTGGGATCCAGCTCATTGGTGGCCTTGGCATCCAGCCAGGACACTGCACCGCACAGGCCCAGCCGCTCCGGAGTCACGATGCACACATGGCTGGGAGAGAAGGCCTGACACATGATGCAGGTATAGTACACCGGCACGGACTCGTCGGTCATGGACTTCAGGCGGTCGTCCCGCTTGGCGAACACGGCGTTGGCGTGATGGCGCAGCTCTGCGTTCTTCTCGGCGTCCACAACGATGGTCACCTGGCACTTGTCCACAACGGCCTCGAACTCGTTCTTCAGCTTGGCATACAGGACCTCGCCCAGATGCTTAAACTTGAAGCCCGCCTCAAAGTCGGCCTTGGAGATACGGATACGGATCATATCCCGCTGGCCGGTGTGCATAACGCCCTCGATGCAGTTCAGGTAGGAGTGGAACTTCCGCTCCATAACGGACTCGAAGTCCGGCTGCATGGCCTTACCGGCCACGTCCACGGTGTAGCTCAGGGAAATCTTGGAGCCGACAGGGATCTCATCGATCTCGGGGCCCACCACGGTGATCTTGTGGTCTTCCACCTCGGAGGCCTCCTTGGTCTGGACCAGCTCGAAGCAGTCCACACGGGAGCCGTCCACTTCCACCTGCATATCGCCCCGGCGGATGATCTCGCCCTCGAAAGCGGAGGCGAAGGACACGGGGATGTCGATATTGGTGATCTTGATCTTGATGTCACGGGCTTCCAGAGAGGTGGCGTTGAACTTCGTCACGTCCGGCTGCACGATCAGGCTCTTGGGAACACGGAAGATGTTCTCCTGCTCGTTGGTAATGACCGGGAAGCCCAGGGCGATGGCGCCGGCGCCGCAGGCCACGATCACATCGTCCAGAGGGGCGAAGGCGTTGACGAAGGCAGGCACACGCTCCATGGTGTACTTCATCAGACCGGCAGCGTCACCGGGGGTAATGTTGCCGAAAATCAGGGCCGCACGGAGGGCAACGGAAACCACATGGATCACGGAGGTCACGTCCTTGCCCAGAGGGATGATGCGGACATTGTCGCCGGTCTTGTAGCCCTTCTCCTGGAGCTGATCGATGATGCCGCCCACCAGCGTCACCAGCATACCCTGGCTCTGGTAGCTCTTCACCAGGTCCACGGCCTCGTCGGCAGAGGGAGCGGTGCCCAGAATGACAGGCACGCCGGGGATGTCGCCGGTGACCAGGGGCACGCCCAGGTTCCGGATAACGGCATCGGACAGGTGGCCGTAGCAGGGGGCCTCATACGGGGTGGCCCCGTTGATGTACTTCAGCACCTCGATGAACTCGGCGCACAGGGCAGTGGCCACGCCGGACATAAAGGCGTCGTTGAGCCGGTTGTTCCGGGTCATCAGGCTCTTCACAACAGCCAGAGCGGCCTTCAGCTCACCCAGGGTAGAGACCTTGGTGCCGGTGACGGCGTAGTAGCAGGGCAGAGAGTAAGCAGTGTCGGGGAAGGACACGGCCTGGCCCTCGCCGTACTGGGCGATGGCATTGTCAATGGCAGCTTCGGTGAGGCCGTAAACGGCGTCGTTGCCGCCAAATACTCTTTCAAATAAAGTCACGGTATTTCCTCCTATTTTTCGTCTTGATCCAAGATGGCTTTGATGCTCCGGATCTCCGCCAGGGCGCTGGGGCTGCAATCGTAGGGGGACAGGCCCTTCCGATCGGCGTCCATGATCTCCGGATTCAGGTGAATGAGTCCCAGCAGGTCCTCCGCAGGAATGGCGGAGCGGATGAAAGCTTCATCCTCGGCGCAGCGGATCTTATTGGCCACCACCCGCACCCGCTTCACCCCCAGGTCCGCCGCAAGACGCTTCACGTTGCGGTAGGTCTGGACGCTCCGGGAGCCGGGCTCAATGACCACGATGAACTGATCCATATTGGCGGCCGTCCCCCGGCCCAGATGCTCCAGGCCCGCCTCCATGTCCATGATGACCACATCGTCCTTCCGATAGGTCAGGCTGGACAGGATGGCCTTGAGCATCACATGCTCCGGGCAGACGCAGCCGCTGCCGCCTACATCCACCGTGCCCATGACCAGCAGCTTCACGCCGTTGATGTCCTTGGCATATTTTTCCGGGATGTCGGCCACATAGGGATTCAGCTTGAAAAATTTATTGGCTTCATTGGCGCCGGTGCGTTCCTCCACCAAAGTACGCATTTTGGAGATGGGAACGATGGCGTCCACTTCCTCCTGGCGAAGCCCTAAGGCCAGGCCCAGGTTGGCGTCCGGGTCCACGTCGGCGGCCAGAACGGTCCGGCCTTCGTCGGCGTAGAGCCGGGCCAGGGTGGAGGCCAGGGTGGTCTTGCCCACCCCGCCTTTGCCGGTAATCGCTACTTTCATAGTTTAGATGCCCAGAGCGGCACGCTTCTGCTCGATGCGCTCGATCATCATGTCGCCCAGCTTGTCGATATCCAGCTCTACGGTGTAGTTGGCCTCGACCCAATCCTTCACGCCGTGCTCGCCGGTCAGCAGCTCGCAGACCTCGCTGGAGCCCTTCACATAGGGGTCAACGCCCAGGAAGGTGTCGATGCCGGTGGCCACAACGTAGTTGCCGATGGACACGGCCTTCTCGGACATCCATTCGGGAGCGCAGCCCACCACGGGCAGCTTGGAAATGGGCACGCCGGAATCCTTGGACAGCTCGGAAGCCAGCAGCATCATACGGGAAATATCCACGCAGGAGCCCATGTGCAGGACCGGAGGAATGCCCGCCAGCTCGCAGACACGCTTCAGACCGGCGCCGCAGTATTCCTTGGCCATATCCGGGTCCATCAGGCCCGCCTTGGCGGCAGCCTGGGCGGAGCAGCCGGACACGATGAGGATAATGTCGTTCTCCAGCAGCTTCTTCATCAGCTCAATGTGCGCGTAGTCCGGGCGCACCTTGGGGTTGTTGCAGCCGACCATGGCCACAGCGCCCCGGAGGACGCCGGAGGTGATGCACTCCAGCAGGGGCTTGGTGGTGCCCATCTGGTCCACCTGGGTGTTGGCCACACCGTCCAGGACCTTCACGATGGCCTCCAGGGAGTAGCCCACACGGGCCTTGGAGACCTGGTTGGGAATGTTCACCAGCTCGCTCTTCCGGTTCTTGAAGTTCTCCACAGCCATTTTCACGATGGCCTTGGCATTCTCGGCAGCGGAATCGGCGGAGAACTGGATGAACTCGGAATCGGGCATCCGGCAGATGGGAGAGGTGGTGATGAACTTGGTGTGGAAGCACTTGGAAAGGGGTCCCAGAGCTGGGAAGATGCACTGTACGTCCACGACGATGGATTCGCAGGCGCCGGTCAGGACCACGTTCTCCTGGCTCAGGAAGTTACCGGCCATGGGGATGCCGTGGCGCATGGCCACTTCGTTGGCGGTGCAGCACACACCGGCCACATTGATGCCCTTGGCGCCCACGCTCTTGGCCAGGGCGATCATTTCGGGGTCATTGGCGTAGTAAACCACCATTTCGGACAGGCTGGGATCGTGACCGTGAACGATGATGTTCACCTGGTCCTTCTCCATAACGCCGATGTTGGCGGTGGTATCCACGGGCTTCGGGGTGCCGAACAGCACGTCGGAGAACTCGGTGCCGGCCATGGAGCCGCCCCAGCCGTCGGACAGGCCGGAGCGCAGGGACTGACGGATCAGGGCCTCCGGCAGAGAGGAGTTGCCCATGTGGGTCATGTGCAGGGCGGTGGAGACTTCCCGGTCGATGGCCCGGGGCTCGATGCCGGCGTCATGCCACAGCTTCTGGGTGTGCTCGGGTGCCCGCTTCAGGAAGCGCTGGGTGCCGAAGGGCTTGCCGTACTCCAGCAGGGCCATCTCGGCAACTTCATGGGCCAGATCGTAAATATCCTTGCCCTCGGTCTCCACACCCCATTCCTTGGCGATGCGGATGAGCTTCTCCGGGTCCTTGACCTGGTAAGCGCCGCCCTCTTTGCTCTCATACAGGGTGTGGCAGATCTCCCGGCCGTGGTCGGAGTGGGTAGCGGAGCCGCCCGCAACAAAGCGCAGGAAGTTCCGGCCCACGATGCCGTGGACATCGCAGCCGCAGATACCACGGGGGCTCTTGGGGGTGATCCGGCAGGGGCCCATGGAGCAGATCCGGCAGCAGGTACCTGCCTCGCCGAAGCCGCAATGGGGGGTCTGGTTCTTGACCCGCTGCTGCCAGGAGTCAGCGCCCACCTTCTTGCCGTTTTCCAGCAGGGAGTTGGTGGCCGCTTCCATCTCTTCAACGGTGGTTAAACGATCCCAATTCAAAGTGTGTTCCTCCTAAGTAAGTAGTTCTGTGTGATACGGAAAAAGCGATAAAAGTATCCCCCCGACAGGGATATGGTATATCGCTTTCATTTTACCCATTTTTCGCCGAAAAGTCAAGCATGTTCGACCCGGTTTGTTATACCATTTTCCAAATGGCACAATATTCCGGAAGCATCCCCCGGCGGGGCACGGTAGGGGCTTTCGACGAAGTACCGTCTCTTGGCCCCCTCTCAGAGGGGGCTGTCACGCTGCAAAGCGTGACTGGGGGAGTGTGCTGCCCCCAGAAGTAACGAGTTGGTTGCTCAGAGTTAAGGCTCCCCTGTGTAGGGGGAGCCTTTTTTTGTCCCGTCAGCCCCTGCGGCGATTTTTCCGCTCAATAATAGCTGCCAAGCGGGCGGGGCATGCCGCCGCCCCTACATTCATCGACGATACTGCCTACCGCCCCTCATCCGTCATGGCTTACGCCATGCCACCTTCCCCCAGGGGAAGGCT
>UQVA01000045.1 GCA_900544405.1 uncultured Eubacteriales bacterium
GGCAGTCATGAATATTTCTATTCGCTGCGCGGGGCACAACCCCCAGGGGAAGGCTATTTTGCGCCCTTCGGGGCGGTTTTTTGTTTCTCAGTACAACCCGCCGGAGAGGCTGACGATCGCCAGGACGAGGCACACGCCGCCCAGGACACGGTAGAAGATCAGCGCCATGCCGCTGGGTTCGGAATCCCGGAAAAACATCCCGTGGGAAAGGAACCAGAAGGCCCTGGGGAAAATGAGCATGGCCGCTCCCACGATGAGGAACGCCCAGAAGAAAGCGGTGAAATGCACGACGGGTATGGGGTGCTCCTCTGTCAGGAAACTTGCAAGTACGCCGGGGGCAAGGTAGCGCCGGGTGTCGATGTTGGAAATATCGTCTGTTACCGAGACCGTTCCGCCAGAAATATGGACGGGACAGGCCTCCCCGTCCGGATAAAACAGCAGATAGTTTAGCCCCTGGTCCTCAAAATGGTAGACATCCTCCCGAAATGTGATGGTCCCCTTGACGTAGTCCACAGTCACAGTGTCGCTGCCATATTGCTTCGTAACTTGCTGTTGTGCGGGCGCAGCACACCCGCATAACAGCAAAACAATGAGGACGATAGAGGCGAGTTTCCGGAAAATACGGTCCATGAAGCGCTCCTTCCTGTGATGCAGCGTCACGCAGATACAAACAAGGTCCCTTCAAAAAGAAGGGACCCGTTCAAGGTTGATTTGCGGCGAACGGTTGACCCGATATGCGGGATTTTTCCGGCGCATCTGTTTACTTTTTCTCCGTCACCGGCGGCTCCACATGGTTGGCGCCCATGGCCATTTCGGCAATGATGTCGGCGCAGGTCTCGATGCCCAGGGTGCTGGATTTCAGGCACAGGTCGTAATTCTTGGCCTCGCCCCAGTTCCGGCCGGTGTAGTGCTGATAGTTCACCTTCCGGCGCTTATCCTTCTCGTTGAGCCGGTTCTGAGGGCTCTTTTCGGACTCGCCGTAGAGCCGCACGATCCGGTCCGCCCGGAAGTCCATGTCGGCGTGGATAAAGACGTTCAGGGTGTCCTTCCGGTCCTTGAGGATGTAGTCCGCATTCCGGCCCACGATGACGCAGGGACCTTTCTCGGCCAGCTGCAGAATGACGTTGCACTGGATGTTCCACAGGAAATCCGCCGTGGACAGGCCATTCATCACGCCGGGGACCCCCTGGGGGGCAAAGGCGTAGGAGAACAGACTGGTTCCGGGGGAATGCTCCCCGTGATCTTCCACAAATTTCGGCGCAAAGCCGGATTCCAGTGCGATCTGGTTCACCAGTTCTTTATCATAAAACGGAATATCCAGCTTCTGAGCCACCAGACGGCCAATGCTCCGGCCGCCGCTGCCAAACTCACGGCTGATGGTAATGATGTTCTTTTCCATTTGCTGTAACCTCCTTGGATGAGGGGACTCCCTCTATCTGGTAATAGTATAGCAAATCGTTCGCAAAAAGTCAAACGCTTTTGGAAGAAAGCACGGAAAACTCGTTACAGCTCCGGCAGGGCGGCTTTCAGCCCGGCCAGCGTTTCCTCGGCGGGACCGGTCAGGGGCAGGCGGCACTGGCCACAGTCAAAGCCCAGCAATTCCAGAGCCGCTTTCACGGGAATGGGGTTCGTTTCCCGGAAAAGAAGGTCGTTCAAGGGCGTCAGAGAAAGGCTCAGGGCGGCGGCAGTGTCCAGATCACCGTCCAGAGCGGCCGCCGCCATGGCCTGGACCCGCTCCGGGAACAGATTGGCTGTGACGGATATGACCCCGTTGGCTCCCAAGGTTATGGCCGGGACTGTCAGGGCATCATTCCCGGTCCAGACGGCGAACCGGGGACCGCAGGCGGCTAAAATCCGGCTGACCTTGCTTATGTCGGAAGATGCTTCCTTGACCCCGACAATGTTCGCTATCCGGCTGAGCCGCCGGTAGACGCCGACGGGGATGTCCGAGCCGGTGCGGCCGGGGACGTTGTAGAGAATGATCGGAATTTTGACTGCATGGGCCACGGATAAGTAATGGGCGAACAGGCCCTCCGCTGTGGGTTTATTGTAGTAGGGACTGACCACCAGCAGACCGTCGGCCCCGGCTTCCTCCGCCGCCATGCTCAGGTCTACGGTGTGGGCGGTGGAATTGCTGCCGGTTCCGGCGAGAATTTTGCACCGGTCCCCCACGAATTCCTTGCACCGGCGGATAAGCTCCAGCTTTTCGTGGTCGGTAAGCGTGGGGGCTTCGCCGGTGGTCCCGGCAATGACCACGGCGGGAATGTGGGCGTCCAACTGCCGTTGGAGCAGCCGGAGCATCATGGGGTAATTCACGGAATTTCCCAGAAACGGGGTGACAAGGGCCGTGCAGGCCCCTTGAAAAAAGACGTTTTCCATCATGTTGATCCCTCCAGGCCAATCTATGCGGAAATGTTTGGATTTGCCTATTGAAAAATATGGTCGAATCTGTTACACTGAAGCTGGAATACCCCAAAAATTACATACGGAGGGACGTACCATGGCGGAAACCTATTGCGGAAAAAACTGTTCGGAATGTGCGGAATACCAGAACTCCCTTTGTCCCGGATGCAGGCAGGGCCCGGGAAGCTGGTTGGGGAACGATTGCGACATTGCCCAGTGTGCCCGGGATAAGGGCTGCGCCACCTGCCTGGGCTGTGATTCGGAAAAGACTTGCATTTTGTGCGCCGGGGCTTCGGTGATGCCGGAGCGGCGGAAGCAGCGGGCGGCGGCCAAGGAAGCCGGGCAGGCCCTGCGCCGTCAGCGCAAGGATGTGGGGAAGTGGCTCTGGATCTACTTCTGGATGCTGATACCCTCGCTGATTGTTTCCTTTATGACCAACAATACCATTGTGCAGGCGCTGCCCGGGCTGAAATTCCCGGGGGAAATTCTGGGCATTCTGGTGGGCATTGCGGAGTGCGTGCTGCTGTTCCTGCTCTCCAAGGAGGAACAGAACTACGGCTATGCGGCCTGGGCAATGGTGCCAGTGATTGTCATAAGTGTACCGGATGTTATATACCATGCAGGGTATTTTAAAACGTCGCCTTCTCTGACGCATATACTGGCGATCATGTCGCTTTTAGCGGCTGCTTCGACCGCCGTAATGAGTTATTTTGAGTGCAAGGCGAATAGAAACGTTTTGACCGACGTGGATGCAAGGCTTTCGGAAAAGTGGAGAAAGCTTTGGGGCCAATATAGGATCGCTTGGATTTTATTGTGGATCGCTTGGACTTTATTGTATGCAAGCGAGGCGTTGGCATTGATTCGAATTACTGCCGTGAAAGTTTTAGGGGGCATGGTGCTGGTTGCCGCAAACATCGGTTTGATCGTCGTGGGCATCCAGCGGCTCATTTATCTGTACAAAACGGCCAAACTTTTCCGGGAGCCGTAAATATTTGCCGCAGCAGAGGCCTTGCTGCGGCATTTTCTGTGTCCTACCGTTGCACTTTCGGGCCGAATATGGTATAATCCGAGAATCTATGGTGAAAAGGAGTTTTCTTTATGAAAACGAAGGATTTTTGGTATGACCTGCCGGAGGAGCTGATCGCCCAGACCCCTCTGGAAAAGCGGGACGGGTCCCGGCTGATGGTGCTGGACCGGGACACGGGAGACGTGACCCATAAGCATTTTTATGACCTCATTGATTATTTGCAGCCCGGCGACTGCCTGGTGATGAACGATTCCCGGGTGCTGCCTGCACGGCTCATGGGCCACCGGCCCACCGGCGGCGCCGTGGAGGTGCTGCTGCTGAAGGACCTGGGGGGCAAGCGCTGGGAGTGCCTGTGCCGCCCCGGCAAGAAAATGCAGGTGGGCCAGACCGTCTCCTTCGGGGACGGCAGCCTGACGGCCACGGTGGCGGAGGTCCGGGAGGACGGAAACCGGGTGGTGGAGTTCCAGTATGAGGGGATTTTCCTGGAAATTCTGGAACGGCTGGGCAAAATGCCCCTGCCCCCCTATATCAAGGAGGAATTGCAGGACCAGGAGCGGTATCAGACCGTGTATTCCCGGGAAAGCGGCTCCGCGGCCGCCCCTACGGCGGGCCTGCACTTCACGAAGGATCTGCTTCAGCGCATCCGGGAGAAGGGGGTCAATGAGGCTTTCGTGACGCTGCACGTTGGACTGGGGACCTTCCGGCCTGTGAAAGCAGAGGAGGTCACGGAGCATCATATGCACTCGGAATTCTGCATGATGTCCCAGGAAACGGCGGACCTGCTGAACGAGACGAAGAAAAACGGCGGACGCATCATCTGCGTGGGGACCACCTCCTGCCGGACGCTGGAATCCCTGGTGAACGAGGACGGGACCTTCTCGGAAAAGAACGCCTGGACGGAAATTTTTATCTATCCGGGCTACCAATTCAAGGCTATGGACGGCCTTGTGACCAATTTCCACCTGCCGGAAAGCACCCTGGTGATGCTGGTGTCCGCCTTTGCGGGCCGGGAGCATATCCTGAACGCCTATAACATCGCCGTCCGGGAGCGGTACCGGTTCTTCTCCTTCGGGGATGCCATGCTTATCCTGTAAATTATAAGTATAATCTATATAAGATATATTGACAAAAGAACGGCCTGTGGTAAAATATAGGCAAAAGGAGGGGACATCCATGGCAAAAATTTCGACAAGTATTTCCGTTGATGCAGATGTGAAAGCGCAGGCCCAGGAGCTGTTTGCGGAATTGGGACTGGACCTGTCTACGGCGGTGAACCTGTTTTTGCGGCAGTGTATTTATGAGGATGGCATCCCGTTCCTTGTAAGCCGCAGGAAACGGACGGAATCGGGATTCCCTGCGGAGGAACCGCAGCGTGCCGGGCACTGATTCGGAAAGAGGGTACTATGGACGCTCTTGTAGATGTGACCACCTGGCGCTTGGAGACAGACCGGCTGATGCTGCGGCCGTGGCGGGAAGAGGACCTGGAAGATTTTTACCGCTACGCCAGCGTGCCGGGGGTAGGGGAGATGGCCGGTTGGGCCGCCCACGAAAACCGGGAGCAGTCTGCCGCCATTTTGAAGCTGTTTATGGATGAAAAAAAGACCCTGGCTCTGGAGGAGAAGGTCACCGGCCGGGTCATCGGCTCTCTGGGCCTGGAACCTACGGGACACTGTGAGGACTTGCCGGAGGACTGGCGAGGCCGGGAGATCGGCTATGTGCTTGCCAAGGACCGCTGGGGGCAGGGCTTGATGCCGGAGGCGGTCCGGGCGGTCATTGCGGAGTGCTTCGGGGCGCAGGATTATGATTTTCTGACCTGCGGGCATTTCCTGAGAAACCGTCAGTCCCGGCGGGTCATTGAAAAATGCGGCTTTTCCTATTGGAAGGATATTCTGTTCCGGACCCGCATGGGGACCGAGGAGCCGACCCGGCTCTATCTGCTGAAAAACACCAAAAAAGGAGACATTCATGTTTGAATTGCTGAAAACCGAGGGCAAAGCCCGCCGGGGCGTGTTTACCTGCGCCCATGGCACGGTCCAGACCCCGGTCTTTATGAACGTAGGTACCCAGGGGGCCATCAAGGGCGCCCTCAGTGCCAAGGACCTGAAGGACATCGGCTGCCAGGTGGAGTTGTCCAACACCTACCACCTGCATCTGCGCCCCGGCGACGAGCTGGTGAAGGACTGCGGCGGCCTGCATAAATTCATCACCTGGGACGGCCCGATCCTGACGGATTCCGGCGGATTTCAGGTGTTTTCCCTGGCTTCTCTGCGGAAAATCAAGGAGGAAGGCGTGACCTTCGCCTCCCATATTGACGGTCATAAAATTTTCATGGGCCCGGAGGAGAGTATGCAGATTCAGTCCCATCTGGGTTCGGATATGTGCATGGCCTTCGACGAGTGCATTGAAAACCCGGCTCCGAAGGATTATGTAAAGCAGAGCGTGGACCGGACCTACCGCTGGCTGGTCCGGTGCAAGGCGGAGAACGCCCGGCTCAACGCCCTGCCGGACACGGTGAACCCCAAGCAGATGCTCTGGGGCATCAATCAGGGCGGCACTTATGCGGACCTGCGCATCGACCACATGAAGCGCATTGCGGACCTGGACCTGCCCGGCTACGCCATCGGCGGTCTGGCCGTAGGCGAGACGGCGGAGGAGATGTACGACATCATCGAGGCCGTAGAGGAATATATGCCCAAGAACAAGACCCGGTATCTCATGGGCGTGGGGACCCCCACCAATATTATTGAATCCGTGGCCCGCGGCGTGGACTTCTTCGACTGCGTGATGCCCGCCCGGAATGCCCGGCACGCCAGGCTCTTTACCTGGGAAGGGGCCATCAACCTGAAAAACGCCAAATATGCCCGTGATCTGGGGCCTATTGACAGCCAGTGCGATTGCCCCGTGTGCCGCCGGTACAGCCGGGCGTACATCCGTCACCTGTTTGTGGCGGAGGAGATGCTGGCCATGCGGCTTTGCGTGATGCACAACCTGTATTTCTACAATAAACTCATGGAAAAGATCCGTCAGGCCTTGGATGAGGGCCGATTCGACGCCTTCCGCCGGGAATATTCGGAAAAACTGGCCAGAAGAATTTAATTACCCCTTGCATTTCTCTGTGGAAATGCTATAATGAGTAGGAATTTCTAATAAAGGAGACCCCCTTATGCTTCAATTTTTGGATACCACCGCTGCTGCCTCTGCCGGCGGCGGAATGGCCAGCACCCTTGTGATGCTGGTCCTGATGATCGGCATTTTCTACTTCATGCTCATCCGTCCGGAGAACAAGCGGAAGAAGGAAGCCGAGCAGATGCGCTCTGCCCTGAAGGTCGGCGATGAGATCACCACCATCGGCGGCATTACCGGCACCGTCGTCAGCGTGAAGGACGACAAGTTCGTCATCGAGACCGGCGCCGATCAGGTCCGCATCGAGTTCGCCAAGTGGGCCCTGTCCACCAACGACTCCGCTGCCGCCGCCGCCAAGGAAGAGGCCAAGAAGGCGCAGGAAGCCAAGGCCAAGGCCAAGGCCGCCAAGAAGGCCGAGAAATCCAAGTAAAAAATCCGCCGCCCCGGAAAACTCCGGGGCGGCGATTTTTTATGCGGAAAATGCACTTAATATAGGGATGAATGAACGCTGCCCGTGGACCGGCAAGAGTGCGATGGAACAGGGGATGGCCGGTCTTGCAGGAAACGGCTGGAAGGGTGCCGAATCCGACCGAATCGGTAAAAAATTGCTGAAAAAACGGTGGACATTCTGGCGGGAATGTGCTAGAATGTACTTGGTGGAAGTTGGGATTTCCCAAAGCCCACCGATCCTGTTAAAATTGCGGCTTCTACCGCATAACTTTATTTTAGGAGGAAAGATACACTATGGAAATCAATGGTCTGGAAAAGTATGGTATTACCGGCACCACCGAAGTGGTCTACAATCCTTCCTACGAGCAGCTGTTCGAGGAAGAGACCAAGGCCGGTCTGTCCGGCTATGAGGTGGGCAAGCTCACCGAGCTGGGCGCTGTGAACGTGATGACCGGCATCTACACCGGCCGTTCCCCCAAGGACAAGTACATCGTCATGGACGAGAACTCCAAGAACACCGTGTGGTGGACTTCCGACGAGTACAAGAACGACAACCATCCCATGAGCGAGTCCACCTGGAAGGCCGTGAAGGATCTGGCTGTCAAGGAGCTGTGCAACAAGAAGCTCTACGTTGTGGATGCTTTCTGCGGCGCCAACAAGGACACCCGCATGGCTGTCCGCTTCATCGTGGAAGTGGCATGGCAGGCCCACTTCGTCACCAACATGTTCATCAAGCCCACCGCTGAGGAACTGAAGAACTTCACCCCCGA
>UQVA01000046.1 GCA_900544405.1 uncultured Eubacteriales bacterium
AACGTGATGCGGCCATCCTCCGATTGCCATACAGTGTTTGGCTGATTACAGGGCTTCCGCATATATACCAGCGGATTTTGACAGGCTGCCAGGAACAACATGACCGCCACGAGCAAAATACAAAACAGTGCTTTTTTCATCCGAATTCACCTCACGAAAATATGACAGAAAATGGAAAATACGCCCCGCAGTTGGCATCATTTCAACTGTTTTGGGCGGTGGTCGATGATGGGCAGGCCGCTCAGGTCCTGGATTTCCTGTAACAGTGTTTCGGAATAATCCAGCAGGAAAAAACGTTTCTGATTTGAAATACCATACACATAGCTTCCGCAAAGCCGACGCAAGTCTTTCTTTGTCAGCGGTTGGTGGGAGATGCACACTTCCGTTTCATAAACCATTTTCCCGGAAGTAGCACCAAAAATGATGATGCTGATTTCTCCGACCTCGCTCCATGGATGAATCTGCCCCTGCTCAGAAGCTGCAAACCCGGTTTTGCTGAAGGCTGCTTTCTGGTTTGCATAGAAAAAGCTGTTTTTGCCAAGCAAGAAAGCCCAACCGGCACCAAGCAGAGATGCAACTGTGGTCATAATTTGGAGAACGATGGAGCGAGCGGCCCCCTGAATGCCAGTCTTTATCATTACTAGGAAGCAAAACAGACACAGACACCCGAAAATGGGGAAAAATACAGCTCCGGCCAATGCCCAACCTCCATTGTGTTTTGTTCGACAGTTTTGAAAAGTCATATTCCGGGACCTCCTTATTTCTTTTTCCTGCGTTTTTTCTCCCTTGGGGCGGGGCCGATGATTTCATAGCTTTTCAGGATTTTCGTAAACCGATAGTAAGTAATTCTCAACCGGGTATCTTTCGGCGGCAGCGGCACATGATTCAGGTCCTCTGCCTTCCTGCACGCCGGGAAAATAAGGCACAGACGCTTCCCGTTGCACATGAACTTTCCTTCCATATAGAGGTACTTTCTGAAAATTCACATTGAAATGTCAGCGCCCTGCGTGAGAAAAATGCCTCCTCTGTTCGAGGCCCCAGGATGAGGTCCAGGGGGAGGAACAGCGCAATGGGGTACAGGAGGACGGTGTTGAACTGGACGATTGCTTCCATAATTACGATCGGCAGGATGACCCCATTACAGGCAAAGGGGATGCCAAACATCAGAATTCCCGCACACAGGAGGGAAAGTGCCTGGTCGAGGATGATTCTTTTCAACGTTCCTCAGCGCTCTTTTCAGACGATCGTCCTTCCAGAAAAGTATATCCGAATCCGACAGAGTTTGCAAGGGGAATCGGACGATTTTGGACGAAAAATACAGCAGGGACCGTTCCACGAAATGCGTGGCATGGTCCCTGCTGTTTGCTATGGGAAAGAGAATTATTTCAGCGAAACCTGTTCGCCGTCGATGACGACCTGGTCCTGCAAAAGGGCCAGCGCTTCGTCCATGGCCTCGGTGACGGCCTTGCCCAGACGGGTCACGCCGCATTGGGCGGCCAGGAAACGGTACAGGCCGGTTTTCTCCGCCGTTACGTTCTGCTTCAGAATTTCCAGCATTCCGGCGGCCAATTCTTCCGGGGCGATTTGGCGAATTTCCCGCTGGATGCTGCCCGGTCCCCGGAAGGAAATGGCCGTTTCATCGCTCCGGTACAGGAAGCCGTTCTTTCGGAGAATGCCGCAGCGTTCGCAGCCAATCATCTGCTGCGCATACTCCCGCTGGACCACGCTCGTGACCTTTTCCCGGCCAAAGCAGAAGGCAATGCGCCGGAGCAGCAGTTCCTCCGACAGGGGCGCTTCGATTTTCAGAATCTCCCGGACCATGCCTTTCAAATTCTGCGGCATATATTTTTTGCTGAGCTTCTGAATATCCGCCATCCGGTAGGGCGGGAAGGCAAAGTGCTTTTCGGCGGCAGCCACTTCAAATTTTTCCGCCGTCGGGGTCTCTGGGGGCTTTGCCGCTGCCCGGACGGGGGCTTTGAGGGCGCTGTTGGCGACTTCCAGGAGCCGGTGCTGCTCGATGGACTTGTTCCGGAACCAATCCGTGGACCAGATGCGGTAAAACTGCCAGCCCATGTTTTCCAGAATGGACTGGCGCAGCCGGTCCCGGTCCCGTGCGTTTTTGGCGGAATGATAGGTGGCCCCGTCGCATTCAATGGCCAGCACATAGTCCGAGCTGTCCGGCCGTTTCAGGCCCAGGTCGATGCGGAACCCGGAGCAGCCCACCTGGGTGTCCACGGAAAAGCCCTTGGACCGGAGAAATTCGCACACTTCCAGCTCAAAATCCAAGTCGAACTGTTCGTAGGGCCGGACACGCATGGACCGTTCCAGCGCAGCAGCGCCGTGCTCGGCGTAATCCAGGTACTCCCGGAGCAGGCGGGCACCGTCGGAGGAGGTCCGCATCAGATCGATGTCCGTATCGTGCATGGAGGACACCAACTGGACGTTGCATTTGGCACGGGTCACGGCCACATTCAGCCGCCGCTCGCCGCCGGTGCGGTTCAGGGGGCCGAAATTGTGGAGCAGACGGCCCTGGGCATCCTTGCCGTAGGCAACGCTGAAAAGAATGGTGTCCCGTTCGTCACCCTGGACCGTTTCCAGATTTTTGATGAAGAACGGTTCGGCGGCATCTTGCCGGAAAAACGGCTCCCATTGGGGAAGCTGCTGCCGCCGCTTGGAAAGCAGCTTGTCGATAAGGTCCTGCTGGGCCACGCTGAATGCGACCACGCCCAGACTCCGGTCCGGGTATTTTTGGATATTCCGGAAGATGAGGTCCACGATGAACTCCGCTTCCTTCCGGTTGGTGTGGGTCTTGCGGTCGAAAATGCCGTCCACATGGAAATAATCTACGCCGATGCCCGGCGCATCCGCCTGGGCGGAGGGGAACGTTACCAGGTCCCCGTCATAGAAATTCCGGTTGGAGAAGGCAATGAGCTGCTCATAACGGCTGCGGTAATGCCAGCGCAGGCGCAGCTGCGGCATGGCTGTGGAGCAAAGGTCCAGGATGGATTCAAAATCCGTTACGTCGCCGGTGTCCTCGTCCTCATCCGCCGTTTCGGCGGAGGCGTTGAAGAAGTTGCTGGGCGGCATCTGCCGGGAATCGCCCACAACGATGAGTTGGTCGGCCCGATAGATGGCGCCGATGGCATCCTGGGGGAAGATCTGGGAGGCCTCGTCAAATACGACCACGTCAAAGTGGACTGCATCCGGGGCCAGAAAAGAACTGACGCTCAGCGGCGACATCAGGAAGCAGGGCTTGATGCGCTGGACCAGGTCCCCGGTATCGGCCAGCAGGGTGCGGATGCTTTTCTGCTTCCGCTTTTTCTCGCCCTCCCGGAGCAGGATGGAAAGGGCGCTGCCCGATGCGATCATATCCAGGGAGGGCCGCTGGGCAGAAAGCTCTGCCCGAATCCTAGCTTTGTTGATCTCAAACTGCTCGGTGTCCTTTTCGGAGAAGGTCCCGACGGCCTTATCTTGGGCAATGCGGTTGAAGCCGGACAGGGTAGGCTCGGCGGACAAAATGGAATCGATCCACTGGCCGTAAAACTGCTTTTGGAAGGCCCCCACAATGAATTTCGGCTCCATGTTATGCGCCATGGCGGCGTGAAGGAACGGCAGGACCTCCTGATCGTCCAGCCGGGAAAGTAGGTCCCGGAAATGGCACCAGTTGTCCAGCTTGTCCATTTCCTGCAGGCAGTCCCGGAGCCGGGGCAGGACCAGATCACCGGCAGCGGCGGAAACATTCATGAGGGAGGTGTCAAAGTATCCCTCCGCCCGGCTGCGGGTCCCGGCATCGCAGCGGGCAAAAGCAGCGTCCAAACGCTGGTGATAGGCTGCAAATCCGGCCTGCTGGGCGGAAAAATCGTGGCAGCGTTCCAGATTTCCGAAGGAAAGCCCCTTGGCAAAAATGGAGGACAAGACGTTCATTTCCCGCTCTATGGCGGCCCATTCCGTTTCGATGCTCTGGTAGGCCAGACCCAGGAAGGCCTTGACCGGGGCTTCCGTCTGGGCAAATTCCGCCGTTTTCTGCTGATAATCTGCCAGATGCTCCGCAGCGGCGACGGCCTCTTTATAAGAGGGCTTCTTCCCGTCCTTCCTGCACAGCCGTAGGCCGGTGATGATTTGCCGATATTCGGCATTGAAGAGCCGGGAGAACACGCTGCCAAACTGCCTCGTCAACTTCTTGGCATCGGCGGCTCCGTCCAGGAAATAGACATCCCCGTCATACAGGGCATCGATGGCGGCACGGGCGGCGAGAATATCGGCGCTTTGCCGCTGCAATTCCTCCAAAGCGGTGCGGGCCTGCTGAAATTGGGCCTTGTTCAGGAGGGCAGGGGTAAGCAGCCGGGAATCCTCCGCCAAGGCGAAAAATGTGTTCCAGGCATCCGTTTCGGCCAGGCTGCCGCAGGAAACGCCGTATTGTTCGCCGATCTCCCGCTGAATGGGCAGCAGCGCTTCCAGAAGTCCGGCAGCGGCGGAGAGATCCCGCTGTACTTCGGCTTTCTTCTGGAAGGAGGTATCCTGAGGGAGATAGCCGTACCAGGGGTTCCGGCGATAGTCGTAGCCGACGGAGGGAATGTAATCCACATACTGCTCCAGAAGCGGGGCGGTTTTTGATAAATACGCCTCGCCTTTTTCGGAAAGGTTGGAAAAGGGCACGGTCACATCCGGCAGGGACCGGAGGGCGGCGTGGGCCTCGTAGAGTTGGTAAAGACTCTTTCCAATCCCTGGCCGCTGCCGGTGGAGGGCTAGGGCATAGGCGTTCAACTGGCCCATGGCCCGCTCTTTGACGGCGATTTCCGTATCGGCCTTGGAGGAAACGGCGCTTTTTCCCGCCCGGAGGGTGTGACAGATGTCGGCAATGACCTCTTTTTTGTTGGCCTTGTGGCTGTGAAGCTGCAGACAGAATTCCGAAAGACCTGCCTTGCGCAGCTTTTCATAGACGACATTCAGGGCCGCCAGCTTTTCGGAAACGAACAGCACCTTTTTCCCGTCGCTGAGACATTCGGCAATGATATTGGTAATGGTCTGGCTTTTGCCGGTGCCGGGAGGGCCTTGCAGGACGAAACTCTTTCCGGATTTGGCCATTTGAATGGCTTCGATTTGGCTGGAATCCGCATCCACAACGCTGTGCAGGTCGATGAGCGGGTCAGAAACGGTCGTGCCAGCCGTACCCGTGCCGCCCAGCGGCTCTGGGTCCGTGGATTCCCCTAAAATGCGGCGGACGTTCGGATTGGCCAGAATGATCTTTGCATGGTCCTTCAGGTCCCGGTACATATTGATTTTCAGGAAAGAAAAAATGCCGATTTTGCAGGTATCCGTCACGGTCCACCGGAGTTTTTCCACGAGATGCCGCACCTTGTCCAGGTAGGCGGTCAGCCCTTCGTCGTTGTATTCCGGCAGTTTTACCCCGTGTTCTGCGTCCATTTTATAGGAAAAAGTGGGATTTACGAGAATATCTTCATCGGCGGATCTGATGCAGTATGGCTCCACGGCGGAAGTCTGTTCCAGACGGATGGGAACGAGCAGCACCGGGGCGTGGTAAACGGCATCGGAGGACTCGCTTTCTTTCCAATGGATGAAGCCGAAGGCCATGTAGGCCACGTTGACGCCGGTCTCTTCCAGAAATTCACGGGCTTTTTTATGGATGTTCTTTACGGCCACCAGTGGTGCGCCGTTGGCTCCGTACAGGAGGATTTTGCCTTTTTGCCGGAGCTGCCCGGAATACCGGGCGAAAAACGCATCTTTTCCGATGAAATTCCCGGAGCCCGCCAGTTCCGGGAGGGACGTTTGTGCCTCGTCGGGCGCATCTGTATCGCTGATTTTGGGGTCGAAAACTTCAAAGGAAGCGGAACCGTCCATTTTTTCAAACAGGGCTTCCGGCGAGGGAAAAAGCACCTCTGCCGTGGAAGCCCTGGTATCTTTGAAATGGACAAGGTTGTTGCGTTTGCCGGTGTCCAGCAGCAGTTCGGCCCATTTGTCCAGCTTTTTTGTATCCATGTTCGTCACTCTTTTCGTGGGGCTGCGATATTTTTCGACAACTGTCCTTTGAGAAAAGTATATCCGAATCCGGTTCGATTTGCAAGCAGAATGTGTACGTTTTTTGAAAAATTGCGGCGAATGGAAAGGAAGTGGGTAAAATAGGGCGTGTGGCGGATTCTGTATCGGAAGGAGAAATTCGACGCTGAATCTGGGAATCCCTGAATTTCTGAGTTCACTTACAGGGCAGTTCGTGTTCTTTTATTTCACGACCGTCCAGCCGCACTTTGCAAGGGCCTGCTTGGCTTCTTTTCCAAGCAGAAAATAGAAATTGCCCTGGTAGCCGTTCTGCTTTTGGGCGCTCTCCGTGGCAACGATTTCTGCAGAAGGCAAATAATAGCGATTGCTCTTTTTTAATTCCACGATTTGCGTCCGCTGGAAAGCCCAAACCAGCTGCTCCCCTCTGTAACAGGAAATGCTGTCCGCATCAACAGTGACAGCGTTTGGGTGCATCTTCTTGTTCAGCAGCAAGAAAACGAAAAACATGGCGGCCAACAGGAGAAAAATCCGGGCATATTCCGGCACAAGGCAGACCAACGCCAGGTCGACCGGTACCATCATTCCGTAGAAAATGCCGTATTGAACGATCAGCGGCGCATCTTGTCGAAAAGTCATAGGGCGTCTCCTATTTGGAAAAAATCTCCGGCAAATGCTCCAGAAGAAACTGCTGGGCCCGGGAGTCATAATAAATGGCCTGGTACTCGCCATATTTGCCCGCACGGGCTTCCGTGTACAGCCCGATGCTCCGGCCACGGTCCGTGGGAATGCGGCACATTTTGTTCTCCCCGTCCGGGACCTTCTCCAGATAGCCGTTTTCCAGGAGCCAATCCGTGAACAGCGTGGTGCGGGGCATTTTTGTATTGGGGTCGGCGGAGGCGGCGGCCAGCCGCTGGGCAAACTCCGTGATGCGGAGGGGCCGGTCCGCCGGGGTCAGGTGGGAGAGCATTTCTGGCGTCCATGTAAAATCATTCCTTTGCAGCGGGCCAACGGTGCCGCCGTTGTCGATGACCTGCTGCAGGATGACGGAAACGTAGGAAAAGCACCGGGCCAGCCGTGCCTGGTTCAGGATGGTGTCCTCCGGCATTTCCTGGCCGGAAATGGGATCGATGCCCTGGGCCAGCCGGTCCAGGTACATTTTTGCCCGCTGCATGATCTCCAAATCGGTCATTTTTACTTCCTCCTTTTTGTTCTGCGCTCGTATAAAGGCCTTTTAGAAAAGTATATACGAATCCGGTGCCTTTTGCAAGGAAAATGATAGTTGCTATGGGCCGATGGGCACTTGTCAAGGGGCGGGGCAAAACAGGGCGTTCAGCGGATTCTGCACCGGAATTTGAAATTCGACGCTGAATCTTGAATTTTCTAAATTTTGAAGTTCACTTTTT
>UQVA01000047.1 GCA_900544405.1 uncultured Eubacteriales bacterium
CACCCCCTCCGAGCCACGCAAGCGTGGCCCACCTCCCCCTACACGCCGGGAGGCAGCGCTCCGCTGGGAGGATATATGAAATCACCGGCAGCGGGGTTTCCCCGCTGCCGGTGGTCTTTTATTTGCTTTCTCGGCTTTACTCGCTGTCTTTTGGCAAGGTAACGGTGATGGTGGTGCCTTTGCCCAGGGTGGAATCCACATGGATGGTCCCACGGTGGATCATCACGGCGTGCTTGACGATGGACAAGCCCAGGCCCGTGCCGCCCACTTCCTTGGACCGGCTCTTATCCACCCGGTAGAACCGCTCGAAAATTCGCTCCCGGCTCTCCTCCGGGATGCCTACGCCGGTATCCGCCACCTGCAGAATGGCCTGCTCTCCCCGTGCGCTCAGGCGGATGGTCACGGTGCCGCCGGGATGATTGTACTTGATGGCGTTGTCCGTCAGGTTATACACCACCCCGGAAAGCAGCTGCTCGATGCCGTTGACGGACACGTTTTCCAGATCCGTCGTCACCGTCACCTGGGCCTCCGCTGCCACGCTGTCCAGGCTGCTGACCGTCTCCCGGACCAACTGGGCCAGATTCACCTGCTCCCGGCCCATACCGGCAGCACCCTCGTCCAGCTGGGAAAGGCGGATGATGTCCTCCACCAGCAGAATGAGCCGCTGAGCCTCGGTGTAAATATTCCCGGCAAACCGGGGCATATCCTCCGGCTTCACCATGCCCGCCGACAGCAATTCCGCATAGCCGGAAATGGCATGGAGGGGGGTTTTCAATTCATGGGACACGTTGGCGGTGAACTCCCGGCGGATACGCTCCGCCTGCTCCCGCTCCGTCACATCCTGGAACAGCAGCACCACGCCCCGGACCCCGCCGCTGCTTTCCACCGGGGTCCCTTCCAGCCGATACCGGCGGCCGCGAATGCTTATCAGTTCCTCGGCCCGCCGGCCCTCATGGGCCTGAGCCAACACGGAACGCAGTTCCGGGCTGCGGTTCACTTCCAGAATGTCCCGGCCAGTGGTGGCCGTACATTCCAGCAGGCGGCAGGCGGCAGGATTGATGCTCAGAACCGCATCCTCCCGGCCCAGCAGCACCAGGCCCTCTCCCATGCTGTCTGTCACGGCGGCAAAATCCGCCTGGCGGCGCTTCAATTCGGCGGTGCGGCTGCGGATTTGCTGCTGCTGCACGTCCAGCCGCCGGAGCAGGGGCGAAAGTTCATCGTAGCCCTCGTTATCCAACGGATGCTCCAAATCCAGCGCATTCAGGGGGGCTACGATCTTTTTGGAAATACGCCCGGCCAAGAATAGCGATAAGACCAGCGCCCCGGCCAGTACCAGGCAGATCGGCTGGGCCATGCCCAACACCAGATTCAGCACCGTGCTGGTGGCCACGGACAACCGCACCACGCTGCCGTCCTCCAACCGGAGGGCATAATACAGGGTCTTTTCCATGCGGGTATCGGAATACCGGCGGCTCTCGCCGTAGCCGTTTTTCAGGGCCTGAGCAATTTCCTGCCGGGAAGCATGATTTTCCATGGTTGTCGGGTCACTTTCCGTGTCCGCCAGGACACGTCCATCCTCCGCTACCCAGGTCAGCCGGTAATCCCCCGGCTCCAGGTTCTCAAAATAGGCCCTGCCGCTGAGCCGGACCCCCTGGGCGGCCAGAGCCGTCTCGGTCCGCAGACGGCTGGCCTGCAAATTATCAAAATACCCGTACAAGGCCCCAAAAATGACGACCATGGAAAGCAGCAGCACCGCAAGGGCCGTCAGGGAAATGCCCCGAAAAATCCGTTTGTTCATGGCTGGACCTCCAATCGATAGCCCACACCCCGGACGGTCCTGACGTGGCTGCCCCACCGGCCCAGCTTGGTCCGCAGGGTCCCCATGTGGACATCCACGGTCCGGGTCTCTCCCACATAGCTGGTCTCCCAGACCTGCTCCAGAAGCTGCTCCCTCGTAAAGACCTGACCGGGATTTTCCAGGAACAGCCGCAGCAGGGCAAATTCCTTCAATGTCAGTACCACGCTGGCCCCATCCAGGGTCAACGTGTGGGCGTTGGGGTCCATGCAAAGGCCGTCAAAGCCCAGCGTGGCCGCAGCGGCCGCCGGGGTGGTCCGGCGAAGGACCGCCCGGATACGGCTGACCATTTCCATCATGCCAAAGGGCTTGGCCAGATAGTCATCGGCCCCCAGGTCCAAACCCGTCACTTTGTCGAATTCCGTACCCCGTGCGGAGGCCATAATGACGGGTATCTTCGCCGTAGCCGGGTCCGCGCGGAGGGAACGGAGAATTTCCAGTCCATCCTTTCCGGGTAACATAATATCAAGAAGCACCAGGTCCGGCTTTTCCTCCGCCACGGCCTTGAAAAATTCCACGCTGTCCGGGAAGCCCTTGGCCGTAAAGCCGGAGGCCTCCAGGGCGTAAGTCATCAGGTTTCGGATGCTGTCCTCATCCTCCACGCAGTAGATCATGTACTTCACTCCTCCCGGCTGCCGGTGATGGAGAAGATCACCCACCCGGCGATATTCACCGCATGGTCTCCGATGCGCTCAAAGTACTTGGCGATCATCAGCAGGTCCATGGCGTATTCTGCGTCGTGCTGGGGGTCCCGGATGGAGAGAATGAGCTTTTTCCGGATGCGGGAAAAGTAGTCGTCCACCACGTCATCATAGGCCACCACTTCCCGTGCTTTCTTTTCGTCCTGGCCCACGAAGGCGTCGATGGCCTCCGTGACCATGGAAATGGCTGCCTGGGCCATGTCGGAAAGGTCCCGGATGTCCTCTCTCGGCTTTAATTTTGCCACCTGGATAATATCCGCAATGTCGGCGGACTGATGGCCGATGCGCTCCATATCCGTGACCATTTTCAGCGCCGAGGACACCATCCGCAAATCCCGTGCCACCGGCTGCTGCTGCAATAAAATTTTCAGGCACATTCCCTCAATTTCCCGCTCCTTGGCGGAAATTTCCCCGGAAAGCTCCGTGACCTGTCCGGCCAGGGCCCAGTCTCCGGTGAGCAGGGCCTGAGCCGAACGGGCGATGGCCGTCTCGCAGAGGGCGCCGATGGAGATCATTTCTTTTTTCAGCAGGTGCAGCTGCTGATCGTATCGATTCCGCATTATCCGAACCTCCCGGTAATGTAATCTTCCGTCCGTTTGTCCACGGGGTTGGAGAAAAGCTGCTCCGTAGGCGCATACTCGATCAGATCCCCCAGCAGGAAGAAGGCGGTCTTGTCGGAAATACGCACTGCCTGCTGCATATTATGGGTGACGATGACAATAGTATAGCGTTTTTTCAGCTCCAATGCAAGGTCTTCTATTTTCGCAGTAGAAATGGGGTCCAGGGCCGAGGTAGGCTCATCCATCAGCAGCACCTCCGGCTCTACCGCCAAGGCCCGTGCAATGCACAGCCGCTGCTGCTGACCGCCGGAAAGGCCCAGAGCGGACTTTTTCAGCTTGTCCTTGGTCTCCTCCCAGATGGCCGCCTGCCGCAGGGATGTTTCTACGATTTCATCCAGCTTGGCCTTGGATCGGACGCCGTGAATGCGGGGGCCGTAAGCAATATTATCGTAAATGCTCATGGGGAAGGGATTGGGCTTCTGGAACACCATACCCACCCGACGGCGCAGCAGGTTCACATCCATATTGCCGTAAATGTCCTCCCCGTCCAGGGTCACTTTGCCCTGGATGCGGCAGCCCTCCACCAGGTCGTTCATCCGGTTCAGGGTCTTTAAGTAGGTGGATTTACCGCAGCCGGAGGGGCCGATGAAGGCGGTGATCTCCTTTTCTGGAATGGCCATAGAGATGCCCTTCAGGGCCTCAAAATTCCCGTACCACAGGTGCAGATCCGTTGTTTCCAATTTTGTCATGGGCGTAAGCTCCCCTTATTTCTTCAATTTTTTCCCGGCGTACTGGGCCGCCAGGTTGATGAGCAGCGTCAGGATCAGTAAGATCGCCGCAATGGCGAAGGCCACATCGAACTGTCCCCGCTCCTTGGCGAATTTGTACATGGCCACCGTCAGCGTGGTCCCAGCCCGGTTGGGCAGGACTGCCTCCCAGGGGGCCAGAAGTTCGTTGCTCATGCCGGTGGTAAAGAGCAGGGCGGCGGATTCGCCCACGATGCGGCCCACCGTCAGAATGCAGCCGGTGACGATACCGTCCACGCTGGCGGGCAGGACCACGGTGCGGATCATGTGCCATTTGCCTGCGCCCAGGCCCAAGGCTCCCTCCCGGAAGCTTTGGGGGACGGTTTTCAGGCTCTCCTGGGTGGTGCGGATGATGGTGGGCAGGGTCATAATGGCCAGGGTCAGGGCCCCCGCCAGCAGGCAGCTTTTCAGGCCGCACAGTTCCGTAAAGAACAGCATCCCCACCAGGCCGTAGAGGATGGAAGGAATGCCCGCCAGGGTCTCGGTGGCAAAAGAGATGAGGTTCACCAGCCGCTTGTTCCGGGCGTACTCCGTCAGATACACCGCAGCGCCCACCCCCAGGGGCAGCACCACGATGAGGGTCAGGACGATGATATACAGGGTGTTCACCAGATTGGGCAGGATGCCTGTGGTCCCTTTCAGCGTGCTGGACGCCGTGGTCAGCAGTTCCCAGGTGATGTTGGGCAGGCCCTTGACGAAAATATATCCGATCAGGAACACCAGCAGTGCCGCTGTAATGCCCGCCGCCAGGTACATTCCCGTTTTGCACAGGATGGCGAAGGCCCTCCGGCGCAGAGGCAGTTTTTTCTTCATGCTTTCTGTGCCCCCTTCTTCATCAGGGCGTTCAGGATCAGGTTAATGACCATCACGAAGCCGAACAGCACCAGGGCAATGGAGAACAAAGCCTGCCGCTGGAGGCCGGAGGAATAGGCCATTTCGCTGGCCACGGCGGTGGTCAGGAACCGGACGCTGGTGAAAAGCCCCGGCATATTGGCCACATTTCCGGAGACCATCATCACCGCCATGGCCTCGCCAATGGCCCGGCCGATGCCCATGACCACGGCGGAGGCAATGCCGCTGGAAGCGGCGTGGACACTGACCTTCATCACCGTCTCGGTTTTCGTGGCTCCCAGGGCCAGGCTGGCCTCCTCATATTCTTTGGGTACCGCCCGCAGGGCCGTTTCCGACACGCTGATGACGGTCGGCAAGATCATCACCGCCAGCACCAGGATGGCGGAAAACAGGTTCGCTCCGTGGGGCAGGTTAAAAATCTTCTGCACCGCAGGAACCAGGACCATCATGCCCACCAGGCCATAGACCACCGACGGGATGCCCGCCAACAGGTCCACAGCGGTCCGCAGAATCTTCCGGACCCCCTCCGGAGCCATTTTCGCAAGATAGATGGCCGTCAGCACGCCCACGGGAACCCCCAGCACGATGGCCCCGAAGGTGCCGTAAAAGCTGGTAAGAATAAATGGTGCAATGCCGTACTGGGGGTCCGAGCCGGTGGAATTCCAGACGATACCGGTCAAAAATGGGATAAGGCCGATCTTCCGGATGGCGGGCAGGCCTGCAATGAGCAGATAACCCGTCAAAAACAGCACAAAGGCCACGGCGGTAAAGCCGCAGAACAGGAAAATGCCATGCATGGTTCCCTCCACCGGGGACTTTTTGTTTGGTTTCAAAGCTGCGCCTCCTTATGGCTTTGCCCGGTGAGGAAGCCCCCACCGGGTAAAGGCGGAATGTTTCTTAGTGGACAACGGGGACCGCACCGGCCTTGATGATGTACTCGTCCGCTTCCTTGGAGGTAGCAAAGTCGAAGAAGGCTTTCGCAGTGCCGGTCAGAGGGGTGTCGTCTCTCGTTACCAGCACGAAGTTTCTCTGGATGGCGTAGGTGCCGTTCTGGACGGTCTCCTCGCTGGGAGTCACGCCGCCCACGCTCAGGACCTTCACGGTATCGCCCACGGCGGACAGGGAGGCGTAGCCGATGGCGTTGGCGTTTCCGGCCACTGTGGCGATCACGTCGCCGGTGGAGGTCAGTTCCTGATCGTACAGGCACTTTTCAGCAGTCTTTGTTATGGACTCGAAGCCGTCCCGGGTGCCGGAAGCGGCCTCCCGGCCGATGCGCACCACCGGGGCGTCATTGCCCCCCAGCTCGCTCCAGTTGGTGATCTCGCCGGTGTACAGCTTGGCGATCTGCTCTACCGTCAGATCGGACACCGGGTTTTCCTTGTTCACCACGATGGCGATGCCGTCAATAGCCACCACCGTACCGGTGAGGCCGTTGGCCTTTTCTTCGTCCTTCAGGTTCCGGCTGGCAAGACCGATGTCGCAGCGCTTCTCGCTGACGGCCTGGATGCCGGAGCCGGAGCCGGTGGGGTTGTAGTTCACGGTGTTGCCGGTTTTTTCCTGGAATACCTCGCCGAGAATTTCCATGACCTTCTCCATGGAGGTAGAGCCGTCGGTGGATACGGTGCCGGTGGTCTTGCCGCATCCGGCCAGAGCCCCCAGCATCAAAACGGCGCTCAGCGCCAGAGCAAGGATCTTTTTCATAAGTCATTTCTCCTTTGGTTTTTGGATTCATTTGGATTTCTTTGGTTTACGCCCATCAGTATAAAGGAGGAATGTAAAACCCGCTACCGGACAAATGTAAAGTTGCGGTAAAAGAGAAAACGCCTGCCCCGGCAAGGCAAAATAGCCTTCCCCTGGAGGGTGGTGCTCCGCGCAGCGAATCCAAAATCTATATGACTG
>UQVA01000048.1 GCA_900544405.1 uncultured Eubacteriales bacterium
GGTGAAAGCCATCGTTCGATAGTCTCCTACAAGAACCAACCGTACACCCCCTCCGACCTCGCTGGCGCTCGGCCACCTCCCCCTACACAGGGGAGGCAGCGCTTCGCCGGTTCGACGCATGAAATTCGGCGCATCGGGGCGTGCCTCGCCCCTACCGTGCCACGCCGGAAGTGCAGCATATAAAATGACCCGCTTGGAGGCTTCTCCAGGCGGGTCGTTTCTATATCCGATTTTTACTTCCCCATCCGGGACAGGACTTCTTCATAGGCCGGCACGCTGGAAATGCCGCCGGGGCGGGTGGTGGACAGGCCCGCACTGGTGCAGGCAAAGGCCGTGATGTCCCGCAAATCCCCTTCCGTCAGGTCCCCAGGGACCTTGCCGGTCTGCAGCAGCTTCCACATGGCGCTGCCGCCGAAAATATCTCCGGCACCGGTGGTATCCAGGACCTTGATGTCCCGGAGGCTGGGGGTCATGCCCCGGGCGGTGCCGTTATCGAACCAGCAGCCCTCGGGGCCGCAGGTGACGAACACCAGCTTCACGCCAAATTCCTTGAGAATATGCGCCGCTCCGGCCTGCACGTCCAGGCCGAACAGGAATTCCACTTCCTCGTCGCTGATCTTGACCACGTCCGCATGGGCAAGGCCCCAGAGCATCTGCTTTTTGGCTTCTTCCAAATCCCGCCACAAGGGCTTGCGGAGATTCGGGTCAAAGCTGATGAGCTTGCCATGTTCCCGGCAATATTCCACGGCGGCGTAAGTAGCGCTGCGGGCAGGCTCGTCCGTCAGGGACAGGGTTCCGAAATGCAGGACCTTCGTCTCGTCCAGCAGGTCATAGCGCACCTCGTCGGTGCCGATGCAGGTGTCCGCACCGGGCTTCCGGGCGAAGGAAAATTCCCGGTTTCCCGTCTCGTCCAACGTCACAAAGGCCAGCGTGGTGAACACGTCCGGCGTGGCGATGAGGCCACGGGTATCGATGCCCGCCTTTTCCAACGTGCCGGTCAGCAGCTTTCCGAAAGCGTCCGTGCCCACTTTGCCCAGCATAGCGGTCTTGCCGCCGAATTTCGTCACGGCGGCCAGGTAGTTGGCCGGTGCGCCGCCGGGATGGGCGGCCATGGTGGGGTATCCGTCGGCATCGGCGGAGATACAGGTAAAGTCAATGAGCAGCTCGCCCAGGGCGACAACATCCAGCATAGCAGGGTTCCTCACTTTTCTTATAATACTATCAGTGTAGCGTATTTTCGCCAAAAAATCAATGGCTTAAGAAGAGAAATTCATGGGATTCTGGGCATAGGGGGACTGAGGCTGCGGGGCCTGACGGCGCTCCTCGGTGAGCACATCGTAGGCAGACGCATAGGTCAGCTCTACTTTTGCCCCGAAGGCCCACAGCAGGGCCGTCTGAGCGGCCAGGCCCAGGGCATAGAATAGGAAAAACTGGACCGTGGCGCTGAGGGGCAGGGCGATATTCAGGGCGGCGCAAATGCTGTCCCCGTAGGTCAGCAGGGCCGCAGCACCCATGGCCAGGAAGTACCACCAGAAATGCAGGTCCAGCCGGAACAGGGCCATGCAGTTTTTCCGGGTGATGTTCACGCTTTTCCGCAGGGCGTTCATAGCACCGGCCTTGGGGTCCTCCGCCAGGGCCAGTCGGCCCATCCGCAGGCGATAGCTCAGGGGGATGAGGACGATGAGGCTCAGCAGAATGGCGATCCCCACCAGCGACACCATGGAAGCGTACAGCGTCGGGTCCTCCAGCATGGTGTTCAGGTCCGTGACTCCGGCAGCCAGCTGAGCTTCAACGGCCCGGGTGAGCGGGCTTCCCAAAGGCGTGACCATCAGGATGCCGCACAGAGGATAGATCAGAAGCATCCCCACGCCGAAAACCAGCAGACCGTTTAAGAGCAAAAACCGCAGCACCGGACCGAAATTCCGGAAGCCCAGGGTCAGGTCCCGGAATTCCGTCTGCCGCTGGCGGTGAATGGACCAGATGGTGAAGGTCAGGCCGAACTGCCAGAAGGGCTGGGCAAGGCGTACAGCCCCGGAGAGCAGGGTCTCCACGGTGGACAGCACCGCCCGGCTGTCCATGCCGCTGAGGCCGCCGGTGTTGTCGATTTGATTTTGCAGCAAAAGCTGCACCAGCGCCGCCAGAAGCACCGCTCCCGCCGTAATAAGGCTGTGGACCAGCACCAGTTTCCGGGGCGGAACGCTGGCGGCGGAAATCTCCCGCTCCGCATTGGCTTCCAGCCGGTCGTAGGAAAATCGTTTCATAAAAAGCCCGCCTTTCGGGTACGTTTGGGAATAGTGTAGCGCATTTTTGCCGAAATAGCAAATGGATTTTTTGTAAAAATCCCCCCGGGATCGGTTTTTTGGCCGGTTCCGGGGGAAAAAGCTTATTTCATCAGCTTGCACACCAGCTTGGTGTAGGCCGACGGGTCGCTGAGGGGCAGGTCCGCCATCAGCAGGGCCTGATCGTAGAGCAGCGTGGCGTAGTCCGCACCAAGCTCCGGGTCCTGGGCCATGGCCCGCTGCAGGGCCTGAACGGCCTCATGCTCCGGGTTCAGCTCCAGGATACGGCCCACGGGGAAGGCAAACTCCGGGTTGGCCCGCTTCATGTACTTCTCCATCTCGAAGCTCATGCCCGCCTCCGGGGTCAGCACCACCGGGAAGTCCCCCAGATTGGAGCCCAGCCGGACCTCCTTCACCTGGTCGCCCAGGGTGTTCTTCACGAACTCCAGCACCGGCTTCATGGCCTCGGTCTTGTCCTCGATGTCCTTCTTTTCCTCCTCGCTCTGGAGGCCCAGATCTTCGGAAGAAGCGTTGCAGAACTTCTTCTCGGCATAGGTCATCAGGGTCTGGGGAATGAACTCGTCCACGTCCTCGGTGAAGAGCAGGGTGTCATAGCCCTTTTTCTCCAGAGCCTGGACCTGGGGCAGCTTGGAGAGCCGGTCCTTGTTCTCGCCGGGCATATAATAGATTTTCTCCTGACCCTCGGCCATGGCGTCCACATATTCCTTCAGGCTGATGAGCTTCTGCTGCTTCTGGCTCCAGAACAGCAGCAGATCCTGGCAGGCGTCCTTGTGTGCGCCGTACTCGCTGACACACCCGTATTTCAGCTGCTTGCCGAAGGCAGTATAAAATTCCAGGTACTTCTCCCGGTCGTTTTCCAGCAGGTTCAGCAGCTCGGCCTTGATCTTCTTCTCGATGTTCCGGGCGATAATGGCCAGCTGGCGGTTATGCTGCAGCATTTCCCGGCTGATGTTCAGGCTCAGGTCCTGGCTGTCCACCACGCCCCGGACGAAGCGGAAATGCTCCGGCAGCAGATCAGCGCAGTTCTCCATAATCATCACGCCGGAGGAATAAAGCTGCAGGCCGCTCTTGTAGTCCTTGGTGTAGAAATCGTAGGGAGCCTTGGAGGGGATGTAGAGCAGCGCTTTGAAGGACACGGCGCCCTCGGCGCTGAAATGCACCACGGCGGCGGGCTTGTTATAGTCGAAGAACTTCTCGTGATAGAACCGGTCGTATTCCTCCTCCGTCACGTCCTTCTTGTTCCGCTGCCACAGAGGCACCATGGAGTTCAGGGTCTCCATCTCGGTGTAGTCCTCGTATTCGGGCTTGTCCTCGGGAGAGTCCTCCTTCTTCCGGGACTTGGTGACCTCCATGCGGATGGGGTAGCGGAGGTAGTCGGAATATTTCCGCACCAGCTCCCGAATCTTGTATTCCTCCAGGAACTCGGAATACTTCTCGTCCTCGGTGTCGTCCTTCAGGACCATGATGACATCCGTACCGGCAGCAGAGCGGTCGGCGGGCTCGATGGTGTAGCCGTCAGCGCCGTTGGACTCCCATTTCCAGGCCTGGTCGCTGCCATATTTCTTGGAAATGACCGTCACAGACTTGGCCACCATGAAGGCGGAGTAGAAGCCCACGCCGAACTGGCCGATGATGTCGATATCCTCCTGCTTCTCCATGGCCTGCTTGAAGCCCAGAGAGCCGGATTTGCAGATGGTGCCGAGATTTTCCTCCATTTCCTCCTTGCTCATGCCAATGCCGTTATCGGACACGTTCAGGGTCCGGTCGGCCTCGCTGCGGGTGATGGTAATGGCAAACTGGTCCCGGGAAATGCCGACTTTGTCGTCGGTCAGGGCCGTGTAGGCCAGCTTGTCAATGGCATCGGAGGCGTTGGAGAGGATTTCCCGAAGAAAAATCTCCTGATGGGTGTAGATGGAGTTGATCATCAGGTCCAGCAAACGCTGAGACTCCGCTTTGAATTGTTGTTTTTCCATATATATCCTTCCTATTCTGAAATGAATGTACAAAGTTATCAGAGGGACAAACCCCGGCGGGACGTCGGCTCCCCCGTGTAGAGGGAGAGGCTTTCGCTTCTCCGGCAGATTTCCGGCCGCCATTTTTAGCACTCTAATTATCAGAGTGCTAATATTATACCCCTCTCTGAAAAAATTGCAAGAGGTCTGTCAGAAAGTTCTTGGAATATTTACAATTTTGTGGTATGCTTATGCTGTGTAGATATGCGGCTTGGGAACGGCCCTCTGAGGAAAGCCTTCCCCTGGGGGAAGGTGGCATGGCGTAAGCCATGACGGATGAGGGGCGGGACGCACCCCCGATTTTGTTTGTAGGGGCGGCGGCATGCCCCGCCCACACGAATTTCATACGCAGAAACCGGCGAAGCGTAAGCCTCCCCCTACACGCCGGGAGCCTTTGCCCCGCCGGAAGATTTTTCCCGGCGCACCAACTCTGTTAAAAACCATTTACCATATATAAGGAGACACCACATGATCACAGTATCAAATCTCGGAATGCAGTTCGGCGGCCAATGGCTTTTCCAGCACGTGGACCTGCAGTTCCTGCCCGGCAACTGCTACGGCATCATCGGCGCCAACGGCGCCGGCAAATCCACGTTCCTGCGCATTCTCACCGGGGAACTGGAATCCACCAACGGCTCCGTCACCATCGACCCCACCAAGCGCCTCTCCGTGCTGAAGCAGAACCAGAACGCCTACGACGACTTCACCGTCATGGACACGGTCATCATGGGCAATCAGCACCTCTACGACGTGATGAAGGAAAAGGACGCCATTTACGAAAAGCCCGACTTTTCCGATGCGGACGGCCTCCGGGCCGCCGACCTGGAAGCGGAATTCGCAGAGCTGGGCGGCTGGGAGGCGGAATCCGACGCTTCCCGGATTCTGCAGGGCCTTGGCATCGGCACGGAGCTGCATTATGAGCAGATGGCCAACGTGGACCCCCGGCAGAAGGTGAAGGTCCTGCTGGCCCAGGCCCTGTTCGGCAACCCGGACATCGTCATGCTGGACGAGCCCACCAACAACCTGGACATCGAGGCCATCAACTGGCTGGAGGATTTCCTGCTGGACTTCCCCGGCATGGTCATCGCCGTCAGCCACGACCGCCACTTCCTGAATACCGTCTGCACCCACACCGTGGATATTGACTACGGCAAGATCAAGATGTATGTGGGCAACTACGACTTCTGGTACGAGTCCTCCCAGATGGTCCAGGCCATGCTGCGGAACAAGAACAAGAAGAATCAGGAAAAAATCGAGGAATTGCAGCTGTTCATTCAGCGTTTCTCCGCCAACAAGTCCAAGGCCAAGCAGGCGACCGCCCGCCGGAAGCTGCTGGACAAGCTGACCGTAGAGGAAATGCCCGCCTCCACCCGCCGCTACCCCTTCGTGGGCTTCCAGGCGGAGCGGGAACTGGGCAAGGACGTGCTGACGGTGAAGGACGTATCCGTCACCGTAGACGGCGTGAAGCTGCTGGACAACGTGTATTTCTCCGTGAACCGCATGGACAAGATCGCCTTCGTGGGCGAGAACGAGCTGGCCCAGACGGCCCTGTTCAAGATTCTCATGGGCGAGCTGGAGCCGGACGAGGGCAGCGTCAAGTGGGGCGTGTCCACCATCCGCAGCTACCTGCCCAAGGACAACAGCGCCTATTTTGAGGGCAACGACATGGAGCTGGTGGACTGGCTCCGGCAGTATTCCGCCAAGAAGGACGACGTGTACCTGCGGGGCTTCCTGGGCCGGATGCTGTTCTCCAACGAGGACGTGTTCAAGCCGGTGAACGTGCTTTCCGGCGGTGAAAAGGTCCGGTGTATGCTGAGCAAAATGATGCTGTCGGGTGCCAATGTGGTCCTGCTGGACCAGCCCACCAACCATCTGGATATGGAGTCCATCCAGGCGGTGAACAAGGGCCTGGAAGCCTTCCAGGGCGTGGTGCTGCTGGCCTCCCACGACCATGAGTTGCTGACCTCCACCTGTAACCGGGTCATTGCCTTCCAGAGCGACGGCACCATCGTGGACCGCTACGGGACCTATGATGATTACCTGGCCTGGCTGGCGGAAAATAAGCAGTAATACGAATTTCGTACCAACTCCCGGCGAAGCGCTGTAGGGGCGGCGGCACGCCCCGCCCGCTCGAATTCCGGGAAAACTTCCGGCGTGGCGTTGCCTCCCCCTACACAGGGGAGCCTTAACTCTGAGGAACCGAGCCCGTGCTTCTGAGTGAAGGCTTCCCCTGGAGGGGAAGCTGGCGCAACGTCAGTTGCGACTGATGAGGTCG
>UQVA01000049.1 GCA_900544405.1 uncultured Eubacteriales bacterium
AGGTATGACTGCCACTGGCAGTCATATAGATTTTGGATTCGCTGCGCGGAGCACCACCCTCCAGGGGAAGGCTTTTTTCGCCCTGCCGGTTTCTGCGTATAAAATTCGTGCGCATCGGGGCATGCCGCCGCCCCTACAAAGCCTCGCCGGGGATGCGCTCCCTCAGAATAAGGCAGAAATCGCACAATAACTTAGAAAATTGAGGTACCCCCATGGGCATGGAAATTGAATGGAAATATCAGGCAACCCCGGAGATTCTGGAAGAAATTGCAAATTCTTTCTCCGGAAAGTTCGAGATTTTCCAGATGAAAACCGTATATTTCGACACCCCGGACCGGCTTCTTTCCGCCGAAAAGATCACCCTCCGCATCCGCCGGGAGAACAACGCCTCCATCGCCACGGTGAAGTCCCCGAAGCAGGGCCTGGGCCGGGGAGAATGGGAATGTGCCGGGGAAAATATGGCGGAAGTTCTGCCTGTTCTTGCCCAAGAAAGCAGTCTTTCCGCACTGAACGGCCTGAAAAGCGAAGATCTATCCCCCATTTGCGGGGCGGAATTCACCCGGCGGGCCATGCGCCTGAGCGTCCCCGGCGGGGAAGTGGAGCTGGCCCTGGATTTGGGCAAAGTCACCGGCGGCGGCCGGGAGGCCCCCATCTGTGAGGTGGAAATTGAGGGCAAAACCGGGGACGTAGCCCAGTGGGAAGCCTTCGCCCGTGATTTTGCCGAAAAATTTGGCCTGCATCCCCAGCCGAAAAGCAAGTTCCGCCGGGCACTGGCCCTGACTTTGGAGGAAAAATGAATCAATTCTGCCAATTACTGGAAAAATATGACCGTCTGGTGATTTTCGACACGGAAACCACCGGCCTGCAATGGTCCCGGGACGAGATCATCGAATTCGCCGCCGTCACGGTGGAAGCAGGCGGGAGCGGCCCCGTGGTATCGGGCGAATATGACCAGCTTGTGGCCTTGAGCCCCGGCGGCTTCGTTCCGGAAGCCATCACAAAACTCACCGGACTGACCTCTCAGGACCTGCGGGAGCGAGGCCTGTCCAAAGAGCGGGTCTGCCGGGATATTTCGGAGATAATTTCCGGAAATTCCCTGTTGATTGCTTATAACGCCCATTTTGACCTGAGTTTTCTTTACTATTTTCTGCTCCGCTCCGGGGACCCGGACATTCTCAGGGGCAAGGACAAGCTGGATTTGCTGACGGTCTACCGGGACCGCCGCCCTTATCCTCACCGGCTGCTGAATGCCATCGAAGCCTACGGACTGGGCAGAAAGGTCCGCAATTCCCACCGGGCTTTGGATGACGTGTACGCCACATTGGCGGTCATGGAGGCCATGGATGCGGAAAAGCAGGACCTTGTGCAATATGTCGATCTTTTTGGCTATATTCCCAAATTTGGCTGCCCCGGCAAGCCCATCGGCTCCGTGACCTATCGGCCCCAGACCGGCGGCAGGCCCCTGTACGAAGAAGGAGAAATTGCCCATGTTTAACGAAAAAGCCTACGGCCTTGGGGCCAATCGGTCGGTGATCCGGGAACTTTTTGAGTACGGACGGAAGCGTGCGGCGGAGGTGGGTCCGGAAAACGTCTTTGATTTCAGCCTGGGCAATCCCTCCATCCCGGCGCCGCCCCAGGTGGAGGCCGCCATCCGGGAGGCCCTGTCCACCATGCCCAGTCTGGCCCTCCACGGCTACACCACCGCCGCCGGAGACGTGGCCGCCCGGCAGGCCATTGCCGACGACCTGAACGCCCGTTTCGGCACGGACATCACGCCCGGCGAGCTGTTTTTGGGCTGCGGAGCGGCCCCGGAGCTGGTGGCCGTGCTGTCGGCCCTGGCGGTCCCCGGCGGGGAAGCTCTGGCGGTGGCCCCCTATTTTCCGGAGTACAAGCCCTTCGCCGAAAGCGCCGGACTGACCTTCCGGGCAGTGCAGCCGGATGTGCCGGGGTTCCAAATCCGACTTTCCGAGCTGGAAAAGATGCTCAATGTCCACACCCAGGCGGTCATTATCGATTCTCCCAGCAATCCATCCGGAACTGTGTATTCCAGAGAGACTTTGCAGGCACTTTCCGAGATTCTGACGAGAAAAAGTGTGGAATTTGGCCATCCCATCTATCTCATTTCCGATGAGCCTTATCGGGAACTGGTCTATGATGGGATAGAAGTGCCCTTCGTTCCGTGCATTTATCGGGACACCATCGTGTGCTATTCCTACTCCAAGTCCCTGTCCCTGCCCGGCGAGCGCATCGGCTATGTGTATGTGCCCAGAGCCGCTGCGGACAGCGCGCAGATTTACGCCGCCGTGTTGGGCGCTGCCCGGGCGGCGGGTCACGTCTGCGCCCCATCCCTCATGCAGCAGGTGATTGCCCGGTGTGCCTCGGTCCGGCCGGACCTGGAGGCCTACGACGTCAACCGACGGGCCTTGTACGACGGCCTGACGGCCATGGGCTACCAGGCGGCCAAGCCGGAGGGGGCCTTTTACCTGTTCGTGAAGGTCCCCACGGAAAACGAGGCGGAATTTTTTGAACGGGCCAAGGCGCTGGACCTGCTGCTGGTCCCCGGCGCAGGCTTCGGCTGTCCGGGCTATTTCCGCATTTGCTATTGCGTCAGCTACGATACCATCCTCCGCAGCCTCCCCCGCTTCCGCACGCTCATCGAAGGGTGCTGAGAGGGGCAGGCGGAATCCTGTAAAATCTCCCGGTGAGGCAAAAAATAGCCTTCCCCTTGGGGAAGGTGGTCCGGCTCAAGCCGGACCGGATGAGGTCGAAGGTAGCAATTTTGTACCATCCCATGGTGATAATTTTTAGCTTCGACCTCATCAGTCGCAACTGACGTTGCGCCAGCTTCCCCTCCAGGGGAAGCCTTTGCTCTGTCCCATCAGTTGCAGCGTCGATTTTAACTACTCTGGAATTGTAGACTGGCGGGCGAGGCGTGCCTCGCCCCTACATTCAAAATCCAACTGCCTACCGCCCCTCGTCCGGCCTGCCCCTCTGAGAGGGGGCCAAGGGCTTCACCCCTTCGGCCTTTTTTACACCCGGTGGGCGCCCTGGAATTCGATATGCAGTGGCAGGATGTCCCAATGGGCGGTGGTGATCTTCGGCAGCTTTTCCGTGAGCTTTTCCTCCAGGCCCGGGTCCTGGGTGATGCACAGCAGGGTGGGGCCCGCTCCGGACAGGCAGAACGCCGCCCCGGTGGTGCGGATGAGGGCCTGAATGGCGTCAAAATCCGGGATGAGCTTCTTCCGGTAGCCCTGATGGAGCCGGTCCTGCATGGCATTGCGCAGCAGCTTCTCGTCCCCTAATTCCAGGGCCTTCAGCACCATGGCGCCGTGGGCGATGTTGTAAACGGCATCGGACCGGGGAATCTCCGTGGGCAGCACGGACCGGGCCAGGGGGGTGGGCAGGTTGAAATCCGGCACCAGCGCCAGGAACTCCCAATCCGGGTGCAGGGGGAAATTCACCGTCACGGGCAGGCCGTTGTCCACCATGGAGGCGGTGAGGCCGCCGTAAAAGGCCGGGGCCAGGTTGTCCGGATGTCCCTCCATGGCGTTGGTGATGTTCAGCAGACCCTGGGTGGAGAGCTTGTTGCCCCGGAGCAGGTTGGCGCCCATGGCACCGGCCACCAGCAGGGCGGCGGAGGAACCAAGGCCTCTGCAGATGGGGATTTGGGATTCAATGTGAATTTTTACGCCCCGGACCTCCTCGCTGAGGGAGGCCAGCACGGCGCAGAAGGCGGTGTAGGCCATGTTGTCCGGGCCGGTGTAGGCCTCGTCGCAGCCGGTGATTTCAAGACCCACGTCGGTCTCCTCGAAGGTCACGTCGGTGTACAGGCTCAGGGCGCAGCCGAAGGCATCGAACCCCGGCCCCAGGTTGGCGGTGGTAGCGGGAACGCGAATGGTAACGGATGACATGGCAGAACTCCTTTATATATTGTGTGGAATGGGTTGAAAATGTGGGGTTATCTGAGGATAGCCTTCCCCCTGAACGCAGGGGCTTGGTTCTGCTGAGGGATGCCTTCCCCTGGGGGTTGTGCCCCGCGCAGCGAATAGAAATATTCATGACTGCCGATGGCAGTCATACCATTCCTAAGTGGCTCGGCGTTCGCCGAGACGGATGAGGGGCGGGACGCACTGACGGTTTGCACCATCTCTTGGCCCCCTCTTATGAGGGGGCCAAGGCGCTTTGGCGGACCTCACATCCCCCGGACGACATCGAGCATTTCGTCTTTATCGATGACATTCGTATGTTTTGCGGGCAGATGTTCCAAATTCGCCAGGTTTTCCGGGATAGGCAAGCCGGAAATGGCGGAAATCTTCCGCAAATCCTCGAAATCATCCCCGGTGGGGGCTGCGTCCAGTGCCTTCAGCACGGCGGCGGGGAACTTGAAGGGCGAAGCGGTGGACAGCACCGCCATGGGCCGGGTGTCAGAGGTAACGCTGCGGTATTTTTCGGCGGCGGCCCAGCCTGTGGCCGTGTGGGGGTCCAGCAGGTAGCCGTGGTCCCGCCAGACCCGGCGGATGGTCTCCACGGCGGTCTCATCGTCGGCAAAACATCCGTAAAAATGTTCGGCAATTATCCAGAAAATCTCTCTGGGAATCTCATAGCGGCCCTCGGAGTTCAGAGAATCCATCAGTTGCCTGACCTTCTTTTCGTCGGTGACGTACCACAGAAGCCGCTCTAAGTTGGAGGACACCAGAATGTCCATGGACGGAGACAGGGTCCTGTGCAGGGGCCGCCGCCGGTCGTACACGCCGGAGCGGAGGAAGTCCGTCAGCACCTTATTGGCATTGGAGGCGCAGACCAGACGGCCCAGGGGCAGGCCCAGCTCTTTTGCCAGGAATCCGGCAAAAATGTCCCCGAAATTCCCGGTGGGAACGGAAAAGTTCACGGTTTCGCCCATTTGAATGGTGCCGCAGGCCAAAAGATCGGCATAAGTCTTGAAATAATAGGTGATCTGGGGCAGCAGCCGGCCGATGTTGATGGAGTTGGCGCTGGACAGGCGGCTGACGCCTCCCGGCAGGAAGCCGTTCTCGCATTGGGCGAAAATATTTTTCACGCCGGTCTGGGCATCGTCAAAGTTCCCCCGGATGCCGAACACGGCCACATTGTCCCCCTGCTGGGTGACCATCTGGCTCCGCTGAATGGGCGAAACGCCCCCATCCGGGTAAAAAACGCAGATTTTGACCCCAGGAACGTCCCGAAAACCCTCCAAAGCGGCCTTGCCGGTGTCCCCGGAGGTGGCCGTCAGGATGAGGGTATTCTCGCTGCGGCCCAGGGCGGCCTTGGAGGCCACCAGCAGCCGGGGCAGCATACAAAGGGCCACGTCCTTGAAGGCGCTGGTGGGGCCACGGAACAACTCCGTGACGGTGAAGTCGCCCACGGAGGCCGTGGGGGTCAGGGTGCTGTCGGCAAATTTGCCGGTGTAGGCGGAGCGGACCAGGCCGGGCATATCGGGCAGTTCCGGCAGGAAAGCGGCGAGAATGTCCGAGGCCATGTCCATGGGAGAACGGGTCAGAAGTTGGGGAATGTCCAGCTTTGGCAGGTTTTCCGGCACATACAGGCCGCCGTCGGGGGCAAGGCCCTGCAGAATGGCCTCCGGCCCGGAGACAAATTCCGTGGCCGATCGGGTGGAATGATAACGCATAAGAATACCTCCATGGGCGTTGGGTGGGAGAAGTGAAAAAGAAAATTTTCCGGCATGTAGGGGAGCCTTAACTCTGAGGAACCGGCCCCGTACTTTTGAGGAAAGGCTTCCCCTGGAGGGGAAGGCTTTGGACGGTGCGTCGTCGAAAGTCCCTACCGCCCCTCATCCGGTCCGGCTTGAGCCGGACCACTTAGGAATGGTATGACTGCCACCGGCAGTCATAAAGATTTTGGATTCGCTGCGCGGAGCACCACCC
>UQVA01000050.1 GCA_900544405.1 uncultured Eubacteriales bacterium
TTTCAAATTCCGGTGCAGAATCCGCTGAACGCCCTGTTTTGCCCCGCCCCTTGACGGGCACGCTCCAGCAGGAGGGACTGGCCCGGTACTTCTGAGAAAAGGCTTCCCCTGGAGGGGAAGGCATTCCTCAGAAGGGTCGGTACACTTCTGCTTCGTCCAACCGTACACCCCCTCCGTCACCTTCGGTGACACCTCCCCCTACACAGGGGAGGCAAACGCCTCGCCGGAAGTCTCCCCGGAATTCGGGCGGGCGGGGCATGCCGCCGCCCCTACAACGCCACGCCGAGAGGTTTCCTACAAACGCAAAAAATTCCCGCCGATGGCGGGAATCGATATATGGCCCCTGCAGCGCCGGGCACGCTGGCACAAAATTGCTTCTCAATCAAACGCCAGACCGAAATAGGTCGGTTCCGGGCCGGGTTGGAGGGCGTGGTACATGGCAAAGGGCGTTTCGCTCCCAATCGTACTGAAAACTCCCTCTTTTTCGCCCAATGCCCGCAAAATCCCGGGGGCGGCTTCGGCATTTCCCAGCAGCTCAATGCCCCGGAAGGGCTTCGTCTCCGCCGCCAGCAGAAAATCTGCTCCCCGGAATAATTTTGCCTGTCCCGCCAGAAACGTCAGATTCGTTCCCGTCTGGGACACGGCATTTTCCGGCAGATATTCCGCCCGCAAACGGCCGAATTCCTCCGCCGAAACCTCCGCCAGCGCCGCAGGGCTTTCCCCGGCCTGCGCCGTCCAGACCTTCCGGTAGCAGACGTACCGGTAGCCCATTTTTTCGTACATTCCAGCCAGTCCCTTCGCCGGGACCAGCAGGCTGCCTGCATAGCCCCGTTCCCGCAGGACGGCATGGTAATCTTCCATCAGTTCCCGGAAAATTCCTTGGCCCCAATAGGCCGGGTCCGTGGCTGCACCGTAAAGATAGGCCAGCTTCCGTCCCCGGAAATCGCAGTCGAACCAGTAAAGGGCTGAGACAACTTTTCCGTCCCGGCCAGCCGTACAGCACCGGTTCAGGCACCCCGGCAGACCGAAAAACAGGTCCAGGAAGTCCTCCGGGTCCTCAAAAACCTGCCGCCACAGCTGGCGCAGCCGGGCCTCATTCCCTGTCCTTGGGGACGGCACAGTATTTCTCATTGAAGAAAGCCGGGTAATAGGACAGCTTGGCCTGCCGCAATCCCGGAGCGCCCAGATCGTCCTCCCGGTTCAGGTAACGAAGGTCCGGGTATTTTTCCCGCAGGGTCTTGGCAAACATCTGATTCACGGCGGTATAGGCCCCCTCCACGTCCGGCAGGGCCTTTTCAAACTGCACGTCAAAGGTATCCTTGCTCAGGAAGCTTCCCAGGGTCATCGCCAGAATTTCGCCGTTGTCCTCCAGGAAAATGCCCTCCATGTCCAGGGTCTTCCGGTGCTGCAAAGCCCGGCTCACGGCCGCCTGCTCCAGATGCAGGTCCCGGTCTGCTTCTCCCTCCCGGAACTTCCGTGCGTACCACCGGTCCAGCATTTCCCGGATGTTCTGGGTGCTGCCGTCATTGAGGGGATAGATCCGGCAGCGGGGATGGATCCGCATGAAATTATTCAGATGGTTGCGCTTTTTTTGCAGCCGCTTGCCGCGCAGCTCCGCCAGGTCCTCAATGTTATACACATAGTCGAAGGAATCCCGGTCGGAGCGGATGTCGAATTCTCCGGGATAGAGCCGCTCCAGCGTCTCGCAGTCTTCGGCGCTCATGCAGGTCAGGGTGCAGACGATGCCTCGGTCGGCAGCATCCTGCCGGATGGCGTCCAGGGCGGCCTTGGGGTCTCCCTTGCCCACCGGATAGGGATACACGCTCTTTTCGCTGAACTGGGAGAAAAGGACCATGAAGCCGTCCACCATGGCATAGCGCTGCTGGCCCCAGAGGTACAGGTTCGTAAAGTTATATTCGCAGCCCCGGTGGACCGCCGAAGCCAATATCTCGTCATATACAGCCTTTTTGGAAATTGCCAACGGCCGGAATTGGATCATTGTGGATTGCATCCTTTCTATGGATATAAAGCCAAGGAAAATCGCCGCTGAAAAATCAGCGGCGATCTTGCAGTGCGGAATTACAGATACTTCTTAACGGCCTCGGATGCCAGTGCGGGATCGTCGGAAACCGTCATGGTGATTTCCATACTGTTCGCAGCAGCGAAGTCGGCCGCCCAGAGAATGAACGCCTCACCGGCTGCCCGGTCGTTGCCGATGGTCTTATAGAGATTGTCAATGTAGACCTGGGTAATATCAAAGTTACCGGCGTGCAGGCCGCTCAGGAAGCCCTTGAGCATATCCAGGTTGCGGATGCCGTACTCCTCGGAGTCCACCAGGCGAACCCGGTAGTTCACGTCGTAGGTCAGCTTCTTGCCGTACTCGATGCAGACCACATCGCCGCTGGCGTGTTCCACAGCCTCGTGGATGGAATCGATGAGCTTCTTGGTCTTACCGGAGCCTTTCAGGCCCATAATAACATGAATCATGGGAATTATCCTCCTTTGCTCTACCATTGTGGGGGAATGGTTGACTACATTTTACCAGTTCCTGTCGGATTTTGCAATAGGTTTTTGGGAATTTTCCAAAAATTTCAATTTTCATATCCGGGCTTGCCCAGCAGGTGGAACATATTGCGCTTATAGAACTCCACACCGGGCTGGTTGAAGGGGTTCACGCCCAGCATATAGGCGCTGACACCGCAGCACAGCTCCAGGAAGTAGAACATCTCGCCCACCTTGGCGTCGTTCAGCTCGCCGCAGTCCATGACCATCACGGGCACGCCGCCGTCCACATGGGCCGCCACGGTGCCGCGGAAGGCCTGCTCGTCCACGAAGTCCAGGGTCTTGCCCTCCAGATAGTTCAGGCCGTCCAGGTTCTTGTAATCGCCGCCGATGGTGTAGCGATGCTCGGGGGGTGCAAAGCGGACCATGGTCTCGAACATATTCCGCTCGCCCTGCTGGATCATCTGGCCCAGGGAGTGCAGGTCGGCAGTGAACTCGGCGGAAACGGGGAAGATGCCCTTGCCGTCCTTGCCCTCGGACTCGCCGAAGAGCTGCTGCCACCAGCCGCCGAACATCTTGAAGCTGGGCTCATAGGACTCGAAGATCTCCATGACCTTGCCGTTGCGGTACAGCAGGTTCCGGGTAGCGGCGTAGAGCCACACGGGGTTCTCGAAGGACCGGAGGTTATAGGTCTCCTTGGCCTCGGCAGCACCGGCCATCACCTGACGGATGTCGATTCCGGCCACGGCCATGGGCAGCAGGCCCACGGGAGACAGCACGCTGAACCGGCCGCCCACATCGGGAGGAATGACGAAGGTCTCCCAGCCCTCTTCCTCGGCCATCTGCCGCAGAGCGCCCTTGCAGGGGTCGGTGATGGCGTAGATGCGCTTCTTGGCACCGTCGGTGCCGTACTTCCGCTCCAGCATCCAGCGCAGGGCACGGGTGGCGATGGCAGGCTCGGTGGTGGTGCCGGACTTGGAGATGATGGCAATGGAGAAGTCCTTGCCCTCCAGCAGGCGGCACAGCTCGTTCCAGTACCGGGTGGACAGGCCGTTGCCGGCGAAGAACACCTGGGGGTTGCCCTTGCCCTTGCCCAGGTTGTGGTTGCAGCCCTGGAGCAGCTCAATGGCGGCACGGGGTCCCAGGTAGCTGCCGCCGATGCCGATGACGATAAATACGTCGCTGTTGGCACGGATACGGTCGGCGGCCTCCTGGATGCGGTGCATCTCCGGGGTCTCCTGGGTGGTAGGCAGGTCCAGCCAGCCATGGAAATCGCTGCCAGCGCCGGTGTGATCGGTCAGGGCTGCGTGGGCAGCGGCGACCTCTTTCTCGGTGGCCAGCAGGTCCGGCAGGGACAGCTGACCCCAGACATTGGAAATATCAACTTTGATCATTGCAGTGGTTCATCCTTTCTGCTTGTATTGAAGGAAGCTCTGATTAAAAAGAGCCGACGGCACAAGATTTTGGCTTCGAACTGCAGGCTGGGAGCAAAAGATTCGCCGCTCGGCCGCAGACGATTTATTCAGAGTTTCCTTAAATGCTTACGGCTATATGTTACCGCAAAATCGCCGCAAACGCAAGAGGAAGAAGCAAAGTTTCAAAATATTTCAAAATTTCGCCTGCTGCCCCTCTGGTATTTTGGTGCGCTTTCCTGTATAATGGAGTGCAAGAAGATATAAGGAGGACTTTCCATGCAATATGGCTTTGGAATCGACTTAGGCGGCACCACCGTCAAAATGGCGCTCTTCGACCGGGAGGGCGAACCCCGCTACAAGTGGGAAATTCCCACGGACACCCGGGACGGCGGCAGCCGCATCTTAAATGACATTGCCGAATCCTGCCTCAAGTGGCTGGACACCTACGGCATCGACAAGCAAGATGTGCTGGGCATCGGCATCGGCGTTCCCGGCCCCGTCACCGCCAAGGGCGTGGTCAACCGCTGCGTGAATCTGGGCTGGGGCCGGTTCAATATCCATGAAGAACTGGGCAAGCGCACGGGTCTGCCGGTAAAGGCGGGCAACGACGCCAACGTGGCCGCTCTGGGCGAGGCCTGGAAGGGCGGCGGCAAAGGCTTTGAGAACATGGTCATGGTGACGCTGGGTACGGGTGTCGGCGGCGGCCTCATCGTGGACGGGCATATCCTCCACGGAGTCCACGGCGCCGGCGGCGAGATCGGCCACATGACGCTGAACAGGCTGGAAACGGAGCAGTGCACCTGCGGAAAATACGGCTGCGTGGAGCAGTATTGCTCCGCCACCGGCGTGGTCCGGCTGGCCCGGCGGGCCATGGCCAGCTTCAACGGAGAGACCAGTCTGGACCCGGAGGACCTGAGCAGCAAGGCCATTTTCGACGCCGCCGCCAAGGGCGACGTGCTGGCGAAGAAGGTCCTGGACCAGTTCTTCGACCTGCTGGGCGAGGCCCTGGCCAACGTCTGCGCCACCGTGGACCCGGAGGCATTGGTGCTGGGCGGCGGTGTCAGCAAGGCCGGAGAGCCGCTGCTGGAGGGGGTCCGGAAGTCCTTCGCCAAGTATTGCTTCCACGCCAATTCCGGCACGGTCTTTACCCTGGCCACCCTGGGCAATGACGCAGGCGTCTACGGCGCTTTCAAAATGATGCTGGACGAGTTCGGGAAGTAAAATCCGCCCGTAGGGCATTGGCTCCCGGCGTGTAGGGGGAGGCTTACGCTTCGCCGGTTCGACGTATGGAATTCGGGCGGGCGGGGCATGCCGCCGCCCCTACACGCAAAATCGATCGTGCCTACCGCCCCTCATCCGTCACGCCGTTGGCGTGCCACTTAGGAATGGTATGACTGCCACCGGCAGTCATGAATATTTCTATTCGC
>UQVA01000051.1 GCA_900544405.1 uncultured Eubacteriales bacterium
AGCCGCGGGACAGGTCGTTGATGGGGGCGTTCAGGCCCTGCAGGATGGGGCCGTAGGCCTCATAGCCGCCCAGCCGCTGGGCGATCTTGTAGCCGATGTTGCCGGCCTCGATGCAGGGGAAGATGAAGGTGTTGGCGTAGCCTGCCACCTTGGAGCCGGGGAACTTCAGCTGGCCCACAACAGGAGACACGGCGGCGTCGAACTGCATTTCGCCGTCCAGAGCCAGATCGGGAGCCATTTCCTTGGCGATCGCGGTGGCCTGCTGGCTCAGCGCCACGGTGCCGCCCTTGCCGGAGCCCTTGGTGGAGAAGCTCAGCATGGCGACCTTCGGGTCGATGCCGAAGACCTTGGCGGTCTTTGCGGTCTCAATGGCCACCTCGGCCAGCTTCTGAGCAGCGGACACGACCACGTTGCCGTCCTTGTCCACGGTATCCTGATAGTCAATGTTGATGGCGCAGTCGCCCATGGCCAGCTTCTCGTCCCCACGGACCAGAATGAAGCAGGAGGACACCAGATGGGCGCCCTTCTTGGTCTTGACCAGCTGCAGAGCGGGCCGGACGGTATCGGCGGTGGAATAGGTAGCGCCGCCAAGCAGGGCGTCGGCATAGCCCATCTTCACCAGCATGGTGCCGAAGTAGTTGCCCTTGGACAGGGCCTTCCGGCAGTCGTCGGCGGTCATCTTGCCCTTGCGCAGCTCCACCATCTTCTCCACCATTTCCTCCATGGCGGGGTAAGTAGCCGGGTCGAGAATTTCCAGGCCCTCGATGTCGAAGTTACCGGCCTTGGCGGCGGCGGTGACTTCCTCTACGTTGCCCACCAGAATGGGGGTCAGGAAGCCGTCCTTCTTCAGACGGGAAGCGGCCTCCAGAATGCGGGCGTCGGGGCCTTCGGTAAAGACGATCTTCCGGGGATTTGCTTTCAGGGTCTCGATCATCGATTCAAACATGACGTTACAACTCCTTATAATAGGGCGCAATGCCCCTGATTTCGACTCCATTATACACCAGATACGCCCCGGGCGCAACCGCTTTTCCAAATTTTTGCACGGTACAGAAAAGAGGCGGATTTCTTCTGACTTTCCGAAAAATATTGCACAAATTCCGGAAATAGAATGTTATGAATTGGGAAGAACACCGGAAAACGGGTGGAATTTCCGAAAAGACCTCCCGGAAGTTATGTGGTCATATAACCATGAAATATAATTATAAGACCGCGAAAAGAAGATTCGGACCGCCTCAGACGGTCATGGAAAAGATTTTCCGGTCAAAAATCCCGTTTTCTCCCGGATGCGCTGAGAACCCGACATTTTTTACAAGTTTTTAGAAGGATTCTACGAAACCGTCAATAGACAGCGGGAAAAAAATCTGTTAGAATAAAGCCATCCAAGGGAAAGGAGGAAGCAGCGTGAAATACATGATCCTGTGGTTGGGCCTGACAGTGCTGTTTGCCCTGGTGGAAGCCGGGACGGTAGCGCTGGTCTCCGTATGGTTCGCAGCCGGTTCCCTGTGTGCGCTCATCGCAGCGGCGCTGGGGGCGGGCCCTGTGGTCCAGGCGGTGGTCTTTCTGGCAGTGTCCGGCATTTTGCTGGCAGCCCTGCGGCCACTGGCACGGAAGTACGTCAAAAAGACCCGCACCAATGTGGACAGCCTGCCGGGCACCGAGGGCATCGTCACCGAGGACATCCATAATCTGGAAGCCGTGGGCCGGGTGAAGCTGGGTGCCATGAGCTGGGCGGCCAGGAGCACCTCCGGAGACCCCATCCCCGCCGGAACGGTGGTTCGGGTGGACCGCATCGAGGGCGTCCGGGCATTTGTGACACCCGTAAAGGAAAACGTAGAAATTTGAACATTTTCAGGAGGTAAAAAGTATGGGTTATATCATTTTGGGCATCGTTGTGCTGGCATTTGTCATTATCGTTTCCAACATTACCGTGGTCCAGCAGTCCAAGGCTTATGTCATCGAACGGCTGGGTGCGTTCCAGAGCGTCTGGGGCGTGGGCCTGCACTTCAAGGTGCCCTTTATTGACCGGGTGGCCCGCCGGGTGAGCATGAAGGAGCAGGTTCTGGACTATCCCCCCCAGCCCGTGATCACCAAGGATAACGTGACCATGCAGATCGACACCGTCGTGTATTTCCAGATCACCGACCCGAAGCTGTACTGCTACGGCGTGGAGCAGCCCATGATGGCTATGGAGACCCTGACGGCCACCACCCTGCGGAACATCATCGGCGACCTGGAACTGGACCAGACCCTGACCAGCCGGGACGTCATCAACACGAAAATGCGCTCCATTCTGGACGAGGCCACGGACCCCTGGGGCATCAAGGTGAACCGGGTGGAGCTGAAGAACATCCTGCCGCCTCAGGACATCCAGAACTCCATGGAGAAGCAGATGAAGGCCGAGCGTGACCGCCGTCAGGCTATCCTGCAGGCCGAGGGCCAGAAGAAGTCCGCCATTCTGATTGCAGAAGGCGAGAAGGAATCCGCCATTCTCCGGGCCGATGCCGAGAAGCAGGCTGCCATTTTGAAGGCCGAGGCCGAGAAGGAAGCCGCTATTCTGAAGGCCGACGGCGAAGCCCAGGCCATCCGCACCGTGCAGCAGGCCCTGGCCGACTCCCTGGGGATGCTGAACGAGAAGGCCCCCAGCGAGCAGGTCATCAAGCTGAAATCCATCGAGGCCATGGAAAAGGTGGCCGACGGCAAGGCCACGAAGATCATCATCCCCTCCCAGATGCAGAGCCTGGTGGGCCTGGCCAACGGCCTGGTGGAGGGCGTGAAGGAGCAGTAATATGGCGGAAAAACGGTTCGTTAAGGTCTATGACGAGGGTCTTTTCGGCTCTACGGAGATTTTCGTGGATACCAAGACCGGCGTGAATTACCTGTGGCACGCCGAGGGCTATGCCGGGGGCCTGACGGTCCTTCTGGACCGGGACGGCAAACCGGTGGTCTCCCCGCTCCCCCTGCCGGAGGAGAAATAACCGCCCGGAACATCAAAGAACACAAGCGCCAGCCGAAACCCATCGGCTGGCGCTGATTTTTTGCGAAAAGCCCCGAAGGGGCAAAATAGCCTTCCCCTGGGGGAAGGTGTCACGCCTTTTGGCGCGACGGATGAGGGGCGGTAGGCACTACCGTTTTTGAGTGTAGGGGCGTGGGCATGCCCCGCCCGCTGGGTAACAATGCCTGAGCAGCAAAAATCGACGCTTCGCCTGCCGGGACAGAGAAAAAGGCTCCCCTGTGTAGGGGGAGCTGTCATGGGCCAAAAGCCCATGACTGAGGGGGTGAACGCTATCGATTTGATGAAAGCCATCGTTCGATAGTCTCCTACATCGTCCGACCGTACACCCCCTCCGAGCCACGCAAGCGTGGCCCACCTCCCCCTACACGCCGGGAGGCAACGCCACGCCGGAAGTTTTCCCGGAATTCGGCGCATCGGGGCGTGCCGCCGCCCTGTTCACGAAAATATGGACAATTCAGCATTGCGTTACTCGGAATTTATTTGCATATTGCCCACATTCCAATTGACATTTGACACAAAAAGAGATACGATAAAGATGCCGTAAGAGACGATATAAAAATACATCAAGAATTTAAGGAGGCGTATTATGAAAAGACGTCTGATTACTGCGGGAATTGTCGCAGCGGTGCTGGCGATTGCGGCGGTGCTTTTCTGGCCGCATACGAAGACCTATTCCTTCTCCGGCGTGGCGACGGAGTGGTCTCGGTCGCATGATGAGCAGTATGACGAGACGGCTGACCTTTCCGTGGAGATCACAGAGGTGCGCTCACTGGTATGCAGCTACAAAAAGAGCTTCTCCTACGTTCTGAATGGAAAGAGATCCCCGGATTGTTATAGGTTTCTCTTCAATGACACGGGGATCGGCAGCATAATTACAGGTATCTTTCTGATCGATGAGGGACACAGTGTGAGCCACTGCGACGTCTCTTATTATTGGGACCTTTCGTGCGTGACCGTGTATGACGGCGGTCGGCAGTATGAATTGCGTTTCTGAAGGGGACCGTTTTCTCCCCCCCAAGAATCTTCCATTGTCATCCCCGGAAACGGAGAAAGAAAATTGCCGGGAAACGGCGACATCCTCCCAAAATCTGGAAGCAGACGAAAAACACAAGCGCCAGCCGAGAAATCGGCTGGCGCTGATTTTTTAAGAAAAGCCCTGTTCGGCCTTGTAGGGGCGGCGGGAGGCATCGTTCATGAATGTAGGGGCGGCGGCATGCCCCGCCCGCCAGGTAGCGAATATTGAGCGGTAAGAATCGACGAAAAAGCCCGCCGGG
>UQVA01000052.1 GCA_900544405.1 uncultured Eubacteriales bacterium
AGTCATGAATATTTCTATTCGCTGCGCGGGGCACAACCCCCAGGGGAAGGCTTTTTCTCAATCCCGGTAGGCTCCCGCGTCGATTGATCACGCTCTGACATTGCAACCTGGCGGGCGGGGCATGCCCACGCCCCTACAGAGCCTCGCCATTGGTGCTGGGCATACCTCCATTAAATTTACAATTTCTACTATAAATTCCCGCTCTAACGTGTTATAATGAAAGAAATATAGCTTTCATGGACACTGCAAAGGAAAAGGAGACCATCTATGGGACTGTTTACGAAAATTTTCGGCACCCGCTCTCAGCGGGAGATCCGTCAGATCCAGCCGACTGTGGATAAAATTCTCGGCATGGAGGACGCGTACAAGCACCTCTCCGAGGCCGATCTGAAGGCCAAGACCGCCGAATTCAAGGACCGGCTGGCCAAGGGCGAGACGCTGGACGACCTGCTGCCGGAGGCATTCGCCACCGTCCGGGAGGCGGCGGACCGGGTGCTGGGCCTGCGGCCCTATCCCGTGCAGCTGATGGGCGGCATTATTCTGCATCAGGGCCGTATCGCCGAGATGAAAACCGGCGAAGGTAAGACCCTGGTCGCCACTCTGCCCGCCTACCTGAACGCCCTGACGGGCCGGGGGGTCCACATCGTCACCGTCAACGACTATCTGGCCAAGTACCAGAGCGAGTGGATGGGCAAGGTGTACCGTTACCTGGGCCTGAGTGTGGGCCTCATCATTCCCGGTATGGACGCCGACCAGCGCCGGAAGGGCTACGCCGCCGACATCACCTACTGCACCAACAATGAGCTTGGCTTTGATTACCTGCGGGACAACATGGCCATTTACAAGCAGGAATTGGTCCAGCGGGAACACGCCTTCGCCATCGTGGACGAGGTGGACTCTATTTTGATCGACGAGGCCCGGACCCCGCTGATCATTTCCGGCAAGGGCGAAAATTCCTCCAAACTCTACGAAATGGCGGATTATTTCGTGTCCACCCTCCGGAAAAAGGTCTTTGCCAAGACCGACGAAAAGGAAGTCCAGGACGATTACGACTGCGATTACTTCGCCGACGAAAAGTCCCGGACCGTGTCCCTGACCGCCTCCGGCATCGCCAAGGCCGAAAAATATTTCGGCGTGGAAAACCTGGCGGACCCGGAAAACGCCACCATTTCTCATCACATCAACCAGGCCATGAAGGCCCGGGGCCTGATGAAAAAAGACATTGATTATGTGGTCAAGGACGGCCAGATCATCATTGTGGACGAGTTTACCGGCCGTCTCATGTATGGCAGACGCTACAACGAGGGCCTCCATCAGGCCATCGAGGCCAAGGAGGGCGTGAAGGTCGCCGAGGAAAGCAAGACCCTGGCCACCATCACCTTCCAGAATTTCTTCCGGCTCTACGACAAGCTGTCCGGTATGACCGGCACGGCCCTGACCGAGGAGGAGGAATTCGCCGCCATTTACAATCTGGATGTGGTGGAAATTCCCACCAACCGGCCCGTGATCCGGAAGGACCACCCGGACGTGGTCTACAAGACCGCCGCCGGCAAGTACCGGGCCATTGTGGAGCAGGTGAAGGAATGCCATGCCAAGGGCCAGCCGGTGCTGGTGGGTACCATTTCCATTGAAAAAAGTGAATTGCTCAGCAAAATGCTGAAAAAAGAGGGCATTCCTCATAACGTGCTGAACGCCAAGTTCCACGAACTGGAGGCCTCCATCGTGGCCCAGGCCGGTAAGCTGGGAGCCGTGACCATCGCCACCAACATGGCCGGACGTGGCACGGATATCATGCTGGGCGGCAACGCCGACTTCCTGGCCCTGGCGGCCCTGCGGAAGAAGGAGATTCCGGAAGAACTTCTGCAGGAGGCCAACGCTTATTCCGAGACCAGCGACCCGGAGGTCCTGGCTGTCCGGAAGGAATACGAGGATCTTGTTGCCGGCTATAAGGACGAGATCCGCACGGAGGCCGAGCAGGTCCGCGCCTCCGGGGGCCTGTTTATCATCGGCACCGAGCGCCATGAGTCCCGGCGGATCGACAATCAGCTTCGTGGCCGTGCGGGCCGTCAGGGCGACCCCGGCGAGAGCCGGTTCTACCTGAGCATGGAGGACGACCTGATGCGGCTGTTCGCCGCCGACCGGGTGCTGAATCTGATGAATTCCCTGGGCCTGGACGAGGATACGCCCATTGATGCAAAAATTCTCTCCGGCGCTGTGGAAAATGCCCAGAAGAGCGTGGAAAGCCGGAACTTCCGGGCCAGAAAGAATGTTCTGGAATATGACGACGTGATGAACACCCAGCGGGAAGTCATCTACGCCCAGCGGAAGAAAGTCCTGGACGGAGAGGACCTGCGTGCCAATATTCTCTCCATGCTTCACGAGACCATCGACTCCGCCTGCGCCGAGGCCTTCGGCCAGGGGGAGGGGGCTGCGGAAGCCGTTGCCAAGTTCGATGGCATTTACTTCCCCAAGGGGACCTATGAAATTCCCGAAAACGCCGATGCAAAATCCCTGTCCGAGAGCCTTTACAACTTCGCCCTGGCTCAGTATGAGAAGAAGGAAGCCGCCTACGGGGCGCCCATCATGCGGGAGCTGGAGCGGGTGGTCATGCTCCGGGTGGTGGATGAATACTGGATGGACAACATCGACGCCATGGAGGACCTGAAGCAGGGCATCGGCCTGCGGGCTTACGGCCAGCACGACCCGGTCATCGCCTACAAAGAGGAAGGCTATGAGATGTTCCAGGCCATGATCACGGCCATCCGGGAGGAGACCGTCCGGCGGATGTTCCTGGTGCGGCTGAACCCCACCAGCGAGGTGAAGCGGGAAAAGGTGGCCAAGGAGACGGGGGCCAGCGGCTCTCCGGAGTCTGCTGCCAAGCCTCAGCCCATCCGGAAGGCCCATAAAGTGGGACCCAACGACCCCTGCCCCTGCGGCAGCGGGAAAAAGTATAAAAAATGCTGCCGGGATAAGGATATTGCCGCTGGAATAGAGCGGTAAAATCCCTCGGCGTGGCACGGTAGGGGCGGCGGCATGCCCCGCCCGCCAGATAGCGAATATTGAGCGGTAAGAATCGACGAAAAAGCCCGCCGGGACAGAGAAGAG
>UQVA01000053.1 GCA_900544405.1 uncultured Eubacteriales bacterium
TGACTGCCACCGGCAGTCATGAATATTTCTATTCGCTGCGCGGGGCACAACCCCCCAGGGGAAGGCTATTTTCGCTTCGCCGGAAGTGCATCCCTATATCCACCCCACTTACTCTATTCACAGGAGGAATCTCAATATGTATTGTTACCGCAAAGTTCAGGACGATCTGTACTGGATCGGCGCCAATGACCGGCGGCTGGCCCTGTTCGAGGGCGTTTACGACGTGCCCCGGGGCGTCAGCTACAATTCCTATGTGCTGCTGGACGAGAAAAACGTCCTGTTCGACACCGTGGACAAGGCCGTCAGCGGCCGGTTCTTTGAAAACCTCGCCGCCGTGCTAAATGGGCGGCATCTGGACTACGTGATCGTCCACCACATGGAGCCGGACCACTCCGCCACCCTGGCCGAGGTGGTCGAGAAGTACCCGGACGTGAAGATCGTCTGCAACGCCGCCACCAAGGCCATGATGGAGCAGTTCTTCCCCTTTGACGTGGCAAGCCGCTGGGTAGAGGCCAAGGAGGGCGAGGTGTTCTCCACCGGACGGCACAATTTTGCCTTCGTGAAAGCCCCCATGGTCCACTGGCCGGAGGTCATGGTGTCCTTTGACACCACCGACGGCATTCTCTTCTCCGCCGACGCCTTCGGCACCTTCGGCAACATGAACGGCGCTCTCTTTGCCGACGAGGTGGACTTCGACCGGGATTATCTGGACGAGGCCCGGCGCTACTACTGCAACATCGTGGGCAAGTACGGCACCCAGGTCACGACCCTTCTGGGTAAGGCCGCCGCTCTGCCCATCAAGACGGTCTGCCCCCTCCACGGCTTCGTCTGGCGGAAAAACATCGGCTACTTCATTGACAAGTATCTCCACTGGGCCACCTACGCCCCGGAGGAGAACGGGGTCCTCATTGCCTACGCCAGCGTGTACGGCAACACCGAGAACGCCGCCGAACTGCTGGCCATGCGCCTCCGGGAGAGCGGCGTGAAAACCGCCCTCTACGACGTGTCCGTGACCCCCGCCGACGAAATTCTGGCCCAGTGCTTCCGGTATTCTCATCTGGTGTTCGCCTCCACCACTTATAATGCGGGCATTTTCGTGAAAATGGAAGCCTTCCTCTCCGACCTGGTGGCCCACAACATCCAGAACCGGCAGGTGGCTCTCATCGAAAACGGCTCCTGGGCGCCTACTTCCGGCGGTCTCATGCGGAAAATGCTGGAAAAGTGCAAAAATATCACCTTCCTGGGGGAGAAAGTCACCATCCGTTCCAGCGTGAAGGAAGCCCAGCGGGAGGCTCTGTGCGCCCTGGCGGACAACGTCGCCGCCACCCTCCGCAAGCCCGAAGCCGCCCCGGCCCTGCCCGGCAGCGTGGACGCCAACGCCCTCTTTAAGCTCAGCTACGGCCTGTATGTGCTGACCGCCCGGGAGGGGGACAAGGACAACGGCTGCATCATCAACACCGCCGCCCTGCTCACCGACAACCCCAAGCGCATCCAGATCGCCGTGAACAAGCAGAACTACACCCACGACATGATCCTCCGCACCGGCGTGTTCAACGTGTCCGTGCTGACGCAGGAGGTCCCCTTCAGCGTGTTCCAGCAGTTCGGCTTCTGCTCCGGCCGGGATACGGATAAGTTCGCCGCAGGCGGAGCCGAGGTCCGCAGCGAGAACGGCCTGCGCTACGTCTGGGAGAACACCAACGCCGTGATTTCCGGCAAGGTCATCGCCACCCACGACTACGGCACCCACACCCTGTTCGTGGCCGAGGTCACGGAGGCAAAAATCCTCTCCGATGTGCCCAGCGTCACCTATCAGGATTACTTCGACCACATCAAGCCCAAGCCCGCCCCCACCGGCGAGAAAAAGACCGGCTGGGTCTGCAAAATCTGCGGCTATGTGTACGAAGGCGAGGAGCTGCCCCCGGATTTCATCTGCCCCCTGTGCAAGCACGGCGCCGAGGACTTCGAGCGGCTGTAAGTTAAAAGTATAAAAAAGCCATCGGTGCGCCGGGAATCCGGCATACCGATGGTTTTTTGTTGGATATGTACGCAAGCCCCCGGCGTGGCGAAAAAAATGCCTTCCCCTGGGGGAAGGTGGCTGCCCGTCAGGGCAGACGGATGAGGGGCGGCAGGGGCTGACGACGTAGCACCAGCCAAAGCCTTCCCCTGGAGGGTGGTGCTCCGCGCAGCGAATCCAAAATCTATATGAC